>NZ_VWPI01000158.1 GCF_015155755.1 Komagataeibacter sp. FXV3 | reverse complement strand
CATAACGGACAACGCGCCACAGGCGACAGGCGACACCCCACCCGCCGCGACACCGCAGGCCACGCCAGCGGCACCGGCAGCACCTGTCACGCCAGCCGCCCCCGCTGGCGCCGATCCCGATGTGGACACCAGCCTGACCACGACATCCGACACCCTGCCGCAGGACATGCCTACGCCCGATGCCCCGGCGCCAGCGGGCGCTCCCGGCGGCCAGCCCGGTCCCGCCACGGGAAATGGCGCGGACGGTGGCGACGGATCGGGTGGCGCCAGCGAGGTCTACCGCCTGGAAGCAATCGGCCATGTCCATTCCTTCAACACGAATGACCAGGCATGGGGCGACCATGCGGTCTATGACGTGGACCAGGCGATCCTGGTCATGACCGGCCAGCACCTGAAGATGACCACGCCACAGGATATCCTGACCGCGCGCGACGTGCTGGAATACCATTCGCACGAACACATGTCGGTCGCCCGTGGCAACGCCACCATGACCACCAATGACGGGCGGCAGCTGCGCGCCGACGTACTGGTCGGGTATGACAGGCCAAAGGCGCAGCGCAGCAACCCGCGCGGCGAATGGGACGCCACCCACCCCGATGGCAACGCCCCGCAGGGCGCAACCCGCGTGGACGATCGTCCGGCCCCCGGGGCCGGGACGGTCGACCATGTTGATGCCTTCGGCCATATCGTGATCCGCACCCGCACCGAGACCATAACCGGCGACCGGGGCGTATACGTACCCGATACGGGCATTGCCCGTCTGGTTGGCAACGTGCATATCACCCGTGGGGAAAATCAGGTCAGCGGCACGTCGGCCATCGTGAACATGCACACCGATATCGCAACGCTGACCGATAACCCCGGCTCACGTGTCAGCGGCCTGGTCATTCCGAACCAGGCGGGCAAAGGTGACAAGGGATCAGCAAGATGAACACGACATCCCCGGCCGACCAGGCCACCACCGAACAGCCGATCCCCGCAGCCGATGCGGGGCTGATCGCCAGCGGTATCGGCAAGAGCTACAAGAAACGGCAGGTCGTGCGCGATGTCTCGCTGCAGGTCCAGCGGGGCGAGGCCGTGGCCCTGCTGGGTCCGAACGGCGCGGGCAAGACCACCAGCTTCTACATGATCGTGGGGCTGGTGCGCCCCGACATGGGCACGATCACGCTGGATGGCGCGGATATCACCCAGTTGCCCATGTACCGCCGCGCCCGCATGGGCATTGGCTACCTGCCGCAGGAATCGAGCATTTTCCGTGGCCTGAATGTTGAACAGAACATCATGGCGGCGCTGGAGATCGTGGAACCGGACCGGGACCGGCGGCAGACGATGCTCGATGGGCTGCTGGGGGAATTCGGCATTACCCGGCTGCGGCATTCATCCTCCCTCGCCCTGTCGGGTGGTGAGCGGCGGCGGCTGGAAATCGCCCGCGCGCTGGCCAGCCAGCCGCATTACATCCTGCTGGACGAACCGCTGGCCGGTATTGACCCCATCGCGGTGGGCGAAATCCGTGACCTTGTCGCCCATCTGAAGGATCGCGGCATCGGGGTGCTGATTACCGATCATAACGTGCGTGAGACGCTGGAAGTGATCGACCGGGCCTACATCATGCACAGCGGACAGGTGCTGACCGAAGGACGGCCCGAGGAAATCGTGGCGAACGAAGACGTGCGCCGCGTCTATCTGGGTGAAAAATTCACGCTGTAGGTCCGCATGCACCACCCCTGTGTGACAGGGCGCATGTGCAAGGGGAAGGCCAAGGAAAAAACCTGTGGTCTTTTATGCAAGGAAGGCATGGACAGCAACGGTGCAACCATGCCCAAATGTACCCGTTCGGGACCATGTGCCCGACAGGCACAACGCAACCGCCACCAGCACGCAGCCCGCATGGGAGCAGGATCGTCCCCCTCAATTTCATGACCATTGACTGAAACGACCGTATTCCGTCTCCCGCATGCGACTGCGTTGTGATCATGTAAGGAGTTACCCCTTATGCACATCAGTGTTGCCGGAAAGCAGATCGACCTGTCCGATGCCCTGAAACACCGGGTAAGCGCCCATCTGGACCGCATTTCGGAAAAGTATTTCGGGCAGGCCATGGAGGCACGCGTTACCTTCAGCCGCGCACGTTCGTTTTTTACCTGTGACATCAACCTGCACGCCACACGCGGCCTGACCCTGCGTGGTGAGGGCGAGGCGGCGGACGCCCACTCCGCCTTTGACGACGCAGCCGAACACATTGCCCGGCGCCTGCGCCGTTATCACCGCAAGGCCACGAATCACGGCCACCTGAAGGTCCGCCAGCAGGTACCCGAAATCGGTCGTGGCTATGTGCTGCGCCCCGGCATGGCCGAACCGCTTGCCGCCGCCGAGGAAGACGGCATGGCCGAGGATGAGGACGCGGCGCTGCCACCCGCCGGTCCCTATGCCACCATCATTGCCGAACATCCGACCGAGATCCCGGCCCTGAGCGTGAGCGAGGCCGTAATGCGCCTTGACCTGGCGGACAGCCAGATCCAGCTTTTCCGTAACACCAAGACCGATACCGTCAACGTGCTGTACCGCAGGCCGGACGGCAATATCGGCTGGCTTGACCCATCCCTGCGTCAGGCCGGCTGACACGACAGGCCAGTCCGCCGGATCCGCGCGGGCTGGCAGCACCCCATAATGCAAATGGCCCTGCCCCGAAAACCGGGACAGGGCCATTGCCTTATCTGGTGTAATACAGTGCCTAGTGCAGGGGCACCGGCATCATTTCGTGCTGGAGAATGGCGTTTATGGCCGTCTCCCTGTCGTCCGTCACCGCCATGGGGGTGCCGTCGGCGGCATGGATGGCAAACCCGGCTTCGCCCTCGACTTCCACCGCACGGATGTAGGCCACCGATTCCATACCCAGACCGCGCAGTTCCGAGGTGCTGATGACCGGTGCGGCATTCACCACATCATTCTGCAGCAGCACCCGGCCATTCTGTGTTGTGACTCTCATCGCGTTCTCTCCTGCATCATGAAGGGACGGTCGTCCCTTCCCATCTGCATCGCAATATGGGCCGTTACATTACGGCGTACGCTGTTATTCCTCGTCAATGACCCTCACGACACGTTGCTTGCGTCCGGCGGGTACGTCCACCACCGGCGCCACACGATCGCGTGACGGTGGGGCTGCGGGCGCGCGACCGATCTCGATCTTGCGCACACGTACTTCCGGCTGCGGGCGGGCCAGTTCGATATGCAGCAGGCCGTTATCCATCCACGCGCCACCGACCTCGATTCCCTCGGCCAGTACGAACGCCTTCTGGAACTGGCGGGCGGCAATGCCACGGTGCAGGAAGATCCGTCCCTGCCCGTCGTCGCTCTGCCGGCCACGAATGACCAGCTGGTTGTCTTCCTGTGTGATATGCAGGTCTTCCATCACAAACCCCGCCACCGCCAGCGTAATGCGCAGGGTCGTGGGGCTGACCTGTTCTATATTATAGGGCGGATACCCGTCCGACGCGTTTTTAGATGCGCGTTCAAGCATCTGCTCCAGATGGTCAAACCCGAGGAACATGGGTGACCCGAAAACTCTACCCGACAAATCGGCCTCCTCTGCTGCGAGCGAGACAAGAAACGAAAAACGGACCCGAAACAGCATCCGCATCCCGTCCCTTCACGATATGGGAGAATAATAGCCATGCGCAAGGGGAGGATACCACGCACGCACCATGGCATTTTGGCCGCATCCCCTCTGGCATCCCATGTGGGGACACGCTAAATGGCAGTCTATGATTGATCATGATGTCATCGCTCAGGCGACCCCCATGCCGATCCTGGTCGCACCCCAGGCGGTCCTGCGCCAGAAAACCCGCCTTGTCCGCCCCGAGGACATGGGCGAACTGCGCACCATCATTCCCCGCATGTTTGCGGCCATGTACCAGGCCCCCGGCATCGGCCTGGCCGCCCCGCAGGTCGGTCTTGGCATGCGGTTTGCCATCGTGGACGTGGCTGACAAGGACGAGGCGCGCAACCCGCTGGTGCTGATCAACCCCGAAGTGATCGCCGAGACGGACGCCATGGCCGTGCGTGAGGAAGGCTGCCTGTCGCTGCCCAACCAGTATGCCGAGGTCATCCGCCCTGAAGCCGTGCGCGTGCGCTATCAGGACATGGATGGCAAGATGCAGGAACTGGAAGCTGATGACCTGCTGGCCACCTGCCTGCAGCATGAGATCGACCATCTGGAAGGCATCCTGTTTGTCGATCACCTGTCCACACTCAAGCGCAACATGATCATGCGCCGCCTGGCCAAGGAACAGCGCCAGAAGCACTGATCGCGCCGGTCGCGACCACACAGTCCGGAACCGGGGGTGACACCAGACGGGTTCCGGCCCAGCCTGAACGGATTCCAACGCCATGCGACTGGCCTTCATGGGTACGCCTGATTTCGCGGTGCCCGCCCTGCGTGCCCTGCATGAGGCCGGGCATGATATCGTGACCGTCTACAGCCAGCCCCCCCGCCCTGCCGGGCGTGGAAAGAAGCTGCGCCCCTCCCCCGTGCAGACTGCTGCGGAAGAACTGGGGCTTCCCGTCCGCACGCCACTGTCGCTGCGGCGCAATGTGGAAGAACACGCGCATTTCCGTGACCTGAAGCTGGATGCCGCCGTGGTCGCGGCCTATGGCCTGATCCTGCCGCTGGCCATGCTGGACGCCCCCGCGCGGGGTTGCCTGAACATCCATGCCAGCCTGCTGCCACGCTGGCGCGGCGCAGCCCCGATACAGGCCGCCATCCTGGCCGGTGACAGCGAAAGTGGCGTCACCATCATGCAGATGGATGCAGGACTGGATACCGGCGCCATGCTGCTGCGCGACCATGTGGCCCTGACAGCGCACACTACCGCCACCACGCTGCATGATGACCTTGCGGCCATGGGCGGGCGGCTGGTTGTCGATGTCCTGAACCGTCCTGCCTTTCCCGGCACACCGCAGCCTGAAGCAGGCGTCACCTATGTCCAGCGCCTGAGCCGTGAGGACGGGCGCATCGACTGGACCCGTCCCGCCGCTGACATTGACCGGCAGGTACGCGCCCTGACGCCGTGGCCCGGCACCTTCACCACGCTTGATGGTCAGACCATCAAGATCGGGGCCGTCAGCCTGACGCCGGATACAACACGGGTAGCAACGGGTACGGTAGTGGATGATCGCCTGCTGGTGGCCTGCGGCAATGGCACCGCGCTGCGCATCACCCGCCTGCAGCGTCCTGGACGCGGCATGATGGAAGCCGCCGATTTCCTGCGCGGGCAGGCTGTCGCCCCCGGCACGTGTTTTGGCACAGAGACGCCCAATGTCTGAAGCCCTGCCCGCGCGTCCCGGTGACGCCGCCCCGCCATCGGTCTGCCGCTGGGCGGTGCTAATGGAATATGACGGGCGCGGCTTTGTCGGCTGGCAACGCCAGCAGGCGGAACACCTGACCTCGATACAGGGCCTTCTGGAAGATGCCGCGAAGAACCTGACCGCCGGACGTACCGTGCGCAGCATCACTGCAGGCCGCACGGATGCGGGCGTGCATGCCAGCGGACAGGTCGCACATCTGGATTTCCCGGCCGACGTCACACTGTCTAGCGCCACGGTGCGGGACGGACTGAATTTCTACATGAAGCCCCACCCGGTCGTGGTGCTGATGGCGCGCCCGGTGCTGCCGCACTGGAATGCACGTTTTTCCGCGTGTTCACGCGCCTATCGCTACCGGATCCTCAACCGTGCCGGCCGCCCGGCGCTGGAGGAAGGCCATGTCTGGCATGTCCGCGCACCGCTGGATGCGGATGTAATGCACAGCGCTGCCCAGTCGCTGGTGGGACGACATGATTTTACGTCCTTCCGTGCCTCGGCCTGTCAGGCGCGCAGCCCGGTGCGCTCGATCGACCGGCTGGAGGTGCGGCGCGCAGGCGAATATGTGGTGATTGAAGCCGAAGCCCGTTCCTTCCTGCACCATCAGGTGCGCAACATGGCCGGGACGCTGAAACTGGTCGGTGAAGGCCGCTGGGCACCGGAACGGGTGGAACAGGCCCTTGCGGCGCGTGACCGCCGCGCGGGTGGTCCGACCGCCCCGCCGGAAGGCCTGTGCCTGACCGGTGTGGGTTACGAGGAAAATCCCTTCAGCCGCTGACCTGCGTGGTAACCAGCAAAAGTTTTTGGTGAAGCTTTTTCCCAAAAAGCTTCAGGAGACACCGCCTTTAAAAAAAAGGCGGCACCCAGCGACTTCTGTTTTTTATCAGTGCGCCGAGCCCTGCCCCTGCTGCACCAGCAGGGGGTAAAGGAAATCATGCCATGCGCGCTGGTTGGGGGACAGCACACCGACCACCGCCGACAACAGGCCAAGGCTGCCCAGTATCGCCAGCACCAGCACCACCGCCTGCCCACGGCGCAGCAGCAGGCCGATACGTGCCACGTACCATGTCAGCCACAGGCTGTAACCGAACTCCACCCCGTTCAGAATCATCGCCCCCGTGCTGGATTCCAGCAGCTTGGGCGAAGCCAGCGCCATAAGCAGCGCCACCGCCAGCCCCACGAACAGGGTGACCCAGTCCGTCCACCATGCAGCCGTGATGTAGCGCAGCCACAGCCCCTCCCGCTTCCACCGCCGCGCCAGCGCATGGGTCACGATGGCGGGCAGCAGGATCAGGCACAGCGCAAACAGCACCTTCACCCCGCTGAGCGCCTGCGGGGCGGTGCCGATGGTCAGTCCACCACCCACCAGCCACAACGCCAGGCGGGGTGCCAGTGCAGCCAGGACGGAATCGCGCGTATTGCCAAAATAGGCGATGCCTTCCGCGCGGCCCCGCCCCAGCAGCAGCATTCCCTTGAGGATCATGCCAAGACCGGGTGAATTCGGCTGGGGGGATGTGCCGCGATCAGACATTAACGCATTACCTTTTCAAGAAAGCCGGTATAGATCGCTGTCAGCTGATTCAGGTCCGACAGGCTGACATGCTCGTCCGTCTTGTGCATGCTTGCCCCCACCAGCCCGAATTCCGCCACGGGACAGTAACGGCTGATAAAGCGGGCATCCGACGTGCCGCCGCCGGTATCCAGCTTCGGCACATGCCCCGTCACCGCGCGCACGCTCGCACGCAGGGCCTCCACCAGCGCGCCGGGTTCGGTCAGGAAGGATTCACCGCTGATGGCAATACCCACATCCGCCCGTGGCGCATGCCGCGTGGCCACGGTACGGATCCAGCCCGCAAGGTCGGCGCCGGTATGCAGGTCATTGAAACGGATGTTCAGCCGGGCCTCGGCCCGGGCAGGAATGACATTGGTGGCCGTATTGCCCACGTCAAGGCTGGTGACCTGCAGGCTGGAGGCCTCGAACCATTCACTGCCGGCATCCAGCGGGGCCGCCGTCAGTTCACCCAGCAGCGCCAGCAGGCGATGGACCGGGTTATCCGCCCGGTGTGGATAGGCCACATGCCCCTGCGTGCCATGCACGGTAATATGGGCATTCAGGCTGCCACGGCGGCCGATCTTGATGACATCACCCATGCCAGCGGGATTGGTGGGTTCGCCCACAAGGCAGAAATCAGGGATCTGGCCCTCGGCCGCCATCCAGTCCAGCACACGCACCGTGCCGTTGGTGGCGGGGCCTTCCTCATCGCCCGTAATCAGCAGGCTGATCGATCCCTGTGGTCGTGGCGTGCGTTCCAGATACAGCCTGACGGCGGCAACAAAGGCGGCGATGCCCCCCTTCATGTCGCATGCGCCCCGACCGAACAGGACGCCGTCATGTATGACCCCGCCAAAGGGGTCATGCGCCCATGCACTGTCGTCGCCCACCGGCACGACATCCGTATGCCCTGCAAAACACAGATGCGGATGTCCCGTGCCAAGGCGGGCGAACAGGTTGGGGGTGCGCGCCGCCCCTTCGCCAAACGGCAGCAGGGTTACGCTGAAACCGATCTGTTCCAGCACATGGGCCAGCGCGGTGATGCCGCAGCCATCATCAGGGGTTACGGAAGGACAGCGGATCAGGTCACGCGCAAGGGCGATAACGCCGCCGGGATCCTGTTCCGTATTCGCCATTCCGCCATCCCCCATAATGTTTCTCAGCCGCGCAGCAGGTCGTTGATCGAGGTCTTGGAGCGCGTGCGCTCATCGACACGCTTGACGATCACCGCGCAGTCCAGCGACGGCAGCGGCTTGCCATCGGTGCTGGTCACCTGGCGCGGCGGCAGCGTGCCGGGGACAACCACGGAATAGGCCGGGACGCGGCCCATGAAGACCTCACCCGTCGCACGGTCAACGATCTTGGTGGAAGCGCCAAGGAACACGCCCATGGACAGCACGCTGCCGCGTTCGACCACAACACCTTCGGCCACTTCCGAACGCGCGCCGATGAAGCAGCCGTCCTCGATGATGACGGGGGCGGCCTGCAGCGGCTCCAGCACGCCGCCAATGCCCACGCCGCCGCTGATGTGGCAGTTCTTGCCGATCTGCGCGCAGCTGCCGATCGTAACCCACGTATCGACCATCGTGCCGCTATCGACATACGCACCGGCGTTGACGAAGCTGGGCATCAGCACCACACCCGGCGCAATGAACGCGGAACGGCGTACGATGGAACCCGGCACCGCGCGGAAGCCCGCGGCGGCAAACGCCGCCTGGTCCCAGCCCGCGAATTTCAGCGGCACCTTGTCAAAGCTGGGCGCGCCAGCACCACCGCCTTCGACAATCCGGTTGTCATTGAGGCGGAAGGAAAGCAGGACAGCCTTCTTCAGCCATTCATTGACGACCCAGCCGGCCGGGCCGGGGGTTGCGACGCGCAGCCTGCCGGAATCCAGCGCCAGAAGGGCTGCCTCGACGGCATCACGGTCAGCGCCTGTGGTGGCGGTGGACAGCGTCTCGCGACGCTCCCACAGGGCCTCGATCTGGCTCTGAAGGGATGTATCGGTCATATTTGCAAAATCCTGTCTTGGGCAGGCGTCCCCGGCGGGTCATGCCGGGGGCCTTCGGTATTGATTGCCTGCGGACCATGCGGAGGATCATGGGCAATGTCAACGCACTGGCCCTGTCCCCCCATGTCCCGATCCGGCGCGTTCTATCCGCCGCGGATCAGGGTGCCCGGCCCGGCTTCCGTAAACAGTTCCAGCAGGCAGGAATGCCGCACCCGGCCATCAAGGATGACGGCGGCCTTCGCCCCCGCGCGCACGGCTTCGAGGCAGGTTTCGACCTTGGGGATCATGCCGCCGGAAATCATGCCGCTGGCAATGCCCCGGCGCGCGTCTTCCGCCGTCAGTTCCGGGATCAGTTTCCCGTCGCCATCCAGCACGCCGGGCACATCCGTCAGCATGAGCAGGCGACTGGCATTGACCGCGCCCGCAATCGCACCCGCAGCCGTATCGGCATTGATGTTGTAGGTTTCACCCTGTTCACCCGCGCCGATGGGCGCGATCACCGGGATCAGCCCCGAACCGGACAGCGCATAGATCACGCGCGGGTCGATACGGGTGGGTTCGCCCACAAAGCCAAGGTCCAGCAGGCGATCGGTCTCGACACCGGCTTCACGCGCGCGGCGCTGCAGCCTGCGGGCGGAAATCAGGCCACCATCCAGCCCCGAAATACCAACTGCCAGCGCACCGGCCCGGTTGATCAGGCCCGCGACCTGCTTGTTCACCTTGCCGCCCAGCACCATCTCGATCACGTCGATCATGGCGGCGTCGGTCACGCGCAGGCCGTCGATGAAGGTCGATTCAATCTGCAGTCGCTTGAGCATCGCGCTGATCTGCGGCCCGCCACCATGCACCACCACCGGGTTGACCCCGACCTGCTTGAGCAGTGCGATATCATGGCCGAACGCGGTGGACAGCGACGTATCGACCATCGCGCTGCCGCCATATTTGACGACAACCGTATCCCCCGCATACCGGCGCAGGTAAGGCAGCGCCCTGGCCAGAACCTCGGCCCGTACCTGTGCTTCCCGGTCGCCCGATTCCGTTCCTGTCATCCGAACGTTCCCTTCGCTCCTGACTGCTGAATACCCATGGCCCGTGGCGGGGCCTGACGTGTGACCGCCCTAGACCGGATTGGCCAGCCGCGCGAGTTCCGCGCGCAGTTCCGCAATACCTTCGCCGGTCTCGCTGCTGGTTGCCAGCACATCTGGAAAAGCCGCCGCATGCGTCGCAACAATGGCGGTGACTTCGCGCATCTTGGCTTCCAGCACCGCGGGCTTGGGCACGTCGCACTTGGTCAGCACGACCTGAAAGGTCACGGCGGCACGGTCCAGCAGCTTCATGATTTCCTGATCGGTCGCCTTGACCTCCACCCGGCTGTCCAGCAGCAGCACGACACGGCGCAGTGTCGGCCTGCCGCGCAGGTAGGAAAACATCATGCCCTGCCAGTCTTCCTTGACCGCCTTGGCGGCCTTGGCAAAACCATAACCCGGCATGTCCACCAGTGTCAGCCGGTCGGCCAGTTCAAAGAAATTGAGCTGCTTGGTCCGCCCTGGCTCGGACGAGGCCCGCGCCAGTGCCTTTCGCCCGGTCAGGGCGTTGATCAGGCTGGACTTGCCGACATTGGACCGCCCGGCAAACGCGATTTCGGGCAGCACGGGGTCGGGCAGCTGGCCAAGCTGCTGCGCGCCGAACACGAAATTGAATTCACCCGCGAACAGGACGCGACCGATTTCAATGTCGCGCTGCATTTCTTCCGGTGTTGGCGTGGAGGAGGAAAATTCCACCATCTTGATCCCGTCCTATTTCTTCCCTGCCGGAAGCCTGGGCTTCGCAGGTGTCGCAACAGCGGGCGTTCCCTTGTTCATCCGGCGCTGGATCAGCGTCTGCTGCGCCATGGTCAGCAGGTTGTTCCAGCAGTAGTAGATCACCAGTCCCGATGGCTGGCGCGCCATGAAGAACGTGAAGATGATCGGCATGAACTGGAACATCTTCTGCTGCGCCGGGTCCGCTGCCGGTGCGGGGTTCAGGCGCATCTGGGCAAACATGGTCAGCCCGAACGCGATCGGCCACAGGCCAAGCTGAAGCATGGGGGAAATGACCGACGGATTCCACGGGATCAGGCCAAACAGGGTGAACAGGTTTGTCGGATCGAAGGATGACAGGTCATGGATCCAGCCGAAGAAGGGCGCGTGACGCATCTCGATCGTGACGTACAGGTCCTTGTACAGGCACCAGAACACCGGAATCTGCAGCAGCATGGGCAGGCAGCCGCTGGCCGGGTTGACCTTTTCCTGCTTGTACAGCGCGATCATCTGCTGGTTCAGCGCCATCTGGTCGTCTTTATACCGCTCACGCAGGGCTTTGATCTTGGGCTGAAGCTGCCGCATCTTGCCCATGGAATGGAACTGCTTGGTCGCCAGCGGGAAGAACAGCGCCTTGACCAGCAGGGTGAAGGCCATGAGCGCCAGGCCAAAATTGCCCAGCATGGTGTTCAGCCAGTCCAGAACCGTGAAGATCGGACGCGTCAGGAACGCGAACCAGCCGAAATCGACCGCTTTCCAGAAATCGGGGATATGCAGGCTGGATTCATATTTTTCCAGCAGTGGCACTTCCTTCGCCCCGGCAAAGACGTGGCTTGCGGTTGTGGCATTGCCCCCGGCCGCGACCACCAGCGGCGCGCGCGCGGTAAAGCCGACATCATAGATGCCCTTGTCCCCACCCGTGGGCTGGTAGGCATAGGTGCCTGCCACATCACTGTCCTGCTGCGGAATGACGGCGGACAGCCAGTATTTGTCGGTAATGCCAGCCCATCCGCCCTGACCTGCCTTGGTCCACGCGATGTTGCCCGGCGGCACCGCCCCCTTGCGCAGGGATTTGTAGGAGCTTTCATCCAGCTTGTGGTCAATGACGGAAATCGGCCCCTCATGCACAAGGTAGCCGCCCGTCTCGACCGGGGTATAGGCACGCTCCACGCGGGAGAAGGGATACAGCGAAACCGGTTCCCCCCCATGGTTGATGACCTTCTGCGTGACCGAGAACATGTAGTTCTGGTCAATCGCAATGCCAATCTGGAACACCTGTCCCTGACCGTTATCCCATGACAGGGTAACGGGCTGTGCCTGGGTCAGGGTATCATGGTCGGCAGTCCAGACGGTATTGGCATCAGGCACGCTGACATGGCCGCCGCTGACATTGGTCCAGCCGACCTCAACCAGGTTGGGTTCCGCCTGCCCGCGCGGTTCCAGCACGCGCACCAGCGGGCTGCCTGGCTGCACCGTCTCGTGATAATTCTTGAGTACGAGGTCATCAAGACGCGCACCACGCAGGTCGAGTGACCCATGCACGCGGTCGGCATCAATGGCCACGCGCGGGTCGGGCTGCCCCGTATCCGCAGGCGCCGCCACCGTGGCGTCACCTGACGCGGGTGCTGGCGCCGGTGCGGGCGTGGCGGTATCGGCCTGCTGCTCGACCGTTTTATGGTTCTGCTGTGGCAGGAAATACTCAAACCCAACCAGCACCACGGCAGACAGTGCTGTTGCCACCATAAAACGCTTGATATCCATCAGCGACCCGCCAGACTTTTCGTGTTTTTCATGGAGTCATGCATGTCACAGCCGCAGGCCGTGGCGGGAACGGGGTCATGACCACCCGCGTTCCAGGGATTGCAGCGCAGGATGCGCCACCCCGCCAGCACACTGCCGCGCATGGCCCCATGGTGGGCGATCGCGTCGCGTGCGTAATGACTGCATGAAGGAGTGAATCGGCAATGCGCGCCCCATATGGGGCGGATCACCAGCTGATACGCGCGAATGACCGCGCGCAGCATATGGGCAGGCAGGCTGATGGAAGACGTGCTCACGATTCTTCCTTCACTCCCGCCTTGCGCAGGGCCTTGCGGTAATCCCCCATCAGGGCATCAAACCGCCGCCCGCATGTGCCGCCCCGACCGATGACCACGATATCGACACCCGTAAGCGCCTGTTCGCGGCCAACCAGCCGGACCACTTCACGCAGGCGCCGCCGCGCCCGGTTGCGCACGACGGAATTGCCTACTTTCTTGGTAACGGTAAAACCGTACCGGGCAGCCTGCGTGTCACCGCGTTCAAGCGCCTGCAGCACCAGTCCCGGAACGGGGGCCTTGCGACCCTTGGCCGCAACCCGCAGGAACTCGGCACGTTTTTTAAGGCGCGTGGACTTATCGGCCACTTTCAGCCGCCCCTTGTATAGAGACATTCATGGTTCCGGGCACACGGGCACCCGGAATGTACAGACGTCACCTGCCTCAGGCAGAAAGACGCTTGCGGCCCTTGGTACGACGGTTTGCGACAACCTTGCGGCCACCAACGGTTTCCATACGCGAACGGAAGCCGTGGCGACGCTTGCGGACCAGCTTCGAGGGTTGATACGTGCGCTTCACAACGGCACTCCCAGATTGACAATGACAGACAGGTTACGGAATAAATTCCAACAGGTCCCGTACACTACGGGAACCCTGAGCCGCGCCTTATACTGATGCTTTCGGACAACGTCAATGCTGCTCCCCTTTCACGCCATAACCGGATGATTTTCATGACCAGCCCTGCACGCGACTCTACCGATGTGACCGATGACAGGCTGCGGCAACACATCCATGACATTCGTGGCCACCTGTCGCCCGCCATGCTGCAGGCGGATTCGCTGGCACTCAGCAAGGACGAACGCACCCAGAAAGCCGCGCGTGACATCCTGACGGCGCTGGATGCGGCGACAAGGGAACTCAGCGCGATGCGCAAGCTCCTTACCGCGCGCAAATCGTAACCGGACGCGCCGTTCAGGACTTCTGGATCAACTCGATCTTGTAGCCGTCGGGATCTTCGACAAAGGCGATGAAGGTGGTGCCGAATTTGACCGGTCCCGGCTCACGCGTGACCTTGCCGCCGCCTGCACGGATCTTTTCAACCAGTGCGGTCACGTCGGGCGCGCCAAGGGCGAAGTGGCCAAATCCCGTACCGACATCATATCCATCATCCTGACCCCAGTTATAGGTCAGTTCGATTTCCGCCTGCCCCGCCGCGTTATCGGCATAACCGATGAAGACAAGGGTGTATTGCCCTTCAGGCACATCCTTGCGGCGCAGTTCATGCATGCCCAGCAGCTGGTAAAAATCAAGGCTGGCTTCCAGATTGCGCACGCGCACCATGGTATGCAGGTAGGTTCCCATCTGACATTTCCCCTTCAGTCCATCTTTTCATCTTCGCCGCCAATTCCGATCAGGAACAGCCCGGTTTCATCCGCCATGGCAATGCAGGCGGCGGGATCGGTCATCAGCGTAGCCCCGGCCTCGATCGCGATTCCGCGCAGACCAGCGGCCACGGCACCCGCAACCGTTCGCGGGCCGATTGTTGGCAGGTCGGCACGCCGCTCCTGCCCCGGCTTGGCCATCTTGACCAGAACACCGGCGGGACGGTCAGGTTGCCGCAGGCCACCCACGCGTTCAAGCATGCGATCGGTGCCTTCCAGTGCTTCCACCGCCAGCACAAGGCCACCCTGCACCACACATCCCTGCCCGATATCCAGCCGGCCCAGTTCACGCACCACACGGCGGGCCAATATAATATCGGCCCTGGCCGCCGTATCGGGCCTGATCGCCCCCATCACGCCGCGGCGTGCCACCGACCCGGACAGGTATTCATGCGCGCCCCGGATGATGAACCCTTCTTCCCCCAGCACGCGCACGATTGCCCCGAGCAGCCCGTCATCGCCCGCGAACAGCGCCTTGCCGATACGCGCAAGAATACGCGCACCTGTCGCATCGGGACGCAGGTTGACCAGGGAAGGCCGCCTTACGGGACCAATCAGCACAAGATCACGACAGTGATGTTCATGTAATGCGGACAGGATTTCACCCGCCGCCGCAAGGCGGATCATGCGATGCGGCCAGTGACCGATCACCGCAGGTTCGGCAAAGCCCTGGAATCCGACAATGAAAACCCGGCCGCCCGCCTGTTCCACCGCCCGCGCCACCTGACCGGGCAGCGGGCCGCCACCGGCAAGGATGCCAACACATGGCCCCTGCCGGTTGGCTGCGGGTTCAGGCGCCATCGCTCTCGATCATGTCCGCACTCTGGACACGCACAAGCCCGCGATGGGTGGGAGCAGCGATGAAATCAAGGATTTCAACAACACGCGCGTCATCGGCATAGGTCTGGCGCACGTGTTCCAGCCGGTCCTGAAACACCGCGCCGGTAGCATGGGCCGCCTTGGGGTACAGGGCGCGGAAGGCCTGACGCATGCGCCGGACTTCTTCTGGCTGGACGCCATTACGGCGCAGCCAGATCCAGTGCAGCCCCACCAGCCGCGCGCGGTTACCCAGCACGCTACCATAGGGGATGACATCAGCTTCCACCCCGCACACGCCACCGACCAGCGCCGCATGGCCAATACGCACAAACTGGTGCAGCGCCGCCGCCCCCATGATCCGGGCATCATCCCCGATCACCACATGGCCACCCATGACCACGTTGTTGACGATAATGACACCGCGCCCCAGCGTACAGTCATGTGCCACATGGGAATTCGCCATGATCAGGCAGTCCGGCCCGATACGGGTCAAACCGGTGCCGGTGGCGGTGCCACGGTGAATGGTCACGTTTTCACGGATGATGGTACGGGCGCCAATCATGCACGATGTCGGCTCGCCCCTGTATTTCAGGTCCTGCGGCGCCATGCCCACAGAGGTGAAGGGATAACACACCACCCCGTCCCCCAGCGTCGTGCGCCCGTCAATCACCACATGTGAAATCAGTTCGACATTATCACCGATCTCGACATCCGGCCCGATCGAACACCATGGCCCGATGCGCACGCCGCGACCGATCCGCGCACGGCTGGACACAATGGATGACGGATGGATTTCAGGCGCTTTTCCACGCCGTTCATCCATGTCGGTATCGTTAGATGAACTTCCTGCCAGAATAGCCTCCATCCCCGCAAGTAACTATGGCCCAAAGACCCGGAAGCGGACACCGGGCCGCCCATTGGGATGGCCCGCGCCACGACCCGTTTCCCGCGGTATTACCCCATGATCATGGCGCTGAATGTTGCTTCGGCAACAGATACGCCATCAACCCGCGCCACACCCTTGAATTTCCAGACATTCGCGCGGCTACGTTCTTTTTCGACATGGATGCGCAGTTGGTCGCCCGGGCCGACGGGACGACGGAATTTCGCGCCATCGATTGTCATGAAGTAAACCAGCTTGCCTTCGAATGCCGGGCCAAGCGTCAGGACCACCAGCGTCGCGGCAGTCTGGGCCATGGCCTCGATGATCAGGACACCGGGCATGACGGGGCGCGCGGGAAAATGCCCCTGAAAATGCGGTTCGTTGACCGTGACATTCTTGATGCCAACCGCCGACTGTCCCAGCACGATATCAACCATGCGATCAATCAGCAGGAACGGATAGCGATGGGGAATCGCTTCCATGATCCGCATGATATCAATTGATTCCAGCGTCGCGGGCGTGCCGTCCGCTGGGAGTGCCTCTACTTCTTTATCCACGTCGTCCAACCACTTGTTCGGCCTGAAAGCCTCCCGCGCCAGACGGAACAGTGGCTTCCTGCCGGTTGAATATGCAATGGCAGCAGATAATCAGGCCTTGTCGGCCTTTTCCCTGTTTCCATCCTGCGTCGTTTTTTTGGCCATCCGACGAAGAAAGGCCACGTTCCGGAAAAATTCCCGAAAAGGCATGGCCGGACTACCGATCACATCGGCTCCGGCTTCCACATCGGACATGACACCACACTGCGCGCCGATCCGGGCCTTGGCACCGATCTTGATATGTCCGATCAGCCCGGCCTGCGCCGCAACCGTCACGAAATCACCAAGTTCGGTCGAACCCGAAATGCCAGCCTGGGAAACGACAATACAGCAGCGTCCCAGCCGTGCATTATGGCCAATCTGCACCAGATTGTCGAGGCGTGAGCCAGCCCCGATCACCGTATCACGGATGGACCCGCGATCCACGGTGGAATTGGCCCCGATCTCCACCCCGTCTTCCAGGATGACACGACCAAGCTGTGGCACGCTTTCAAAGCCTTCGGGTGTCACGGCAAAACCAAACCCGTCCTGACCGATCCGTGCCCCCGGCAGCAGCGTGACACGTTCACCCAGCAGGGCGTGTGAAATGGCGACATGCGCGCCAATACGGCAGCGCGCCCCGATTTCCACCCCGCCCCCGATGCTGACATGGGTGCCGATAGCCGAACCCGCGCCAATCCGTACGCCGTCACCCACCACCGTAAAGGCACCGATCGCAGCCGTCGGGTCGATTTCGCACCCCGTACCGATCACGGCGGAAGGGTGGATACCCGGTTGGACCGGCGGCGGCGGATAGAACAGGGACGCGATGCGGGCCCATGCCTGGTACGGCGCCTTTGACACCAGAACGGCGGCATGCGGCGGCACCTTGTCCGCAAAGGCAGGGGCCACGATCACTGCGCCAGCACCCGTCCCTTCCAGCAGGGGAAGGTAGCGCCGGTTGTCCAGAAAGCTGACCTGTGCCCGCGTGGCGGACTGCAGCGGCGCGATACCGCTGAACACGGTGCCAGTTTCCATCCCGTCCGTGGCCTTGCGCAGTTCAGCCCCGCTGCATTGCGCAAGCTGTTCCAGCCCGAACGGTCCCTGCGTTACGAAAAACCGCGGATCGCCCGGCACGTTATCCGGCGTCACTGTCATGAAACCGGCCTTAATGCTTGGCCGGCGCGGCGGCAGGGGCGGCCTGGCGGTCGGCATCCGCCGTGGTCGGCATGGTGCCGGACTTGGCCAGAACCTCGGGATCCACATCGGCCGCGGGAATGAATACGGTTGGCAGCACGCCATTCAGCTGTGTCGCCACCTGCTGGGTGATATCCAGGCTTTCCTGGCTCAGGGCCACCTGTTCACGATGCAGCACAAGGTTCATGCCACGGCTGGCGGCAACCTGCCGAATGATCTGGACCAGTTCGCGTTCGATCTGCCCCAGTGCGACCTGGGCCGCTTCCTGAATGACGCGATTGCGGTTGCGGAAGTTCTTCTGCGCCGCCAGCACGCGTTCCTGCAGCTTGCGCTCGCTGCTCTGGATCTGGTCGGATGACATGGTCTTGGCCTGACCCTGCAGCTTCTGCTGCTCGTCACGCCAGCCTGCCTGCTCCTTCTGGGCATCGCGGGCCAGATCATCACGGCGCGCCCCCAGCACACGTTCGGCCTGCTGGGCCGCAGACGACATGCGCATGACATCAGGCACGCTGATGACACCAATGACCGGGGCCGGAGGCGGTGCGCTCTTGGGCACGTCCGGTGCCTTGGGCACGGGCGGCTGCGGCAGGATGGGCGGTGTCTGTGACTGTGCTTCCTCGCTGTCGGACTGCGGGGCGGGCAGTTGCACGGGAGCCGGTGCCTCATGCTGAGCCGGATGGGGTGCAGGCTGTGAAGCCTTGGGCACGAACCAGCCGGAGTTCCCGCCCGAACCCTGCGCATGCGCGCCCGATACGGCCTGATATCCCCACCCGAGCAGAGCGGTTGCGGCAAGCAGACGAATGCCGGATTTACGCAACATTATCACCTCAGAATTGTTGGCCGAAGCCGAAGCGGAGCAACTGGGTCCTGTCGTTCGTTCCCTTGTGCAGGGGAACGCCCAGATCAATATTCACAAGCCCGAACGGACTCTTCCACGCGATACCAACGCCAGTCGAGACCACAGGCGTAAGCGTATCATCATACACCGGGGTATATTTTGGCCAGTCCTTCATGGAAGTATAGCGCCGGCGGACACGCAGTCCGTCCAGTCCGCCCATATCCACGAAGTACCGTCCCTTGATCCCCATGGCGGATGCGAACGGAATGGGGAAATCCACCTGTGCGGAGGCCGTGTACATGAACCGGCCACCCAGGAAGTCCTGCTGCGAATGCATCGGATTGCCGTCACGCGCGGGGATGGCGTAGCTTCGCGGACCGACACCACCATCCATGAAGCCACGCAGCGAGTTACCACCAAGATAGAAGTTATCGATGATGTCGCTGCGACCGCCGCCCCAGTTCATGATGTCACCCGCACCGGCACGGAAGCTGACCGTCCAGTCATGGTTACCCATGATGCTGTCAAGCGGGATGTAGTAGGCCGCATCCACCTTGCCACGCAGGTAGCGTTCGTTACCGCCAATACCGGCAAAGTCACCACCCACACGTATGACGAAACCTTTATGCGGCTGCTGCCTGCGGTCACGTGTATCGTATGTCAGTGTGGTACTGAGCTGTGACAGAAGCGACCAGCCATTCTGGTCCTGCACGTAATATGACGAATCAGACCACGTATCACCAATGTCACGATCGGTCAGCGTATAGCTCCACGACTGCGACAGGTGGTTGTTGTACGAATACCCCATGCGCAGCGTCATGCCGATACGCGCTTCGGAATAGCTCTGGTACGTCATGTAGCGGTTCTGGATACCGAACAGATCGATGCCCGCCACAAGGTTGCGGTTGAGGAAATACGGGTCCGTCAGCGAGATGTCGGCCTGGTCTTCATAATACGCGGCCGTACCCGTAAAGCCCGCGTCAATGCCGGTGCCCAGCAGGTTATGCTGCTTCAGCCCCAGGTTGCCCAGCACGCCGGCATCGGTCGAGTAACCGCCACCAAGCGAGAATTCGCCCGTCGGCTTTTCCACCACATCGGCCGAAATATTGACCTTGTCCGGCGCGGACCCCGGCGTCTGGTCGATCGAGACCGTCTTGAAGAAGCCAAGATCTTCCAGGATCAGCTTGGAATACTTGCGGTCCAGCGGGGTGTACGGGTCGCCTTCGGCCATGGGCAGCTGCCGCCGGATGACCTTGTCCTCGGTAATGGTGTTGCCGTTGATGTCGATACGCTCGACATACATCCGCGGACCTTCGCTTATGTCAAACAGCAGGTTGACGGTGCGCTTTTCCGGGTTGCGGGCAATTTCAGGGTGGACCATGGCGAAGGGATAACCCTTGCCCTGCAGCATTTCCTGCATATCCGTCGCGTTATGCTGGATGGCGCTGCCATCATACCACTGCCCATGGAACAGGGAAATGTACTTGCGCATCGACTCAGCACTGACATGACGCAGGGAGGAACGCACATCCATCTTGTTCAGGCGGTAACGCGGACCTTCTTCCATCGTATAGGTGATGTAGAAGCTCTTGCGGTCGGCAGACAGTTCACCCGTGGCGTTCTTGATCTGGAAATCAACAAAGCCGTTTTTCAGGTAAAAACGATGCAGCAATTCAGCATCGTACTTGATCCGTTCGGGATTATACTGGTCGCTGGAAGCAAAGAAACGGTACCATGCCGTCTCCTTGGACGATACGACACCAGCCAGGGCCGCGCTGCTGAACGCGTGGTTCCCCACGAACGTAACCTTCTTGATCAGCGTCTTCTGCGCTTCGTTGATGTGGAAGATCACGTCAACACGGTTATGCGCAAGGCGGATGATCTGCGGCGTGACGGTGGCCGCGTACCGCGCCTTTTCCGCATAGACGCCCAGGATTTTCGTACGGTCGGCGGAAATGCCCTGTGGCGAATAGACCGCGCGCGGACGCAGCGAGATGACCTTCGTCAGGTCCTCGTCCTTGGCGGCGTGATTGCCTTCGAACACGATACGGTTGACGATCGGGTTCTCGACCACATGCACTTCAAGCACGTTGCCCACGCGCTTGAGCGTTACGTCATGAAACAGCCCGGTGGCATACAGGGTCTTGAGCGAACGGTCGAGCAGGTCCTGATTGAAGCGGTCGCCCGGCTGGACAACCATGTATGACAGGATGGTGCTGGTCTCGATGCGGCTGTTGCCCTTGATGTCCACCGCTTCGATCGGGTCTTCAAGCGGCGGGGCCTTGATCGCCTCCGCCTCGGGTGCCTGCTGCACGCCATCCACTGGCGCCATATCCCCGCCGAATGGCGTGTTCTGTGCTGCTTCTTCCTGTGCATATGCACCGGCCGTCCAGAACAGCGGCATAACGCAGACAGACGCAAGCAGCGCTGAACGTTTACTCGACAAAATCGCTATTCCTCACCACTCGGCATGCGGATCAGCCATGCATTAAGACCGGATGGAGGGCCGGCTCCCTTCCTGTCATGTATCAGTCTTCGTGGCGGACCTATCCGATATACGCCACACTGTGCAAGCACTTGTGTCACCTGCTGCACCTTAGCCCTGTCCCGCGCGTGACGCGAGCCACTGGAACAGGCCGAAATGTGACAGATCGTTAAAGGTTGAAAACAGAAATAATCCGGCAATCAGCGCAAAGCCAGCCTGAAAGCTGATTTCCTGCACCCGGCGAGACACCGGCCGCCCCAGAATAGCCTCAAATACATAAAACACCAGCCGTCCCCCATCAAGAATCGGCACGGGAAACAGGTTGATCAGCCCGAGGTTGATTGACAGCAGCGCCATGAACGACACCAGGCTGGCCACGCCATACTGCGCCACCTGCCCCGACATCTGGGCAATGCGCAGCGGGCCGCCAAGGTCCTTGGTGCTGTGCTGTCCCGTAATCATCTGCCACAGCCCGTCCAGCGTCTGGACCGACACGTTCCATGTTTCCCTGATGGCGGAAACAAAGGCCCGTGGCAGGGATTGCGGCTTACCGACCTCGGCGGCGAAGGACACGCCGATCTGGCCATGGCGGCTGGCCTTGTCCCCTACCGCACCGATATGGACCGGCAATGTCTGTTCCGCGCCATTGCGGCGGACCGTAAGCGTGGTCTGGGCATCCGCCTGCCCGCTGACAAAGGACTGCAGGTCGGCTACGTCGCGCACCTTATGGTCACCCACGCGCACGATCACGTCGCCCTTTTCCACCCCGGCGCTGGCGGCAGCACCATCGGGCATGACCTGCGCCACCTGATTGAGGATATGCGGCTGTCCCGACATGGCGAACAGGCCGGTAAACAGCACGATGGCCAGCAGGAAGTTAAATACTGGCCCAGCCATGATCACGATGGCCCGTGACAGGACCGGCTTGTCATGGAACGTGCGTCCGGGCTGCCACGCGGCCTTCTGTTCCTCGGTCGCGTCCTCCGGTCCTTCGAATCCGTGCGGGCGGACATATCCGCCCAGCGGCACCGGGCACAGGCGCCATTCCGTGCCCACGCTGTCATGCCAGCGCAGGAGCGGACGGCCAAAACCGATCGAAAAAACCTCGACATGTACGCCACGCCAGCGCGCGGCAAGGTAGTGACCAAGTTCGTGAATGAAAACCAGCACCCCCAGCACAAGGGAGAAAGCCAGAACGGTCCGGATCAGATCATGCATGAATGCTACGCTATCTCCCGATGGCCAGAAAGACCATCCAGAATCATGTCAGGCCGCGCGGGCAACCGTACGCTGGCGGGCAACACGACGGGATTCATTATCCCAGTGCAGCACTTCTTCCAGCGTATCCGCACGCTGCGGCCCGATGGATTGCATCACATCCTCGACGATCCGTGCAATATCAAGAAAACCGATTTCGCGCTTCAGGAACGCCTCGACCGCGATTTCATTCGCCCCCGACAGGATGGCGGGCATCGCCCCGCCCGCACGCAGGGATTCGCGCGCCAGACGCAGGGCGGGGAAGCGGACCTCATCCGGGGCCTCGAAATCCAGGCGCGCCAGTGCGGCCAGATCCAGCCGGGGCGAATTGGTCGGCATGCGCGCGGGCCACGCCAGCGTATGGGCAATGGGAATGCGCATGTCGGCCGAACCAAGCTGCGCCACGATGGAACCATCGGTGTACTGCACCATGCCATGCACCACGGATTGCGGATGCACGACAACACCCAGCTTGTCCTCGGTCACGTTGAACAGGCGCGCGGCCTCGATCAGTTCCAGCCCCTTGTTGAACATGGTGGCGGAATCGATGGTGATCTTCGCCCCCATGGTCCATGTCGGGTGCTTCAGCGCCGCCTCCAGCGGGGCCTTTTCCATTTCCTCAAGGCTTGCCCTGCGGAATGGCCCGCCCGAGGCGGTAAGGATGATCTGCTCGACCTCATCGGCCTGCTTGTCGGCCATGGACTGGAATACGGCGTTATGTTCGGAATCGACCGGCAGCAGGGTCGCGCCCGCATCCGCCACGGCGCGGAGCATGACATCACCGGCGCAGACCAGCGCTTCCTTGTTCGCCAGCGCCACGGACCGGCCATTGCGCACGGCGGCCAGCGTGGGTTCCAGCCCCGTGGCGCCGGTAATGGCGGCCATGGTCCAGTCCACCGGCAGGCTTGCCGCCGCGATCACGGCCGCACGACCGCCTGCGGTCTCGATTCCGCTGCCAGCCAGCAGGCGTTCCAGTTCCGGCAGCAGGCTTTCATCGGCGATCACCGCGCGCTGCGCACCCAGCGCACGGGCCTGTTCCGCCAGCTTCGTGACATTACGCCCGCCCACCAGCGCGCCGGTACGGAACTGGTCAGGGGCCTGCAGCAGCAGGTCCACCGTGGAACAGCCAATGCTGCCCGTGCTGCCCAGAACGGAAACTGTCTTCATTGTAACGTCATTCCCCAAAACTGTTCATGGCTCCGGCCATCGGCTCAGCGCAGACCCACATACCAGAAAGCGGCACCGCCCGCCGCCCCCAGTGACAGCAGGGCCGCCATCGGGGCCGCAACCAGCAGGCCATCAAAACGGTCCAGCAGCCCACCGTGCCCGGGCAGGATCGTACCCGAATCTTTTACCCCACGGGCGCGCTTGAGCGCGCTTTCCGCAAGATCCCCGGCCTGCGCCGCAACGGCGACAAGGGCGCCGAACACCGCCCCGCGCCACAAGGCACCCGGCAGCGCGCCAGGCAGCAGGCCTGCGATCAGCATGCCCCCCATTACGGCGCAACCCAGGCCACCGATGGAACCGGACCATGTCTTGGCTGGTGAAATACGCGGCGCAAGCTTCGGGCCACCAAACAGCCGCCCGGCCATGTAGGCCCCGGTGTCACTCAGCGCCACGCATGCGACGAGGAACAGGACAACTCCCGCCCCCGGCTCACTCATGTAACGCAGCCACAGCAGCGACAGCCCGGCGCAGCCAATGGCCACCTGACCCGCACACAGGGCCGGACCCAGCACGATCGCCGCCACCATGACCAGCAGCGCCCCGCCCCAGTGGCCCGCCAGCGCCGCAATCCCGACGCACGCCGCCCACGCCATGCATAACTGACCACGCCGCGTTTCCAGCCCGAATCCGAACATGCGCGCCCATTCCATCGCCATGCCCGCCATGGCCCCCACGATCAGCGCACCATAAAGCAGGCCGCCATACCACACGCACAGCGCAACGCACGGCACCAGCACGGCGGCCGACAGGACGCGCGCGCGCAGATCTTTCCAGTTCCCTGATTTCTTTGTCGCGGCAGCGGGGGCTGTCCGACCCGCGTGTTCAGGCTGGTCTTGCACCGAATCGCCTTTCACGCCGTGAATAGATGTCCAGCACGGCATCAAAATGCGTCGCGTCAAAATCCGGCCAGGGAATATCAAGGAAAACCAGTTCGGCATAAGCCGACTGCCATAATAGGAAATTGGACAGGCGGCATTCCCCGCTTGTCCGCACCACCAGGTCGGGATCGGGCATGCCGGCCGTCAGCAGGGCGCCGGCGAAAACGGCTTCGTCAATCTGATCGGCCCGCAGGTCACCCCGCGCCACGGCCTGCGCCATGCGCGTCGCTGCCTGCACGATATCCGCCCGGCCGCCATAGGACAGCGCCAGCACCAGCACCAGCCGGGTGTTGCCACGCGTCACTTCCTCGGCGCGACGGGCTTCTTCCTGAATATCGCGGGGGAAACGTGCAAGATCGCCGATAATGCGCAGCCGCACCCCCTCGCGCGACAGTTCGGCCACCTTGTGGCGCAGATAATAGCGCAGCAGGCTGGTCAGGTCCGCGACCTCCCCCGGTGCGCGCCGCCAGTTTTCGGATGAGAAGGCATACAGCGTCAGCCATCGCACCCCCCGTGCCGTGGCGGCGCGGACGGTGCGCTGCACGGCCTCCGCCCCCGCACGGTGCCCCGCCAGTAGTGGAAGGCCACGCGTACTGGCCCACCGACCATTGCCATCCATGATGATGGCAACATGTTCTGGCAGGCACGTATGGGCTGTGGCTGGATGATCTGACCCGGACAAGACCTGATCGCCCTCCTCAGTCACACACACGATGGCGCGCAGGGGTTACGGCATTCACGCATCAATCAGACCTGCTTGATCTCACGTTCTTTTTCAACCAGCAGGTCATCAATGCGCTTGACGTACTGATCGGTCAGCTTCTGGATCGCGTCAGACCATGTCTTGACATCGTCTTCGCTGATCTCGCTGGCTTTTTCCAGTTTCTTGGTCTGGTCCATGCCATCGCGGCGCACGCCGCGCACGGCGATCTTGCCATTTTCCGCATACTTGCCAGCCGCACGGGCCAGTTCGTTACGGCGTTCTTCCGTCAGCTGGGGAATGGGCACACGCACGGTCTGGCCATCGGCCGCCGGGTTCAGGCCAAGACCGGCATCGCGGATGCCGCGTTCAACCGCACCCACCAGGCTACGGTCCCAGACCTGTACCGTCAGCATGCGTGCTTCCGGCACGGCGATGGAACCAACCTGCGTCAGCGGCACCTCGCCGCCATAGGCTTCCACCCGCACGGGCTCCAGCAGCGCCGGATTGGCGCGACCCGAACGCAGACCCGCGAAGTCACGGCGCAGGCTTTCAATGGCGCCGTCCATACGGCGGGTCAGATCCGCCAGCAAGGTTTTCTGATCGACAGACACTGTGGCCCTCCTTTTTGATTCCTTATCCACCGGGCATGGCGACACCCGCGAACGGGCAACAGGGATATCCCCGTTTCAGTCAGCCGCCACGATGGTGGTGAAACGTCCCTCGCCGCGCATGACACGGGTGAAGGGATCCATCCCATGAATATTGAATACCACGATAGGCAGCCGGTTTTCGCGCGCAAGGCTGATCGCCGCCGCGTCCATGACATTCAGGTCATTGGCCAGCACGTCACGGTAGGTCAGCGTATCGTAACGCTTGGCATCGGGCACCTTGCGCGGGTCGGCGGAATAGACGCCATCAACCTGCGTGCCCTTGAACAGGGCGTTGCATTCCATTTCCGCCGCACGCAGCGCGGCCCCCGTATCGGTGGTGAAGAACGGGTTGCCGGTGCCCGCCGCGAAGATCACGACGCGACCCTTTTCCATATGCCGCACGGCGCGGCGGCGGATATAGGGTTCCGCGATGGAAGACATGTGGATGGCGGTCATGACCCGCGTCGGCACGCCATGGCGTTCGAGCGAGTTCTGCATGAGCAGCGCGTTGATGACGGTCGCCAGCATGCCGGCGTAATCGCCCTGCGCACGGTCCATGCCACGCGCCGCTGCCGCAACGCCACGGAAAATGTTGCCGCCGCCGATGACCAGGCAGACTTCAACCCCCGTCCGGGCCACTGCCGCCACATCGGCCGCGATGGCGTCAACCGTGGCGGGATCGACCCCGTATGATCCGCTGCCCATCAGGGCTTCCCCTGATACTTTCAGCAGGACGCGCTTGTACGATGGTGCGGGGGATATGTCGGACTGGGTCATTGGTCCTCGGCGCAGGTCAGGCAGACGGGGCTAGGGACGGGCAGGCCGCCCGGCCATGCCCTGTCATATAGAGGGATGCCCCCCCCCACAAGCCGATGATCCCTCTTTTGAGGATTCAGGACGCATCATCCAGGCCGATCGCGCGCAGGCGGGCGCGCTCCTCATCCCATCCCGCGCGTTCCTTCACATTCAGGAAAAGATGGCATTTGCGCCCCAGCAGCCGCGTCAGTTCATGACGCGCCTTTTCGCCGATCGCGCGAATCCGGCTGCCGCGTTCGCCAATCAGGATGGCCTTGTGCGATCCACGCGCGACATAGATCGTGACATCAATGCGCACCGATCCATCAGGCCGTTCGGCAAAGCCTTCGGTCTCGGCCGTTGCGGCATAGGGCACTTCCTCATGCGTCTGCAGGAAAATCTGCTCGCGCACCAGTTCAGCCGCCAGCAGACGGTCAGGCAGGTCGGTCAGGTCATCTTCGGGATACAGGTACGGCCCCACCGGCAGGTCGGCCGCCAGACGGTCCAGCAGGTCGTCTACCCCCTCGCCCGAACGCGCGCTGACCATGAACACATGCTCGACCGGCAGGATGGCCGACAGTTCCGCCGTCAGCGGCAGCAGCGCGTCACGCCGGACCAGGTCGGTCTTGTTCAGCACCAGCCACAGCCTGCGCCTGTGTTCCGCCAGACGGGTCGCAATCGCCCGCAGCGCATCGGTCATGCCCGCGCGCGCATCCACGATCAGCAGCGTGATGTCGGAATCTTCCGATCCCGTCCACGCGGCCGCAACCATGGCGCGGTCCAGCTTGCGCCGCGGCTGGAAGATACCCGGCGTGTCCACCAGCAGGATCTGGGTATGGTTGCGCATGAGGATGCCCAGCACCCGGAACCGCGTCGTCTGCGCCTTGGGGCTGACAATGGAAAGCTTGGTGCCCGCCATGCGGTTCAGCAGCGTGGACTTGCCCGCATTGGGCGCGCCCACAATGGCCACGAAGCCACAGCGTGTCGTGTTGTCCTGATCGTGCCCGGTCATTTTCCCTGCCCCTTGCGGTCGGTGGATGAAGCGGCCTGTCCGCCCGCGCCCAGCTGGCGCAGCAGGTCCGATGCGGCATCGCTTTCAGCCGCGCGCTTGCTGCCCGCGATCCCCTGCCCGGTTTTTCCCTGTGCGTCCACCGCAATGACGAAACGCGGCGCGTGCGATGGCCCGTCAGCGGACACCACACGGTACTGTGGCAGCGGCAGCCCGCGCCCCAGCACCCATTCCTGCAATGCGGTCTTGGGA
>NZ_VWPI01000157.1 GCF_015155755.1 Komagataeibacter sp. FXV3 | reverse complement strand
GGCGGGCCTGGGCCACGATGGATTCATTCCACATCCGCCGCACGAAGGCGCGGGCGGGGTCCAGCCCGCCATCCAGGTACATGGCGCCCAGTATGGCCTCAACCGCATCGGCCAGCACGTTGGCCATCTGGCGCACGCCCGCGCGGGCCTCGTGCTCGGCCACGTCCAGCGCCGACTGCAGCCCCATGACATGGGCCACCTGCGCCAGCACCGTGCGGGAGACGAGATGCGCGTGACGGGGACCCAGCGCGCCTTCCTGCTCATCGGGGAAGCGTTCCAGCAGCCATTCGGCCATGAGTAGGCCAAGCACCCGGTCGCCTATGAACTCCAGCCGTTCGTTGGACCCGACCCCGCGCTTCGCCACGCTCTGCCGCGCCCGACGGCCACCATTGCGCTCATGCGCTGCGGAACGATGGGTCAATGCGCGCAACAGCAGGTCGGCCCGCGTGAAATGATATCCCAGACATGCCTCCAGCCGGGTGATTTCCGCCGCGGGCACGCGTTCGGCCTCCATGATCAGTGAATCCCCATGAACAGGCGGTTCCAGCGGATTTCGACCGGCCAGTACCAGACCTGCCAGAATGGATGGGCATTATCGACGGACATGAAGATCCATTTGGCCTGCCCCACCAGGTTTTCCATTGGAACGAAACCAAGGTCCTGCGGTTCATCCCCCATGAAGCGGCTGTCGGCGCTGTCATCGCGGTTGTCGCCCATGGCGAAGAAATAGCCCGGCGGCACGACGTATTCCGGGGTGTCGTTCTTGCCCCCTTCATCCGTCAGTTTCAGGATGTCATGGGCAACAGGTCCATGGCCGCCACTGCCGGGCAGGATTTCACGGTACCGTTCGCCATCCATATGGGTGCGATGTTCGTCTATCGCAGTATATTCGCCTTCCGGCTCACGCGGGACCTGCTGCCCGTTCAGGAACAGCTTGCCTTCGCGCATCTGCACCGTGTCACCGGGCAGGCCGACGATACGCTTGATGTAGTCGATGGACGTGTCCTTGGTGAAACGGAACACCGCCACATCGCCACGGTGCGGGGAACTGTTGAAGATCCGCCCCTCGAACAGGTTGGGCGAACCGGGCAGCGCATAGCGCGAATAGCCGTAGCTGTATTTGGCCACCCACACATAATCCCCGACCTGCAGGGTCGGGATCATGGACCCGGACGGGATGTTGAACGGCTCAAACAGCACCGTGCGGACGCTGATGGCCAGAACCCCGGCAATCACGACGGTGCGCACCAGGTCCAGCAGGCCACCGTCCCGACGCGCCGCGTCTGGTCCCGATGGGGGGGAAATCGTCTTGTTATCGTCCATTGGCATACTTGTTCTTCAATCCGGATCTGGCATCGACCGGACAGGCAGTGCCGGACGAATAACGTGCGGATCAAGCCCGCGCACCCCCCACCTGTCAAGCATTGCCCATGCGGGCGTGACAGGCGATCAGGATCCGCCGGCCTTTTCCGCCATGATCATGACCTGCGCGAAGGCATAGGGATGTTCATCGGTCATGGTCAGGAAAATCCGTGCCACATGTCCGTCCGGCACCAATGTATCCAGCCGCGCCAGCGCCCCGCCTGCCAGCCGCATGACCGGCTGGCCCGTGGGCAGGTTTTCAACCCCCATGTCACGATGGAACACGCCCTGTGCAAAGCCTGTGCCCAGCGCCTTGGCACAGGCTTCCTTTGCCGCCCACCGCTTGGCATAGGTCCCCAGCCGCGCGGTTCCCTGCCTGCGCGCGGCGGCGGCGCGTTCGGGCGCGGTAAAGACCCGCTGCTCGAACCGTGTCCCATGTCGCGACAGGACGGTTTCAATCCGCCTTGCATCACACAGGTCGGACCCGATGCCGATCAGCATGGCCTAGCCCCTGGCCCGCTCGACCTGTACCACCCCACGGGCGGCACGCAGCGCCACCATGATGGCGGTCAGGTGCCGCAGGTCCCGTACCTCGATATCAGCAAGGATTTCCATGAATTCAAGCTGGCGGTTGACGATACGCAGGTTGACCAGCACCCCTTCATGCTTGGCGGCGATATTGGTCAGCGTCGCCAGCATGGCCGGTTCGTTGGCCGTCACCACGCTCAGCCGCCCGATATAATGGCCGGTGGCATGGCGCGCGATGAGGTCGTAATCCCAGTCCAGGTCCATGAACCGCTCAGGGGTTGCGGCAAAGCTTTCCAGCGTCTGGCACCCCAGCGTATGCACCGTGATCCCCTTGCCGGTGGACACGATGCCCACGATCCGGTCACCCGGCAGCGGGTGGCAGCACCCGGCAAAATGCACCGCCATGCCAGCACCCACGCCCGCCAGCGCCATGCCCGCGGCTGGCTTGCGCCGCCCTGCCGCCCCGCCGGGGGTCGCCATGGGCGCACGCATGGACAGCCCTGGCACCATGCGTGGCGCACGCGGCGCGCGACGCAGTTCGGGATAGGCCAGCTGCACAACTTCACGCGCGGACTGGTTGCCGTTGCCCACCGCCACGTACAGGTCGGGCACCGACTGCATCCGCAGGTCCTTGAGCAGGCTGTCCAGCACCTTTTCCGACCCGTCCACGCCTTCCTGCCGGAAGGCTTTGGCCAGCGCCACGCGGCCACTTTCCAGATGGGCCTCGCGCTGCTGCAGCGCCACATGGCGGCGGATACGCGCACGCGCCTTGCCGGTGACGACAAAGCGTTCCCATGACGGCGAGGGCGTGCCCCCGCGCGCGGTCATGATCTCGACCTGGTCCCCATTCTGCAGTTCATGGCGCAACGGCATGAGACGGCCATTGATACGCGCGCCAACGCAGCTGTCGCCCACCTGGCTGTGCACGGCATAGGCGAAATCGACCGGCGTCGCCCCACGCGGCAGCGAAATCAGCTGCCCCTTGGGCGTGAAGCAGAAAACCTGGTCCTGATAGAGTTCGAGCTTGGTGTTCTCGAGGAACTCATCAGGCGCCGCCGAGTCCTCAAGGATGTCGAGCAAATCCTGCACCCAACGCAGGCCGGAGACGACGCCCTTGGTCTCCCTGCCCGTCGCGGCATCGGGCAACTGCTTGTACAGCCAGTGGGACGCGACCCCGTTTTCGGCCACGTCATGCATTTCCGGCGTACGGATCTGGACCTCGATCTTCTGGTTGCGCGGATGACGCAGGGTCACGCCGGTATGCAGGCTCTGGTAACCATTGGCCTTGGGAGTGGAGATATAGTCCTTGAACCGCCCGGCAATGACCGGATAGGCAGCATGCACCGCGCCCAGCGCCACGTAACAGGCTTCGCGTGATGGCACGAGAATGCGGAACGCCATGATGTCGGACAGCTGTTCAAAGGCGACATTGCGCCGCTGCATCTTTTCCCAGATGGAATAGGGCGTCTTTTCGCGCCCCGTCACCTCCACGCCTTCCAGCCCGGCCTGCGCGCACAGGGCCTGCAGCTCGCGGCGGATTTCCTCGATCACATCCGCGCCCTGCCCGCGCAGGTAGTTCAGGCGCGCGCGGATGGTCGCCATCGCCTCGGGCTCAAGGGCCGCGAACGACAGGTTCTGCAGTTCCACCTTCACCTTGTCCATGCCGATACGGCCGGCAAGGGGGGCGTAGATTTCCATGGTTTCGCGCGCGATGCGTTGGCGTCGGTCCAGACGCTGCACGTAATGCAACGTGCGCATGTTGTGCAGGCGGTCGGCCAGCTTGACCAGCAGCACGCGGATATCGCGCGACATGGCCAGCACCAGCTTGCGGAAGTTTTCCGCCTGCTTGGTACGGTCCGACTGCAGTTCCAGCCGTGTCAGCTTGGTGACGCCATCCACCAGTTCGGCAACGGTATTGCCGAATTCGCTGCGCAACTGCTGCTGGGTGACACCCGTATCCTCGATCGTGTCATGCAGCAGCGCCGTGATGATCGAGGCGGTATCAAGATGAAAGCCCGCCAGTATGTTGGCGACGGCCAGCGGGTGGGTAATGTAGGGATCGCCGTTATCGCGCGCCTGCCCCGCATGGGCGGCCTTCGCCACGTCAAACGCGCGGCGGATCAGGTCCGTATCGGCGCCGGGATCATACGCCAGCACGCGACGGATCAGGCCGTCGCATGAAACCGCGCGTTCCCCTTCCCCCCGCGTGGCGGGAAGGGCGGCAGCGCCTGCCGTCACTCCGCCCGTGACCGGCACGGGCATGGAGGAAGATGTCGTTTCCGATCTGACCGGGTCAGTCACCTTCCACCCCTTCGTCAGATGTTACCGGCCCCGTCCACTCAGGGCCGCCTCAACCGAGGCCTCAAGTTCTTCAGCCGACATGCCGCCGCTGGCATTGCGTGCCTCTTCCTCGGCCGAAACATCCTGCAGGCCGAAGATGTTCTGCTCGGTCGGGATCAGGTCGACCACTTCCTCATCGGCAGGCTCCGGCTCCGGCGCGCGGGCCAGCGAGCGGACAAGGTCGCTGCGGATCTGGTCCAGACTGACGGTCTGGTCCGCGATCTCACGCAGGGCGACAACGGGGTTCTTGTCGTTATCGCGGTCAATCGTCATTTCCTCGCCACGGGACAGGGCGCGTGCGCGCTGGGCCGCCAGCAGCACCAGTTCAAAACGATTGGGAACCCGCTCAACGCAGTCCTCGACAGTGACGCGTGCCATCAGGCCTGAACTCCGGTTGTTAATTGGTTGTGTTGATCAGAATTTACCTTACTACCCCCGCCCCTGTCCTGATGCAAGCATTTCAGTCCACCCGCGCGGCCATGGGCGCAATGTCCTGTCCCGCGACAGCGGGCAGGAAGGCGTCGATCCCCTGCCCTGTCACCGGGTCGCGCCAGTCCGGCATGACATCACGCAGCGGCAGCAGCACGAAAGCCCGCCCGGTCGCGCGCGGGTGCGGCACAACCGGATCGGGGCTGGCGCGGACAAGGTCGCCCATGGTGATGATGTCAAGGTCCAGCGGGCGGGCGGCATTGGCCACCGTGCGCCTGCGTCCGGCCGCGGCCTCAATTTCATGCAGGCGCGCCAGCAGCCATGCCGGGTCCACCCGACCCGACAGGCGCACGACTCCGTTCACATAGGGTGGCTGGCCTGAAGGCGGCACCGGGGCACTTTCATACCAGCGCGAAACCGCCACCGCCGACAGACCAGGCAGGCGGGCAAGCTGATCCACCGCCCACAGGCAGGTATCGGCCGCAGTTTCACCACTTTCGCGTGGCAGATTGGCACCTACCGCAATTGTTATATCACCAGAAATGGGCGCAGATTGCAGCATTGTCATGTAAAAACAGTGTCCGGGGCGGTTGCTGTCGGTTAGTAATCCCCGCATGGGGAACTTCCGGAAAGGATGTGGCTTCTATATATGCAGGGTTCATTTCTGCCAGACAACTTTCACTGCGCTGCAGAATACATGCAATGCAAAATTTGACACGGCTGTAACGCATTCACTTTTTTTGTTTCAGGGACAGACCATAAATGTTTTTTCAATCTCAGGAGCGGCTTTGTCTTTTTATAGACGGCACCAGCCTGTACTCCGCATCCCGCAATCTTGGATTTGAGGTCGATTATCGCAAGCTGCTGCAGTTTTTCCGTTCCAAGTCGAATGTACTGCGTGCCTATTACTATTCCGCCGTCCTGGATACCGAGGAATATTCACCCCTCAAGCCACTGACCGACTGGCTGGTCTATAACGGTTACACACTGGTGACCAAGAACGCGCGGGAGTTCATTGACCATAACGGCCGCCGCCGCGTGCGCGGCAACATGGATGTGGAACTGGCGGTGGACATGATGGAAATGGCCCCGCACATCGACCACGCCGTCCTGTTCAGCGGGGATTCGGATTTCCGTCGCCTGCTGGAATCCATGCAGCGCCAGGGCGTGCGCACCACCGTGGTCGGCTCGATCAAGACCTCGCCGCCGCTGATCGGTGACGAACTGCGCCGTCAGGCGGACCAGTTCATTGAACTGGCGGATATCGCAACCCACTTCATGCGCCGCCACATCGAAAACCGGCCACCGCGCAATGCCGCCCCACCGGTGCGCCATCCCGCCGACCAGATGAGCGAACACGACGAGGACTGAGACAGATCCCGCCCCGCCCGCCAGATCATGGCCGGGCGGGGTTTTTTCATCCGGTTCAGCCGTCCAGCTGCAATGCCGTGCGCGTGCGTTCGCGCACCTGCGCACACAGGGCCGCATCCTGCCCCAGCTTGGTGCCATAGGACGGAATCATTTCACGCAGGCGGGATTCCCACTGCGGCAGGCGATCGCCAAAGCAGCGCTGCAGCACCGTCAGCATGATCGGCGCCGCCGTGGAGGCACCGGGCGATGCGCCCAGCAGGCCCGCGATCGACCCGTTCCCTCCGGTCACCACTTCGGTGCCGAACTGCAGCACGCCGCCGCGCTTGGCATCCTTCTTGATGACCTGCACGCGCTGGCCTGCGGTGATCAGTTCCCAGTCTTCCTTGCGCGCGGTGGGAACGAAGTCACGCAGCGCCTTCAGGCGGTCCTCGCTGGACTGCATGACCTGCTGGATCAGGTATTTGGTCAGAGGCATGTTGTCGCGCGCCACAGCCAGCATCGCCCCGAGATTGTCCATGCGGATGGACCGCGGCAGGTCCAGCCACGACCCCTGCTTGAGGAACTTGGTCGAGAACCCGGCATACGGACCGAACAGCAGGCCACGCTGCCCATCGATCACGCGCGTATCCAGATGCGGCACCGACATGGGCGGCGCGCCGACCGATGCCTTGCCATACACCTTGGCATGGTGCTGCTGCACCACTTCGGGGTTGGTGCAGCGCAGGAACTGGCCACTGACGGGAAAACCGCCAATGCCACGGGCTTCGGGTATGCCGCTTTTCTGCAGCAGGTGCAGCGCGCCGCCGCCTGCGCCAATGAACACGAATTTGGCGCGCACCCTGCGCTCGCCACCGCCATGCATGGCGCGGACGGATACATCCCACCCGTTGCTGCCCGCAGGCTTGAGGTCTTCCACCTCATGCGCAAGGTTGAGGTCAAAGCCCGGCTTGCCCTGCAGCAGGTCGATCAGGCGATGGGTCAGCGCGCCAAAGTTCACATCCGTGCCCGCCGGGTGCCATGTGGCGGCCAACGGCTGTCCCGGCTTGCGATCCTGCATGACCAGCGGCATCCACTGGCGCAGCTGCCCATCATCGGTTGACAGCGACATGCCCTCAAACAGCGGATGTTCCTGCAGCGCCGCATGGCGCCTGCGCAGGAAATCGACATTTTCCGGTCCCCAGACGAAACTCATGTGCGGAATGGGATTGAGGAAATCGCGCGGCGAGGCGATCTGCCCCGATTCCACCAGATAGGACCAGAACTGACGTGAAACCTGAAAGGCTTCATTGACGTTCACGGCCTTGGAAATATCCACCACCCCGTCGGGGCGCAGCGGCGTGTAATTCAGTTCGCACAGGGCGGAATGGCCGGTGCCGGCATTGTTCCAGCCATTGGAACTTTCCAGCGCCACGTCATCCAGCCGCCCGAACAGGGCGATGGACAGGCCCGGTTCAAGCTGGCGCAGCAGCGCGCCCAGCGTTGCACTCATGATTCCGCCGCCAATCAGGACCACATCATAGGTGGAAGCGGCAGAGGAGGGATTCGAGGTCATGGCATTCTCCGGATCGGCATCGGAAACCCGCTGCGTGGCTGTTCATCGGCTGGACCGGGCAGCCACCCGGTGGCGCGGGGAACCCGGCCTGATTGCACGTTCATGTCAGTCACCGGCACACGGGGCGTGGCCCCACCGGCCGGGCAGTCGTCAGCCCTTTCCTTGCCACCATGTGCGCCAGGGCGGGGCATCATCTCTGCGCGAGGAAGGCAACCCGTACCGGCACGCGGGGGCCGGACGTCACGGTTCGTGCCGTGTCCACCGGCGGGAAAACGCCACCGGCCCGCATGGACAACATCGCGCGAGCGGGCTGCCCTTCCTTACACGCATCACACGGGACCGTCATCCGCATTGATCCATGCTGGCCACCGGATTCCCGCCGTAACCCTGCCGGATCATGACTGCCGCCACCATGCATGACAGCACGCGCACCGGCACGGGGTCGGCGCGACTGGTCAGGATCACCGGCACGCGCATGCCCATGACAATGCCCGCCGCCCGCGCCTGGCCAATGAAGGTCATCTGCTTGGCCAGAATATTCCCGGCCTCAAGGTCGGGCACCACCAGTATGTCCGCCTGTCCCGCCACGGGGGAGACTACGCCCTTGCAGCGCGCGGCTTCGGGACTGACGGCATTATCGAGCGCAAGCGGGCCGTCCAGCACCGCACCGGTAATCTGGCCGCGTTCGGCCATCTTGCACAATATGGCCGCATCCAGCGTCGATGGCAGGTCCGGATTGACCATCTCCACCGCCGACAGGACCGCCACCCTTGGCTGCGCCATACCCAGCATATGGCCAAGGTCGATGCTGTTCTGGACGATATCGCGCCGGGCTTCGAGGTCGGGGGCAATGTTCACCGCCCCGTCCGTCACCAGCAGCACGCGCGGGGCCTGTGGCGCATCAAGGACATAGACATGGCTCATGCGCCGGGTCGTGCGCAGGCCGCCTTCATGGTGTCCCAGTTCATGCAGGAAGATGCGCGAATGCAGCGATCCCTTCATCAGCGCCGCAACCGTGCCTTCATGCGCCATGCCCACGCCTACGCGGGCAGCGTCCCCATCGGTGGGCACGTCAACGATCCGGCAGCCAGACAGCGTGATGCCCGCACCCTGCGCCATCTGGTCAATCCGCCTGGCGGGGCCGATCAGCACAGGCGTGGCCAGACCCGCCTGCACAATTTCGGACGCCGCCTGCAACGCGGGCACGCTGCAGGGATAGACCACTCCCAGCGCCATGGGCGGGTGGTCGGCAAGGCTTTGTGCAAGGTCGTCAAAAAAATGCAGGCTGCGCATCATGGCTCCTTCCCGTGGCGGACAGGGTATGGCCACGTGATGCCACAGGACCCCGCCACCTTCCGCCATCATCTTTATGCGAGGCATGGCCGCCGCGCGGCATCGGGGCGTGACGTCGTGCATGCTATTGCCCACATTCAGGCATCGGCCCATGGGCCATTGCGCAACAGGCAAGGAGAAGCCGCATGTCCACCACTCCACTGATCGGTTTTGTCGGATTTGGGGCCATGGCGTCCCGCATGGGGGCCAATCTGGTCAAGGCTGGCTACCGGATCGTGGCCTATACCCCGTCGGGCAGGGGCGGCGATGGCAGCACCCGCTTCCTGCCCACCCCCCGCGCGCTGGCGCAGGAAGCCGATATTGTCGTGGCCTGCGTGCCGGATGACGAGGCACTGGACAAATCCATGAACGGTCCCGACGGCGTGCTGGCAGGCATGAAGTCCGGTGGCCTGCTGGTCAACACCAGCACGGTCGCACCCGAGACCTCCGTAGCCCTGTCGCGGACGGGACATGCACGCGGCATCGCCGTCATCGACGCGCCCGTAGCCGGCAGCACGCCGGAAGCGGAATCGGGCAACCTGATCGTGCTGGCCGGTGGCACGGCGGCCGATATCAGCCGCGCGCAAGGTGTGTTTGACGCCATTGGCCGCCTGACCATCCATGCAGGGCCTGCAGGCAGCGGGTCCAAGCTGAAGCTGGTCATCAATGGCATCATGGGGGCAAGCCTTGCAGTCGTGGCGGAAGGCGTCACCTACGGGCTGGCATCCGGGCTGGACCGGAACATGCTGTTTGACGCGCTGGATGAGGTGCCGGTGATCTCACCCCACCACAAGCGCAAGCTGAAAGCAGCGAAGGCGGGGGATTTCAGCCCGCAGTTTCCCGCCCGCCTCATGCAGAAGGACATGCGCCTGCTCATGACCGACGCGGCCCGACAGACAGCCCCCCTGCCCGCCATGTCGGCTGCAACCCAGAGCCTGTCGCTGACACGCCGCCGCCACCCGGACGAGGATTATTCCGCCCTGTTCGCCGTCATGGAAAGCATGGTGGCCAATACGCCATAACACACTGAAAAAAATAAAAGTTTTTGGCGAATCTTTTTTTTGCAGAAAGCTGCGAAGGACGCCGCCTTCTTGAAAAAAGGCGGCACCCGAAAACTTCCGTTATTTGTGGCAACGGACTGTTCTAGACCCACCCGCGCAACAGCGCGCCCATAACCGCCAGCCGGTCGCCCACCCCACGGGGGGACGCATCCCCATCACCCCCCACATGCCCGCGCATGTCGCGCAGGCCAAGGGCAGCGGGCAGCCCGGCGGCAAGGGCCGCGCGGGGCAGGCGTGGTCCCTCCCGCACCATCTCCAGCCATTCCCGTCCCTGCTGGCGCAACCCGTCACGCAGGGCAGCGATCTGGATGGGCGAGGCCTGTCCGGTGCGCAGGCCATCGCGCGTAAGCCCCTCCACCGCCAGCGCATCCTCGGGCAAGGGACAGCGCCCCGTGCGCAGTACGGCGGGTAGATGGCGCACCAGCGCCCCCACCGCGTAAATCCCGCCCATAAGACGTATGCGCGCCAGCAGCGTGGGATCGGCAAACCCCGCCGCCTGCGCCATGGCGACCTGTACCCCGCCCGCGCCATCCAGCATGGATGCCTGCCATGCTGCCCGGTCGGGCAGGCCGTCGAGTTCACATTCGCGTGCCATGATGATGCCCTCCAGCGTCTCGCGCCGCACCGTGCCCCGCGCCATCAGGTCCAGCAGCGCCGCCGCCGTGTCGTGGCGCTGCGCATTGCCGCTTTCCAGCACGTCACGCCACCACTGCAGCCGGATCAGGCCCGCCATCGGCCCCGCTACCGCCCATGACGCAGGCGTCGCCACCGCCCGCGTGCATTCATGGTTGAAGGCGATCAGCACCATGGCCGCCATGCGCGCGGCGGACGGCATGAACAGGGCGCAGAAAAAGCGGTCGGGGTCCGCCCGGCGCGCATCATGCAGGAACGACACGCCCCCCGTCGCCGGGGAGGATGCATCCATCCGCCCCGTCATGGCGTTTGCTCCCCAAGGCGTGGCAGGGGGGTGTTCATATGACCGTCACTTGACGCACCCGCTCCACACCCATAGCAATCTTGGTATGGCGGCTTCATGCCGCTCCTTGCAATTCCCAGGAGAATGTTCATGGCTTTCGAATTGCCGTCCCTTCCCTTCGCCTACAATGCCCTTGCCAACCGTGGCATGTGCCAGGAAACGCTGGAACTGCATCATGACAAGCACCATCAGGCCTATGTGACGGCGCTGAACGGATTTGTCGAATCCAAGCCGGAACTGCAGGGCAAGTCGCTTGAGGAAATCATCCTCATGGTCAAGGGCAAGCCCGACATGGCGCCCGTGTTCAACAATGCGGGACAGCACTGGAACCACATCCTGTTCTGGCAGAACCTGGCCCCCAAGGGCGGCGAGATCCCCTCATCCCTGTCCAAGAAGCTGGTCGAGGATTTCGGCAACATTGAAAAGTTCAAGGCCGATTTCAAGGCAGCCGCCGCATCGCAGTTCGGCTCGGGCTGGGCATGGCTGGTGCTGGGTTCCGATGGCAAGCTGAAGGTGACCAAGACCGCCAACGGCTCCAACCCGCTGGCCGAAGGCCAGGGCAAGGTGCTGCTGGGTCTGGATGTGTGGGAACACTCCTACTACCTCGACTTCCGCAACCGTCGCCCCGACTACATCACCAACTACCTGGACAAGCTGGCCAACTATGAGTTCGCCGAAGCACAGCTCCAGTCCGCCTGATTGCCTGGTTTCAGGTAACAGACCGAAAAACCCGGCCTTGCGCCGGGTTTTTTGCGTACCGGGTCATGGTGTGCGCTTCACACCCCGGAGGAATGCGCCCGCGTACCCAGCGCCCGCAACGGGGTGCCGCGCATCAGTTCCACCTCGATCTGTTCCAGCGTCATGCCACGTGTCTCGGGCACACGCAGCGCCACCATGACCATGAACACCGCATTCAGCCCGGCATAGCCCCACAGCACCCGCTCCGCCCCGAAGATTTCCAGCCCGGTCAGGAACGTGGCGCTGACCAGCATGTTGGCGATCCAGTTGGCGCAGGTAGAACACGCCATGCCGAATTCACGACCTCGCAGCGGCAGGATTTCGGCACAGATCAGCCACGTCAGCGGCCCTGCCGCGAATGCGAACGCCGCGACGAACAGCAGCATGAACACCCCCATGAGCAGCCGCATGCCCGGCATGGGCGGCATGCCACCCGCCACCACGGCTGCCTGCCCCGCCATGGCCAGCGCCATGACCGCAAAACCGCCGATCAGCATGGGCCTGCGCCCGATCCGGTCCACGCAGGTCGTGGCGATACAGGTGGACAGCAGGTTGATGATCCCGATCCCGACCGGCCCCCACACCTGCACATAATGGCCGTACCCCACCAGCCCGATGATATAAGGCGCGTAATACAGCACTGCGTTGATGCCGGAAAACTGCTGTGCCACCTGCAGCCCCACCGCCAGCCACATGGCCCGGCGGCAGTTCGAATCCTTCATGAAACTGCCGATCCCGTCGCGGCGCGCAGCCAGACGGGCCATGATGGCGTTGCGTTCGGCCATGACCAGCCGGGGCAGGCCACGCAGTTCGATCAACACGCGGCGGGCGTCACGCTCGCGCCCCTGCGCCAGCAGCCAGCGCGGGCTGGGTGGCAGGAACAGGACCCCCATCATGAAGACAAGGCCCGGAAAACCCACCACACCCAGCATCCACCGCCATCCGCCAAAATAGGAAAACAGCCCGTCGGACACGAACGCCGCCAGCAACCCGCATGAAATCATGAGCTGATAGCCCAGTATCATCGCGCCCCGGCGCCCGGAATCGGCAATTTCGGCGATATAAAGCGGCGTGGCGAACGTGGTCGCCCCCGTCGCCAGTCCCAGCATCAGCCGCGCCAGCATGAGCGTGCGGTAGGACGTGGATTCGGCACATAACAGGGGACCGATCACGAACAGTCCCGCCGTCAGCACCAGCGTGCGCTTGCGCCCGATCCGGTGCGACAGCCATGCAGCCCCCAGCACGCCCATCGCCGCGCCGAGCAGCATGATGCCCACCATGGATTCGCGCTGGAAATCCGACAGGATGAATTCCTGACTGATCAGGTCCAGCGCACCGGACATGACACCCGTATCAAGCCCGAACAGGATACCCGACAGCGCAGCAAGACCACCGATCAACCCCGCACGCCCCCGCAGGGCCGGCCCATGCCGGATGGTGGGGCCAGTCTCTGCGTCGCCAGGCTGCCTGTGCATCATGCCTACTCCTGATGTTACAGTAAGCAACGGCACAATGCGGGGGAAGTTCACCCCCGTCGGCACTCAGGCGGGGATAAAGGGCATCAGCCGTTCTTTGCCGGCTTGTCGGGGGTGGAATCATTGGCGGGCGTGCCCGCGCTGGTGATGACCGAACCGATGGTGTCACGCAGCACGTTCACACGCACGCCCGGCGCGATCTCGACTTCGACCTCGTTCGATTCCGCCTGTACTTTCTGCACCACGCCAATAATGCCGCCCGCCGTCAGCACCCGGTCGCCCCGGCGCAGGCTGGCAAGCTGATTGCGCAACTGCTTCTGCTTGACCTGCTGTGGGCGGATCAGCAGAAAATAGAAAATGGCGAACATGGCCACATACGGCAGCACGGCCATGATGCCGTCGCCACTCAGCAGGCCGCCGCCAGCCGACTGGGCATGGGCGGGTGTGGTCAGCAAATCATTGATAATAGAAGGCATTATGATCTTTCCGGCATAATGAGGAATTGAACGGGTTGCGGGTTTGCCATGCGGACCATAGTTTTCGCCTGTTTCCCGTCAAGGCGTTCGCCTGCCCCTGCTGGCCAACGCGCTCCGGATCGCCTGGTGGCATATGCCATCGCACACAGTCATGCTGGAATCAGGAACGACGATGGACAGCAACGCCCTTCCCCTTCTCGAACGCATTGCCGCGGCCCTTGAACGGCTGTCGCCGCCTGCCCCCTCGCTTGCGGGGCTGGAGCGGGCGGATGCCTTCATCTGGCATCCCGGCCTTGGCCGCCTGACGGCCGTACCCCATGTCGCCCATGTGGATATGGCCCTGCTGCAGGGCATCGACCGCCAGCGGCAGATGCTGCTGGACAACACGCTGCATTTCGCAGGCGGCCTGCCCGCCAACAACGCCATGCTGTGGGGCGCGCGCGGCATGGGCAAGTCGTCACTGGTCAAGGCGGCGCACGCGCAGGCGAACCTGGTGGACGGCAGGCCCGCCGCGCCAGGCAAGGGACGGCTGGTGCTGGTTGAAATCCAGCGCGAGGACCTGTCCACCCTGCCCGACCTGCTGGCGCTGCTGCGCGAAAGCCCGCGTCGCTTCATCGTTTTCTGCGATGACCTGTCGTTCGAGCGTGAAGATGCGGATTACAAGGCCCTGAAATCGGTGCTGGATGGCGGGATCGCCGGGCGGCCGCAGAACGTGCTGTTCTACGCCACGTCCAACCGCCGCCACCTGATGCCGCGCGAGATGATCGAGAACGAAAGTTCGACCGCCATCAACACGGCCGAAGCGACAGAGGAAAAGGTCTCGCTGTCCGACCGTTTCGGCCTGTGGATCGGATTCCACAACTGCGCGCAGGACACCTTCATGGACATGGTCCGTGCCTATGCCAGGGAGCGTGGCCTGCCGATCACGGATGCAGACCTGACCCGGCGGGCCAATGCGTGGTCGCTGTCCCGCGGTGGCCGGTCGGGCCGTGTCGCGTTCCAGTTCATTGAAGACCTGAGCGCGGAACTTTCCACCCGACCATGATCCATAACATGGATTGATCCATGTCCTGCCTGCCATGCTGGCGTCACCATCAACCACCATGGCAGCAGCGGGAAGGCGGCCAAGGGATGAGGCAGCAATATATTACAAAACATTATGGCGCTGAACCATTTGCCCTGAGGCTAAAAAACATCCTTAATATCGCCATGGCGGCACGATACAGGTCGGACGTGCACTCCCTTCCGGCATGTGACCGGTATCCTGTCCCATGGCACATCCGGCTGCCATGCCCTGTTAACAGTCAAGAGAGACAATGGATCAGTCGTTATCGCCTGACAGCATGCAGTCTTCCGCCCCGGTCACCGGGCGGGACCTGCGCCGAATTCGTGCCAACCCCGATTTCTGGTACCCCGTCGCCTGGTCGCGGGAGCTGAAGCCAGGCAAAACCATAGGCACCCGCTATGCCGGGCAGCCCATCGCCCTTGTCCGCCCCAAGGAAGGCGGCAGCGTGTTCGCGCTGGAAGACCGCTGCGCGCACCGCCAGGTCCCGCTGAGCAAGGGCACCGTCAAGGGCGAATCGGTCCAGTGCTGTTACCATGGCTGGGCCTATGGCCGGTCGGGGCGCTGCATTGACGTCCCCTATCTGGGCAAGGGCAAGCTGCCCAACGGGGTACGCACCTATCCCGTGCGGGAAGTCGATGGCCTGATTTTCATTTTCCCCGGAGATGCGGCCAAGGCGGAAACAACGCCCTTCCCCCGCCTGGCGGAAGTGGCCAACCCGGCGTACAAGACCCGCCGCTTCGGCCAGCTTGTGCACTGCCACTACAGTTTCATGCATGAGAACCTGATGGATATGAACCACCAGTTCATGCACATGAAGCAGATGGGCCAGATGAAGCCCCGTTTCCTGGGGCAGGAACGTGGTCCCGGACTGGTGGAAGCGCGCTACAGCTTCGCGCGTACCAGTGGCAAGCAGCCGATTGGCGAGGCGCTGATCTTTGGCCAGAAGCGCGACAACAGCGAAAAATTCGCCCATCGCGACGTCATGACCATCCGCACGACCTATCCCTATCAGACACTGCATATCCAGACAGGCGACAATGCCCCGGTCATGGACCTGTGGATCGCCTACGTGCCACAGGATGAGGCGGAACTGACCAACCGGGTTTTCGGGCTGCTGTCGATCAAGCGACCGGGCATTCCGGGCGTACTGGATCTGGCATGGCCGTTCCTGACCGCATTTACCGAACGGATCTTCCGTGAGGATCGTGAAATCGTGGAGCTGGAACAGAACGCCTGGTACGAACAGGGTGGGGACCGGAACCAGGAAATCTTCCCGGTCATATGCAACCTGCGCGAACTGCTGGTGGAATGCGGGCTACCGGCCGGACAGGATGCCCCGGCCCCGGTCGCCAGAGGTACCCTGCCCGTATGAGCGTGCAGGGATTACATGGTTCGGGCACCTTACTGGATGCCGGGGAATACCGCCTGCGTGAAGTCCGCACATCTGATGCGGGCACCATGCACAGGCTGATCAATGACTGGAGCGTGGTGCGGATGCTCAGCCGCGTTCCGTTCCCGTATTCGCTGGCGCTGACCGAGAACTGGATCGCTGCCACCATCGAACAGTCCCAGCGTGGCGAAGCCTATCATTTCGCCATTACATGCCCGGGCTCCGACCAGCCGGATTCGCTGATCGGGTGCCTCGGCCTGCGCATCAACGCCGCCGACCGGTCCTGTTCGCTGGGTTACTGGGTGGGCCGGGCGCACTGGAACCGCAAGGTCGCCACCACCACGGCGGGCCGACTGGCGCGCTGGGCGCTGGCCAACCTGCCGGTGGACCGCCTTACGGCATCTGCTGCACACGACAATCATGCATCCATCGCGGTGCTGAAGCGGATCGGTTTTCGGGAAAACGGGACGGGATCGCAGGAATTCGTCTCACGCGGGGGGGAATATCCCGTCCGCCTGTTCGAAGCACGCCATGCCGACCTGTCGGGGGAAGCAATGGCCGAGGAAATGGCCCAGGCGGCAGACAGCACCCGCAAGGTCGTACTGGTGGCGGCCGTGGCGTTGGTGGATTCGGATACCCGCGTGCTGCTGGCCCGCAGGCCTGAAGGCAAGTCCATGGCGGGTCTGTGGGAATTCCCCGGCGGCAAGGTCGAGGCGGGGGAAACGCCCGAAGAGGCCCTGATCCGCGAACTGGATGAGGAGCTGGGGCTGGATGTCGCGCGCTCCTGCCTTGCGCCGTTCACTTTCGTTTCCCACGATTACGGGCACTTTCACCTGCTCATGCCCGTTTATGTCTGCCATCGGTGGAAAAACACGCCGACCCCGCGCGAAGGACAGACCCTGAAATGGGTGGCGGCCAGCGACCTGCGGGATTACCCCATGCCCGATGCCGACCGGCCCCTGATCCCGCTGTTGCAGGATCTGCTGTAAAAGACTGCGGGAAGCAACCTGCAAATCATAAAGGTGCGGGATGCCCCACTACGCGCGGCATGATCAGTCCCGCCCCAGCGTCATGCCATGCATGGCATCGACTTCAGTAGCGGGAAATGCAACCGGCTCCTGTCCCGGTACATCGACAGACAGACTGAACAGGCTGCCCGCCTGCGGCATCCGCGCCAGACGTTCAGGGGACATGTTCTTGCGTGCGGTGGTGATATAGGCCGTGCGCAGGTCCGGACCGCCAAAGGCCACCTTGGTCACATTCAGCGCCCCGGGCACGGGAATGGATGGCAGGGCCGTGCCATCGGGCCTGAACCGTGCAATCCGTCCGCCGTTCCACACGCCAACCCATAACGTGCCCGCGCTATCGACCACCACGCCATCGGGATAGCCGTCACTGAGACGCGCGAAGACACGCCGGTTCGACAGGGTGCCATCATCCGCCAGATCGAATACGTAAATGATCCCGGCGGGGGAATGGTTATGGTACAGCCGCCGCCCGTCGGGGGAAATACCGGGACCGTTGGTGACAATATACCCTTCATCATGACGCAGCACATCCAGCCCGTCCGTCCTGCGGGTCACGGAATACAGCGCGCCGCTGGGCGTGCTTTCGCCATCATCCATGGTGCCGAACCACAGCCGTCCCTTCGAATCGACACAGCCGTCATTGATCCGGTTACCCGGCAGGCCAGGTTCAACCGCGACGTCCCTGTGAAATTCACCGCTGGTGGGATCCAGGCTGTACAATCCGTCCTTCAGTCCGCACATAAGCGTGCCGTCACTGACCGGCGTAACAAAACCGGGGCGCTGCGGCGTGGACCATGACGCGCGTGCCCCGCTGGCGGGATGGAAGCGGTGAATGGCCTGCCCGACGATATCGACAAAATAAAGTGCCTGTTCGCGCATGGACCACACGGGACCTTCGCCCAGTTGTGCCCGGATGTCCCATACACAGTGCAGGTATGGCATTGCTGCCGTATTCATGGCTTCTCCTTCCGGTAGGTAGGCTGTCGTTATAGGGTGGCGGGAAAGGTCCCTACCCACAACCTAGTGGAAACATGCATCATGAACCCCACCGCCTGCCTGCTGGTCATAGGCAATGAGATCCTGTCCGGTCGCACACAGGACGTAAACGTGCAGTATATTGCCCGCCGCCTGTCTGAAACCGGCATTACATTGAGCGAGGTCCGGATCATACCGGATATCCGCACCGTCATCGTGCGCAACGTGACCGAAGCCCGCGCCGCCTATGACAATGTCTTTACTACCGGCGGTATCGGGCCGACGCATGACGATATCACCTCCGCCTGCGTCGCGGAATCGTTTGGCGTGCCATGGGTCCACCACCCCGAGACGTTCCGCCTGCTTGAAGCGCATTTCACACCCGCCGAATTCAACGCCGCCCGCCAGCGCATGGCCACGATGCCGCAGGGTGCGGTGCCCATCCGCAATTCGGTTTCCGTCGCGCCCGGCTTCACCATGGGCAATGTCCATGTCATGGCGGGCGTGCCCCGCATCATGCGCGCGATGTTTGAGGAAGTGCTGCCCACCCTGCCCCACGGCACGCCGGTCGTGTCAGAGGCATGGCATGCCAATGGCCTGTATGAAGGCAGTCTGGCCGCCGGTCTGGAAATGATACAGCAGCGCCATCCCGACATCGACATCGGGTCCTATCCCTACCGCCTTGATGAAAGCAGCCGGGGCGTGTGCCTGTTGTGCAAGGGAACCGACGCGGAAGGTGTAAAGGCCGCATCCAGCGCCGTACGTGACCTGATCGAACGCCTGGGCTTTACCCCGCAGGCGGGTGAGCCGTCGAAGACGTGAAGCCTGCCATACCGCGTCCCGCACATCAAAAGGAACGCGTCTGGCAGCGCTTTTTTGAAAGACGTTTCAGGAATGCCGCCTTTTTGAAAAAAGGCGGCACCCAAAAAACTTTCATTACCTTTTCAGCCGCACGGTTGTCGCAGTTCAGGCGACGGCGTCACGCCCCATGGCCAGGAATTTCTCACGCCGCTGCGCCTTAAGCAGCACAGGGTCCTTGGCCTGCAATCCGGGCAGTTCGGCCGCAATGGCGTCCCCCACCGCGCGAATCGCGGCAGCCGGTTCACGCTGTGCGCCGCCCAGCGGTTCGGGAATGATCCGGTCGATCAGCCGCAACTGCAGCAGGTCCTGCGCCGTCAGCCTGAGCGCATCCGCCGCCGTGGAAGCCTGCTTGGGATCACGCCACAGGATGGAGGCACAGGCTTCTGGCGAAATCACGGAATAGATGGCGTGTTCCAGCATCATCACCCGGTCGCCAGCGCCCAGCGCCACGGCCCCGCCGGAGCCACCTTCGCCAATAACGGTGGCGATTACCGGCACCGGCACGCTCAGGCAGGTTTCGATGGAGCGCGCGATGGCTTCCGCCTGACCGCGCGCTTCCGCATCAATGCCCGGCCATGCGCCGGATGTGTCGATAAAGGTCAGGACCGGCAGGCCGAATCGCCCGGCCAGCTTCATCAGGCGCTGCGCCTTGCGATAGCCTTCAGGCCGGGCCATGCCGAAATTGTGCTTGAGCCGCGTTTCGATCTCGGCCCCGCGTTCGGTCCCGATCACCACCACGGGCGTACCCTTAAACCGGCCGACGCCGCCAATGATGGCCTTGTCATCACCAAACAGGCGATCACCGGCCAGCGGCGCGAATTCCGCAATCAGCGCATTGATGTAATCAAGCGTATGCGGGCGCTGGGCATGGCGGGCCACCTGCACCTTCTGCCATGGCGTCAGCTTGGCATAGGCCGTACGCAACTGCCGGTCGGCTTTTTCGCTCAACCGGGTGATCTCTTCGGCAATGTTGATCCCGTCCGGACCGGACATCCTGCGAAGCTCGTCGATCTTGTTCTCAAGTTCGGCGACCGACTTTTCGAAATCTAGAAACTGGCGCATGCGCTGCCGATAGCACAGCCTGCACGCCAGCCAAACATTTTCACGCAGGGAATCCGCCCTGCCATGCATTTTTGTCTATGTCGCCGCCGCGTCATGCATTGCCGACAGCGGATGATGCTGCGCCACGGCGTCACGCAGGCGGTCCAGCATCACGTGGGTATAGATCTGGGTCGTGGCGATATCGGCATGGCCCAGCAGCACCTGCAGCGCCCGCAGGTCCGCCCCATGCGCCAGCAGGTGTGTTGCGAAGGAATGCCGCAGCACATGGGGCGACAGCCGTTGCGGGTCCAGCCCCGCCCGCAGCGCCACATCATGCATGATCCGGTCAAAGCCCTGCCGCGTCATGGGCCGCGCCGCCCCCCGGCCGGGAAACAGGTATGGGCTTTTCCGCCCCGCATCCAGTTCCATCAATGCGCGCGCGGCGGCGCGGGCACGGGCGGACATGGGCACCATGCGTTCACGCCCGCCCTTGCCGCGCACCAGCATCATGCCGGGTGCGGCATCCAGCGCACGGCGCGGCAGTGACAGCAGTTCGGATATGCGCAGGCCCGATGCGTACAGCATTTCCAGCGCCGCCCGCGCCATAAGCAGCCTGCGCCTGCGCGCGGGTGTCGCGTCCGCTTCAGGTTCACACGCGGCCAGCAGCACCGTGACCTCCGCCTCCGACAGGAAACGTGGCAGGGGCGTGTCCAGGCGCGGGGCTTCCAGCAGGGCAGCAGGATTGTCGGGCCGCAGTCCCTCACGGGCCAGGAACAGGAAATACTGCTTGAGGCAGGACAGCCTGCGGGCCTGCGTGCGTGGGGCCAGTCCCTGCCGCGCAAGTCCCGACAGGTAGTCGCGCAGGTCGCCCTCCCCCGCATCAAGGGCAGAGACGCCACCCGCGTGCAGGGCCTGCATCATGTCCCCAAGATCCCGGGCATAGGCGCTGATGGTGTTCAGCGCCGCCCCACGCTCGGCCGCCTGCATTTCCAGAAAGGCGTCAACCCCATCCCCGGCCATGTCGTGGCCTGCTGCTTACCGCGTGGGAGCAGGCGCTGACCCCGCCACCGGGGCCAGCGGCGCCACCGGCAGGGGGGCAGGCGTGCCCAGCGCCGCAGGGGCCGCCGCCACGGGGGCGGCGAAAGCAATATCCCTGTGCACATCCTGCTGCACCAGCGCAGGCGGAAAGGCGCCGAGGGAGAAGAATCCCCCCACCGCGCACACGACCAGGACGCCTATGACGGCAATAACAATACGGATCATCCAACCGCTTTCCATATCCAGCATACCCGGTGACACATGACCGGGCCGGTGACACATTTTCACGCGCATGGCGGGACCCAGGCGCGGACTCTACCGGTTCCATCCTGCTGTATGTTAGGTTGTCCGGCATGTCACGCCAGATTCCCCCCGACCGGCCCACACCGGCCGCCTCATCGCTCGCCATACCGCTTGACCTCAATGCCGTTGGCCCCGCCATGCCACGGCAGCCGGGCAGTGGACGCACCATCGTGCTGGTCGGGCTTATGGGGGCGGGCAAGACGACGATCGGGCGCATCCTCGCCGCACGGCTGGGTGTGCCCTTTGTCGATTCGGATGAGGAAATCGAGCGGGCGGCCGGCTACACCATCGCAGACCTGTTCCAGAAATATGGCGAACCCGAATTCCGGCGCGGTGAACGTCTGGTCATCCGCCGCCTGCTGTCCGGCCCCCCCGTGGTGCTGGCGACGGGCGGGGGGGCATTCATGGATTCCCGCACGCGTGCGGGCGTACGCGAACACGCGATTTCCATCTGGCTGCGCTGCCCGCTGCCGGTGCTGCTGCAGCGCGTGGCCGACCGCACGCACCGGCCCCTGCTGAACGCAACATCCCCGCATGCGGTGCTGGCGGATCTCATGCGACTGCGCCATCCGGTCTATGCCGAAGCCGATATCATCGTGGATTGTGGAGACGACAACGTGGAACACAGCGCCGACCGTGTCATGCAGGCCCTGAAACATAACCAGCAGCCGCTGCGGGTGCCCGTACGGCTGGACCGCGCCAGCTATGATGTCGTGATTGGTCCCGACGTGATCCGGCGCGCGGGTGCGCTGCTGGCCCCCGTCCTGCCGCAGAAGCGCGTGATGATCCTGACGGATGAAACCGTATCCCCCCTGCACCTGCCCCGCCTGCTGGAAGGGCTGGAGGAAACCGGGATCCGCGCCGAAGTCATCACCATTCCCCCCGGGGAGAGTTCAAAGACCATTGGCATGTATGAACGCGTGACCAACGCCCTGCTGGAGGCGCATGTCGAACGCGGCACCACGGTCGTGGCGCTGGGCGGTGGCGTGGTGGGGGATCTGGCCGGTTTCTGTGCCGCGACCACGCTGCGTGGCCTGCCCTTCGTGCAGATCCCCACCACGCTGCTGTCGCAGGTGGATTCGTCCGTGGGTGGCAAGACCGGCATCAACACCCCGTTCGGCAAGAACCTGCTGGGCGCGTTCCACCAGCCCATCGCGGTACTGGCCGATACCTCCGCCCTTGCCACCCTGCCGGTACGTGAATTGCGCGCGGGCTATGCTGAAATCGTCAAGTCGGGGCTGCTGGGGGATGCCGGCCTGTTCGACTGGTGCGAACGCCACGGGGCGGACGTGCTGGATGGCGACCCGGCCATGCAGGCCGAAGCCATCCGCATGGCCTGCGCGTTCAAGGCGCGGGTGGTCATTGCGGATGAGCGCGAGGAACGCAAGGCCGATGGCCGCGCGCTGCTCAACCTTGGCCATACCTTCGGCCACGCGCTGGAAGCCGAGATGGGGTACAATGGCAGCCTTCTGCATGGGGAAGCCGTGTCCATCGGCCTGCGGCTGGCGTTCATGCTGTCGGTCCGGCTGGGCTACTGCCCGGCGGAAGACCTGGACCGCGTGACCCGTCACCTTGAACGGCTGTCCATGCCCGCGCGAATCAGCGATACGGGACGGAATTTCTCCGCAGCCCAGCTGGTGCGCAACATGCAGCGCGACAAGAAGATGCGCGACGGCCGCCTGTCCTTCGTGCTGGTGCGCGGCATTGGACGGGCCTTCACCTGCCGTGACGTGCCCGATGATGTCGTGCTGGACGTGCTGCGCGCGGATGGCTGCACGCCCTGATCCTGCATCTGTCCATGTGATATTTGTACAACGCCCTTTTCCGACCGATCCGATGGGGAAAGGGCATTTAATACTATCTCAATCTTTGGTCCGCACAACGATCCAGCCATGGACAGGTGCGGGCAGGTTTCCCGGCATTCCCGTCTAAGCCCCTTCCCGCTGGCATTGCGATAATGGCCCCCGGGCCAACTGTATCAACATGCATCAGGCCAGTGTGGAACATGCCCCCATCTCCACAAACAAGAAGGCGTCTGATCGAGTATCTTTAAGGACGGGAATATGCGTCTTCGCATGGTATTACTGGCGACCGCACTGGGCGCGGCGCCATTCGCCACCGCCATGGCCACAACGATTACAGGACCCTATGTCGATATTGGCGGCGGCTACGACCTGACCCAGACCCAGCATGCCCATGGCTTTGACAGGAACCAGTACGAAAACAACGTGAAAACCGATGGTTACCTTGACGCATCGGATAATGCCCGGCTGCTGAAGGAAGCCCATTCACGCGAACGCATGGAACATGGCGACGGCTGGACCGGATTTGCCACGTTCGGCTGGGGCTTCGGCAACGGCCTGCGCGCCGAAATCGAAGGGGATTACAACTGGTCCGCCCTGACAGGCTATCGGGACTCCACGGGCGATGGACGCCACCAGAGCGGCAGGACCAGCGGCAGTGACCGATCCTATGGCGGGTTCGTCAACGTGCTGTATGACATCGACCTCAAGCGCCTGTTCAACATCGACGTGCCCGTGACACCCTTCGTCGGTGTCGGCGCCGGTTACCTGTGGCAGAACGTGGATGCCAGCACCCCCATCACCAGCAGCCTGAACATACGCCAGAACGGCACGAATGGCAGCTTCGCCTATCAGGGCATCGTGGGTGCCGCCTATGACATCCCCGGCGTACCCGGCCTGCAGATGACCACCGAATACCGCATGATCGGACAGGTGGAATCCTTCGCCATGGGCAATATCAACCAGACAGGCGGCGGCGATCGCACGCTGAGCTACGACCATCGCTTCAACCACCAGTTCATCGTGGGCGTCCGCTACGCCTTCAACCACGCGCCGCCGCCACCGCCGCCAGCACCCGCCGTAGC
>NZ_VWPI01000156.1 GCF_015155755.1 Komagataeibacter sp. FXV3 | reverse complement strand
GACTGGGATGGTGCGGTGCTGACCGATCGCGCGCGCGGAATCGTGGCGGAAGCGGCGCAGGCTTCCACCCATGTCCAGACAACCCGTATCGAGGTCAACGGCTATACTGACAACACATCAGCCCATCCCGGGCCACGTGGCGCAAAGTATAACCTTGGCCTGTCCCTGCGTCGCGCGGACAGCGTTAAGGCCGAATTGATCCGTGATGGCGTACCCGCCAGCGGGATCGACATCCACGGCTATGGCGAAGCCCATCCCCTGGTGGTCACCCAGCCCGATACGCGTGAACCGCAGAACCGTCGCGTCGAAATTATCCTGCACTGACGACACATACTGCAATAAACTGAAAAATAGACATTTTTACAAAGGGGAGCGCAGGATGCTCCCCTTTCCATATCGAATCGTTCCGATGCATTACAGGCCACGAATCAGCCCTTCCGTTTCCGGCACTGTCCTATGCAAAATAAAGGGGTCTATTATCGGACTTCAAAAAAAACCTTATAAAATCGGGACTTTTCATGAAGTGGCCCCAAATGCCCTGAAAGATATGTGTGTTTTTCGCCACACCTCAGTGGCATGCAGCATTTTGCCCATTCTCAAGTCAGCCCAGACAGGCTAATCCCGCATCATAGCTTGCGGGTAATCTCAGGCTGCCCTGTCTCGGGGCAAATCCATTGCCCGACCACAAGATAGGGCTCTGCCCTGCAACAACAGAGTTAAGGACTGAAACATGCGTCTTCGCGCAGCGTTACTGGCTACCAGCCTGCTGGCAGCGGCCCCGTTCGCCGCCAAAGCAACCACCATCACCGGCCCCTATGTTGGCATCGGTGGCGGTTACGACCTGACCCAGACCCAGCATATGCATGATGCTGAAATCAAGAATGGCCAGAACGGCAACGATGACGGTGGTGCACATGTCCGTCACGGCCATGGCTGGACCGGCTTCGCCAATGTCGGCTGGGGTTTCGGCAACGGCCTGCGCGCTGAAGTTGAAGGCGCCTACACCTGGTCCGCGATCAACAGCGTTGGTTCCGTCAAGACCAAGGGTCATGACCGTTCCTATGGTGGCTTCGTCAACGTCCTGTATGACATTGACCTGAAGCGCCTGTTCAACATCGACGTGCCTGTCACGCCGTTCGTTGGTGCTGGTGCCGGTTACCTGTGGGAAAACGCCAGCATCAGTGGTGGTGGCGGCAAGATCGCAGGCACCAATGGCAGCTTCGCCTATCAGGGTATCGTCGGTGCAGCTTACGACATCCCGGGCGTGTCCGGCCTGCAGATGACCACCGAATACCGCATGGTTGGTCAGGTTGAAGACTTCGGGATGGGCAACATCCACGCTGTTGGTGGCGATGCCGCCCGCTTCGACCACCGCTTCAATCACCAGTTCATCGTCGGTGTCCGCTACGCGTTCAACAACGCGCCGCCGCCGCCGCCGCCGGCCCCTGCCGTCGTGCCGCCCGCACCGACTGCAGCCCGCACCTACCTAGTGTTCTTCGACTGGGACGGCGCAGCCCTTACCGGCCGCTCGCGTGAGATCGTGGCAGAAGCTGCACAGGCTTCCACCCACGTCCAGACGACCCGCATCGAAGTCAACGGCTACACCGACAACACCTCGGCCCACCCGGGTCCCCGTGGTGAGAAGTACAACCTTGGCCTGTCCATGCGTCGTGCTGACAACGTGAAGGCTGAACTGATCCGTGACGGCGTGCCCGCCAACGCCATCGACATCCATGGTTATGGTGAAGCCCACCCGCTGGTGCCGACCGGCCCCGACACGCGTGAGCCCCAGAACCGTCGCGTCGAGATCATCCTGCACTGATCCCGACCAACCGGTCACAAAAGAAAGGGAGCACTCTGTGCTCCCTTTTTTTATGCCGGCTTTTCCGTGCGTACGAAGATACGCAGTGTGTTGTTCATGCCACGCAATACCCTAAATATTTTATTAAACCATTGTTTTTCGTAAATGGCGTCCCACTTATTCTATTGTAACCAAATACAAAAATCGCCCGTCCCGTGCATATCTGCAACGATGCGGCCTTTATGCTGCTTTGTAGCGCAAATGGAACGCAACTACAGACAGCACGCCGTGTTTAGGAAAGATGGACTGACCGGTTTGCGCAGCCTGCATGCTGCGTGACCTGTAAAGAAGCAATAATGTGAGGAAGGACGAACATATGCGTCTCCGTTCTGCCCTGCTGGCAACAAGCCTGCTGGCCGCGACACCACTGGCTGCCAAGGCCACGACCATTACCGGCCCGTATGTCGATATCGGCGGCGGCTATAACCTGACACAGACCCAGCACGGCCACTTTGCCGATACGGAAGATGGCCCGGGACGTGAAAAACTGGGCCACCGTCATGGCTGGACCGGTTTTGGCGCCGTTGGCTGGGGCTTTGGCAATGGCCTGCGGGCAGAGGTCGAGGGGGACTACAACTGGTCCGAGATCTATAGCAAGTCACGTGGTGACAAGGGCAGCGATCGCTCCTATGGCGGCTTCGTCAACGTGCTGTATGACATCGACCTGAAGCGCCTGTTCAACATTGACGTGCCCGTCACGCCGTTCGTTGGTGTCGGTGCCGGTTACCTGTGGCAGAACGCGCATGACGTAACGGTGGGCAACTCCCCCGGTCGCAGCATGAGCGGCACCAAGGGTGGCTTTGCCTATCAGGGCATTGTCGGTGCGGCCTACGACATCCCCGGTATCCCCGGCCTGCAGATGACCACCGAATACCGCATGATTGGTCAGCCGTCCTCCTTCACCATGGGCAACTACACGGCCAGCGGACCGGATGGGACGGGCCACGCCAGCTTTGACCATCGCTTCAACCATCAGTTCATCGTTGGTGTCCGTTACGCGTTCAACAGCGCGCCGCCGCCGCCGCCGCCAGCCCCTGCCGTCGTGCCGCCCGCACCGACTGCAGCCCGTACCTACCTGGTGTTCTTCGACTGGGACGGCGCAGCCCTTACCGGCCGCTCGCGTGAGATCGTGGCAGAAGCTGCCCAGGCTTCCACCCACGTCCAGACGACCCGCATCGAAGTCAATGGCTACACCGACAACACCTCGGCCCATCCCGGCCCGCGTGGTGAGAAGTACAACCTTGGCCTGTCCATGCGTCGTGCTGACAGCGTGAAGGCTGAACTGATCCGTGACGGCGTGCCCGCCAACGCCATCGACATCCATGGTTATGGTGAAGCCCACCCGCTGGTGCCGACCGGCCCCGACACGCGTGAGCCCCAGAACCGTCGCGTCGAGATCATCCTGCACTAAACAATGTAAAGAAAAGAAAAGAGGCTTTGATCTGCCTCTTTTCTCCTTTCATTCAGATCGTGTTATATCGTATGACATATCCGCTCAGCGCGGAGCCTCAGTATCACATGCAGACCTGTTCATGTGATGGTCGCCTGTCCGCAGGCAGAAGGATAATGTCTTGCCAATTCTATCTTCCCAGAAAATGACACAGTTCCTGAAATTTGGTGTTGTTGGTCTTCTGGGGCTGTGTTGGGATACGGGAACGGTCTATAGCCTACGCCCCTTTGTGGGCCTGACGATTGCCACCATTGCCGCATATTTCATTGCGGCATCGATCAACTGGTTGATCAATCGCCTGTGGACCTTCCACAACGTTGGCAACCAGCATCATTTCGTCATTCAGTGGCTGCGTTTCCTTGCGGGCAATTCACTGGGCTTCTTCCTCAACCGCGGGTGCGTATTCACGCTGTTCCACCTTTCCCCCGTATTCAAGGCCTATCCCGTTCTGGCGCTGGCGGCCGGGGCGGCGGCAGGGATGATGGCGAACTTCCATATCAGCCGGAAGCTTGTTTTTCATCCCGAATCCACCCAACCCGAACGCACGACAGCGGAAATTGTCCCGTTTCAGCCCGAACGCGCCGTGGTCCAGAATACGGTTTCCAGCCGCACGGCGGTTGTAAATTCCCGCAGCAAGGCCGGATAACGCGCCTGCGCGCCATAGGCCGCGCCCACTTCATCCAGGCGACGGATGCCGTCTTCCACCAGCGCGGTATATTCATCTCCCCCATATAACGCGATCCATGACCAGTATGGATTGCCTTCGCGCAGCGTGCGCGGACTGGCATGCAGTCGTGCCCCCACCTCGGCATAACCGATCAGGCATGGCGCGAGTGTCACCAGCAGGTCGAGCATGTCGCCCGTCTGTGCACGGTCAAGTATAAAACGGCTGTAGGCAAATAATTCGATTGATTCCTCTGCCTGTTCCAGCGCCGAATCCCCTATTCCCCACTGCCGGCAGTAGCCCACATGCATGGAGAGTTCGGTATCGAGTATGCCCGACAGCAGACCGGCCGCATGCCGCATGGATGCAAGGGTATCCGATTTGTGAACCAGCAGGGCGCAGGCGCGGGCGTACTGGACCAGATAGAGGTAATCCTGAATCAGGAAGTTGCGGAACGCCTCCACCGCCATCGTGCCATCGGCCACGCCATGCACGAACGGATGTCCCACAAAATCCAGCCACTGCTTCATGCAATCCTGACGCAGGCGGCCGGCAAGCCCCTGCGTCAGCAATGGCCACTCACGTTCCGCCTGCCATTCCCCGGTCATGTTTTCTCCCTTCCCGCGGTTTTGTCCGCCCTGCGCCACGCATGGCACGCAACAGCCATATGGGCACAACACGCATGTTCATACTTCCGGTCTGGCGCTACGTGCGCTAGGTGAATGAAACCGGTTTTACATCTATACCTTCAATACAGGATCGTCTGTTTCCCGCCATGCCCACAACAAACGACATTCGTGCCACCTTCCTCGACTATTTCGCGGGGAACGGGCATCAGATCGTGCCGTCCTCGTCCCTGGTGCCGCACAACGATCCGACACTGCTGTTTACCAACGCTGGTATGGTGCAGTTCAAGAACGTGTTCACCGGGCAGGAAACGCGCCCCTATTCCCGTGCCACGACGGCCCAGAAGGTCGTGCGCGCGGGCGGCAAGCACAACGACCTGGACAATGTGGGCTACACCGCCCGCCATCACACCTTTTTCGAGATGATGGGCAATTTCTCGTTCGGGGATTATTTCAAGGCCGAAGCCATCGAACTGGCCTGGAAACTGGTCACCGGCACGTTCGGGCTCCCCAAGGAAAAGCTGCTGACCACCGTCTATGCCGATGATGAGGAAGCAGCCACCCTGTGGCGCAAGATCGCGGGCCTGTCGGATGACCGGATCATCCGCATTCCCACCTCCGACAATTTCTGGCGCATGGGCGATACCGGCCCGTGTGGCCCGTGCTCCGAAATCTTCTACGATCACGGCCCCGAAGTGGCGGGCGGCCCCCCTGGCTCCCCCGATGAGGACGGCGACCGGTTTACCGAAATCTGGAACCTCGTGTTCATGCAGTATTTCGAGAATCCGCCCGGCACCCGTTCGCCCCTGCCGCGTCCGTCCATCGATACCGGGCTGGGGCTTGAGCGCTTTGCCGCCATCCTGCAAGGCAAGCGCGACAACTACGATACCGATACCTTCCGCGCGCTGATCCTGGCCTCGGCCGAGGTCACGGGACAGGACCCGGACGGGCCGTTCAACGCCAGCCATCGCGTGGTGGCCGACCATCTGCGCTCCACCTCGTTCCTGATCGCCGATGGCGTGCTGCCGTCCAAGGACGGGCGGGGCTACGTGCTGCGCCGCATCATGCGCCGCGCCATGCGCCACCTGCACATGATGGGTACGACGGAGCCGACATTCTACAAACTGGTCCCCGCGCTGATCCGGCAGATGGGCGAAGCCTATCCCGAACTGATCCATGCCCGCGCCCTGATCGAGGGCACGATGAAGGGCGAGGAAGAACGCTTCAAGGCCATGCTGGACCGTGGGCTGTCGCTGCTGGCGGACGAGACGGAACACCTTGGCGATGGCGCGCCCCTGCCGGGGGCTGTAGCCTTCAAGCTGTATGACACGTTCGGCTTCCCGCTTGACCTGACACAGGACGCCCTGCGTGGCACCAGCCACAGCGTTGACGTTGAAGGCTTCAACGAGGCCATGGATGTGCAGCGCAAGCGCGCCCGCGCGGCATGGAGCGGATCAGGCGACAGTGCCACCGAAACCGTGTGGTTCGAGGCGCGTGATACCTTCGGCGCCAGCGAATTCCTTGGCTATACCACCGAGACCTCGGATGCCGAAGTCCAGACCGTGGTCGTGGACAATGCGCAGGTGGACAGTGCTGGCTCCGGCACCAAGGTCGCCCTGCTGCTGAACCAGACCCCATTCTATGGCGAAAGCGGTGGCCAGGTGGGCGATACCGGCACCATCACGGCCCCCGGCCTGCACATCGCCATTACCGATACGCAGAAGAAGCTGGGCGACCTGCTGGTGCATTACGGCACGGTCATCGAAGGCACGGTCAAGCCCGGCATGGCGGTCACCGCGCAGGTCGATCACGACCGCCGCAGCGCCATCCGCGCGCACCATTCCGCAACCCACCTGCTGCATGAAGCCCTGCGCCGCCGGCTGGGCGATCATGTCACGCAGAAAGGCAGCCTGAACGCGCCCGACCGCCTGCGCTTTGACGTCAGCCAGCCACGCCCGATCACGCCGGAAGAACTGGCCGATATCGAGGCGGAGGTGAACGCCCGCATCCGTGAAAACACGGAAGTCGCCACCCGCCACATGACGCCGGAAGAAGCCATTGAACAGGGGGCGATGGCCCTGTTCGGCGAAAAATATGGCGATGAGGTCCGCGTGGTCTCCATGGGCGGCCCCGAGGACGGGCGCGCGGGCTGGTCGATCGAACTGTGCGGCGGCACCCATGTACGCCGCACCGGCGATATCGGCCTGTTCCGCATCACGTCCGAAAGTGGCGTATCATCGGGCGTGCGGCGGATCGAGGCCGTGACCGGCCTGTCCGCGCAGAATGCCACCGTCGCCACCGAAGAACGCCTGAACCAGATGGCCGCCATGCTGCGCGTGCCGCCTGCGGAAGCGCCCGAGCGCCTTTCGGTGCTGCTGGAAGAACGCAAGGTGATGGAACGCCAGATTTCCGACCTGCAGCGCAAACTGGCATCGGGCAACCAGTCGGCGGCATCGATCGTGGAAATCAATGGCATCAAACTCGATGCCCGCAACGTGGGCGAACTGCCGCCCAAGGAACTCAAGCCGCTGGCCGATTCCCTGCGCAAGGAAATCGGGTCAGGCGTGATTGCCCTGATTTCCACCGCGGATGGCAAGGGCAGCATCGTGGTCGCCACAACACCTGACCTGGCGGAAAAAGTTGACGCCGTAACGCTGGTCCGCGCCGCGAGTGCCGCCATGGGCGGCAAGGGTGGCGGTGGCCGTCGCGACATGGCGCAGGCCGGTGGCCCGGACACCAGCAAGGTGGAGGCCGCACTCGACGCCGTGCGCACCGCCATGCAGCCGGGCTGATCCCCGGCCGCGTCCAGACATAACGGACATGCAACGGCGCACCTGGTGCGCCGTTGTGCTGTACGCCCCATCCGCGATGCATGAATACTGCAATACAGAAAGTGAATGTTTATTAATTATATTGTGGTTACATAGTATTTCCCGCAACCCGCACAGAAGAAACAATTGTGCCCCGCAGGTGTTCCCATGATACAGATATCATGGGATACCACCCCAGCCGCCGGATCGCGCCGCGACATCATTGCGGTGGGCGGATCTGTCTTTATCCGGACATTCAGGTGACAGGATTTTACAATGCCCGCGACCCATACCGCCCGTGATACCCTTATTGACCTGCTGCATGGCGTGGAGCGGTTCAATACCGAAGTCTTTCCGCAAAACCGTGAACTGTTCGCAAGCCTGGCGGAAAGCCAGTCCCCCGACACGCTGTTCATTGCCTGCGCCGATAGCCGGGTAAACCCCAGCATGATCACGCAGACCCAGCCGGGCGACCTGTTCGTGCTGCGCAATATCGGCAATATCGTACCCGCCTATGGGGAAATGCTGGGCGGTGTGTCATCCGCCATCGAATATGCCGTAAGCGCGCTGAAGGTTTCGCATATCATCGTATGCGGCCATTCCAACTGTGGCGCGATGAAGGCCCTGCTCGATCCCGAAGCCAGCAACCTGAACAGGATGCCCACGGTGGCAAGCTGGCTGCGCAATGCCGAAGCCGCGCGCGCCGTGCTGGAGGCATCGGACGCAGGTCCCGCCAGCGTGCGCAGCCTGTCGGAACAGAACGTGCAGTTGCAGATCGCGCACCTGCGCACCCATCCCGCCGTCGCGGCGGGGCTTGCCCGCGGCACCCTGACGTTGCAGGGATGGTTCTATGACATCGCCAGCGGGGAAGTTGTCGTACTGGATGAAACGTCACGCACGTTCATCCATGTGGACGAAGCCATCGCCAAGCTGCAGGCGCAGCGGGCGGCTGATACCACCACGCCATAATCCTGGCCCACTGCCGGAACCGGGGCTGCGGCAGGCATGGTCCCGCCTGACCGTGGCCCTTGCGCTGCTTGTCCTGCCCACCGGGGCGCAGGCTGCGGGCGACCTCAAGCTTTCCACATGGAACCTTGAATGGCTGACCATGCGCCCGCAGGGCGACCCTGCCCTGCCCCCCGATGTCACGCCACGCACCCCGGCGGAGATGGATCGGCTGGCGCATTATGCCAGCCGCCTGGCCCCCGATATCGCGGCGCTGGAGGAAATCGACAGCCCGCAGCTTGCCGCCCGGCTGTTTCCCGTCCCACGCTACCGCATCATCATTTCAGATGACCCCGTCGTGCAGAAAGTCGCCGTGGCGGTGCGCGCGGACCTTGTGGTCATGCGACATGCGGATGTCACGGCGCTGGATGTCTATCCCTCCACTGCCCCCCATCACCTGCGCGCCGGGCTTGACCTGACGATAGGCCAGGGCGCCGACAGCCTGCGCGTGCTGGTGGTCCACCTGAAGGCCGGATGCCGCGATTCACAGCCAGCAGCCCGCAAACCGGCCTGCCAGACGCTGATGCGCCAGATCGCCATCGTTCAGGACTGGATCATGGAACGGCAGGACGAAGGGGAGGCCTTTGTCGTAATGGGCGATTTCAACCGCCTGCTGGCGCCCGACGATCCCGCATGGCGCGCACTGTCCGAAAACGGCCCGCTGGCACTGGCCACGGCCGGTCGCGCCAGTCCCTGCGCGCAGGGAAATTATTTCATCGACCATATCATCGCCGGTGGGCCCGCGCGTGAATGGCTGCGGCCAGACAGCCTGCGCGTCATGCTGTACCGCGAAAACGGGCACGACGACACCACGCGCCTGTCCGATCATTGTCCCGTATCGGTCAGGCTGTCTCTACCTGACGCAAATGGCACGCCCTGACCGGATCAGGGCTTCATTCCGGCCAGATACCGGACGCGTGCATGGCGTTCCACCCCACCGCCAGCACGATCAGAACGAATACGATCGCACCCATAAGCTGGAACAGTTCCCTGTATGGCATGAATGCAGGGGCCATTGCCGCCGTGGCGGCGGCCTGACTGGTCGCCACGGCGTCACTGTCCGTTGGCACGACCTGTGTCTGGGCTTCCGGCACCGGGCCGGGATCGGGGACGGTGGTGGCGGCCAGTGCCGCCTCGTCTTCCTGCACGGCTTCATGCAGCGCTTCGACCGGGTGCTCCACGCCTGCGGGAACAGCGGACTGCGCGACCACGGTCCGGTCCTGATCGGGGGTATCGGTCATTGACGCTGTACTCCTGCTTCAGCCAAGTCTGTGCCATATATCCGACAGGTCGGCAAAGAACCAACCATTGGATTAAGCCATCCCGTGCCATACTACCACATACCGCCAGAACAGGAGAGATGCATGCCAGCCCCGAAACTGACCCGCCGACACGGCCTGCTTGCCGCACTGGGCGCATTGCTGCCTGCCAGCCTGCCGGGGGTGGCCCATGCACGCCGGCCGCTGCGTATCGGCATGATCGGGTCGGGCCATGTCGGCAGCACGCTGGGACATCTGTGGACCCGGGCGGGACACCAGGTCATGTTTTCCGACATCCACAAAGGGCCAGCGAAAAAGCTGGCGTCGGAACTCTACCCCCTCGCCCGTGAAGGCACGCCGCAGGAAGCGGCCAGGTTTGGTGACGCCGTGGTGCTGGCGGTCCCCTATGGCGCGCTGCCCCAGCTGCGGCATACCATCGGGTCGATCGTGGGAACGAAACCACTTATCGACCCGACCAATCCCTATGGCTGGCGGGATGGGAAGATCGGGCGGCTGGCGCTGCGCAAGGGGGCGGGTCTGACCACGCAGGCGCTGTTCCCGCAGGCGTCGATCGTGCGGGCCTTCAATTCCGAAGACATGACCACGCTGGAAGCCGATACATTCCGCACGCCCCCGCGACTGGCCCTGCCCATGGCGGGCGATGTGGTGCAGGCGCTGTATGTGGCGGGCTGGCTGATCCATGACGCAGGGTTTGATCCCGTCACGGTCGGTCCCCTTTCGACAGCCATGCTGTTCCAGCCCGGCAATCCCGGTTTCGAGGCCCGGATGAACGCCACCGACCTGCGCAACCTGCTGGGGGTTTCGGCCAACAATCCCATTGACCGAAACCTTGCCACTCAGTTCTCGGGCGGGATGTAGGCGGCCTGCCGCAGGGCAAGGCCGAACTGGATCCAGCCAATGCCCGCGGCAATCAGTTCAACCGCGACAAACGTGCCGATCAGCCACAGCCCCGACCACGGCAGCGTCGCATACAGGCATACACCCACCAGCAGGCTGATCAGCCCACCAAGCAGGATCAGCCACCATCCCTGCAGGCCGCGCTGCTGGAACGCCATGACGATACGCGCAATACCCGACACAACCAGGCAGGCGGAAATGAACAGGGTGATGACCATGGAACCGGTAGTCGGTTCTTCCATCATCATCGTGCCCGCAAGGATATACAGCGCGCCGCCCAGGATGGACATGAACCGCCCGCTCCAGTCACGCACGACAAAAGCATGCACAAGCTGCACCGTGCCGGCGACAAACAGCAGCACCCCAAGCAGGATGGTACTGGCCAGCGACACCGCCAGCGCATCCACCCACGCCATGATGCCCAGGCCGAACGATATGGCGCCAAGGCCGACAAACAGCCCCCAGCGCTGCGTAAATGCCGTTTCCATGCACAAAAACCCCTTATTCCTGTAATATATTCTTCCGGTTGCCGTTTAATAACAGGCCAGCAGCACTGTGCGATACAGGCTTTTGGATACGGCGCCATGATGCACGGTGATTGACAGGACGGGCACAGTACTTCTATACGCGCCCGACTGCCGGGAACGTGGACGATACGGCTGGTGCCCATGGGTGATTGCTCCCCGGTGCCGGTAATACGGATCGCGCCCGTCCTGTTCATGCGGAACAGGACCTACCGGTGCAACGACATGACAGGCGGTCAGACCGCATGCCATGCAGATGAATGAAGAGAGAGCGCGCAGATGAGCAAGCGCCTTGAGAGCAAGTACAAAATCAACCGTCGCCTTGGCGTGAACCTGTGGGGCCGTGCAAAGTCCCCGGTCAACAAGCGCGAATATGGCCCCGGCCAGCATGGTCAGCGCCGCAAGCAGAAGCCTTCCGACTTCTCCGTGCAGCTGATGGCCAAGCAGAAGCTGAAGGGCTATTACGGCAACATCGGCGAAAAGCAGTTCCGCAAGTATTATGACGAGGCCGTCCGCCGCAAGGGCGATACCTCCGAAAACCTGATCGACCTGCTGGAACGCCGGCTGGACGCGGTCGTGTACCGCCTGAAGTTCGCGATCACCCCGTTCGCGGCGCGTCAGTTCATCAGCCACGGCCACATCACGGTCAACGGCCGCAAGGTCAACATCCCGTCCTACCTGGTGCGTGATGGCGACGTGATCGAAGTGCGTGAAAAGTCCAAGCAGCTGGCCATCGTGCTGGATGCGGCACAGAGCGGCGAACGCGACGTGCCGGAATACATGGAAGTGGACCACCGCCAGATGAAGGGCTCCTTCCTGCGCAGCCCCAAGCTGTCGGACGTTCCGTATCCGGTCCAGATGGAACCGAACCTGGTCATCGAATTCTACTCTCGCTGATCAAGTCCCGGAACCGGGCAGGCGTGACGCCGGGCGTGGGGTTTTGTCCCCGCGTCCGGCGTCCGCGTTTCTGGCCCCTGCCCGCTTCCGCCTTCCGTCCGTCGGGCCAGCCGCAGGAATGGACAAGACCGTGACCGCCACCGCCGCCGATAACCCGCTTGCCGCCGAAATTACCCGGCGGCGCACCTTCGCCATCATCTCGCACCCTGATGCGGGCAAGACCACGCTGACCGAACGCATCCTGCGCGCCGGTGGCGCGATCCAGATGGCGGGGAACGTGCGGGCCAAGGGCGAGCGGCGGCGCACGCGTTCGGACTGGATGGGGATCGAGCGCGACCGTGGCATTTCCGTCGTGACATCAGTCATGACGTTCGAATATGGCGGCTGCATCTTCAACCTGCTCGACACGCCGGGTCATGAAGACTTCTCGGAAGATACCTACCGCACGCTGACCGCAGTGGATGCCGCCGTGATGGTGATCGACGCCGCCAAGGGGATCGAGGCCCGGACACGCAAGCTGTTCGAAATCTGCCGCCTGCGCGATATTCCCATCGTCACCTTCATCAACAAGATGGACCGCGAATCGCAGGATCCGTTTGCCCTGCTGGATGAAATCTCGTCCTCGCTGGCACTCGATACCTCGCCCGCCACATGGCCGGTGGGGCGTGCCGCCAAATTCGTGGGCACCTACGATATCCGCCATCGCGAACTGCATGTGACCGAGCCGCTGGACCAGACCGACCCGCGCATGGTGCAACTGGGCGAGGAACTGGAACTGGTTGAGGCGGCCCTGCCGGAATTCGATCTGGAAAGCTTCAATGCCGGACACCTGACGCCGGTGTTCTTCGGTAGTGCGATGAAGGAAATCGGGGTGACCGACCTGCTCGATGCGCTGGCCGCCTTCGGCCCGCCGCCGCGTGACCAGGCAACCGAGACCCGCAACGTGCGCGCCGATGAACCCGCCCTGACCGCGCTGGTGTTCAAGATCCAGGCCAACATGGACCCCAACCACCGCGACCGCATGGCCTTTGCCCGCATCTGTTCGGGCAAGCTGCAGCGCGGCATGCGGCTCAAGCATGTGCGCATCGGCAAGCAGTTCGCGCTGCACACCCCACAGTTCTTCTTCGCGCGTGACCGGCAACTGGCCGAGGAAGCGTTCGCGGGCGACGTGGTGGGCATACCCAACCACGGCACGCTGCGTATTGGTGACACGCTGACGGAAGGCGAGGACCTGCGCTTTACCGGCGTGCCCTATTTCGCGCCTGAAATCCTGCGCCGGGTACGGCTGGATGATGCGATGAAGGCCAAGAAGCTGCGGCAGGCCCTGACCGAACTGGCGGAAGAAGGCGTGGTCCAGCTGTTCCGCCCGCAAGATGGCGCGCCACCCATCGTGGGCGTGGTCGGCACGCTGCAGCTTGACGTGCTTCAGTCGCGACTGAAGGGGGAATACGGGGTTGCGATCGGCTTCGAATCGACACCTTACAACCTTGCCCGCTGGGTGACCGGCCCGCGTGAGAAACTGGAGACCTTCTGCATGGCCAACCGCACGGCCATGGCGGATGATATTGATGGGGATCCGGTCTTCCTTGCGTCATCGGCGTTCATGATGAAGCGCACGGCAGAAGGCAACCCGGACCTTACATTCCATGACATCAAGCAGATCGGGCAGGAAATCGCCTGACCGGGCGGGCCAGCGTGACTGGCCCGCATTACAGGCACAGATGAGGTCTTGCGTAATCCCGCCTGTCTGTCGCATCTAGGCGCATCATGTCCGACATACAGCCACGCCTGCACCTGCACGACAGCAGGACACGCAGCACCGTTCCCTTCGTCCCGCTGGCACCCGACAACGTGCGGGTCTATTACTGCGGCCCCACGGTCTATGATCTGGCGCATATCGGCAACCTGCGCGCCATGCTGACGGCGGATGTGCTGGTACGCCTGCTGCGCCACCTGTATCCGCACGTGACCTACGTGCGCAACATCACGGACGTGGATGACAAGATCAATGCCCGCGCCCACGCCAATGGCGAATCCATTGCCGACCTGACCGCGCGCACCATCCGCGATTTCCATGAAGACCTGGCCGCCGTTTCCATCCTGCCACCGGATGTGGAGCCGCGCGCGACCCACCATATTGGCGAGATGCAGGACATGATCGCCCGCCTGATCGAAACCGGCCATGCCTATGAGGCCGAGGGGCACGTCCTGTTCGCGGTGAACACCTACCCATCCTATGGTGCGCTGTCGGGCCGCACGCCCGATGACCTGATTGCGGGCGCGCGGGTGGAAGTGGCCCCCTACAAGCGTGATCCGGGTGATTTCGTGCTGTGGAAGCCGTCCGATGACCAGACACCGGGCTGGGACAGCCCATGGGGCCGGGGCCGTCCGGGCTGGCATATCGAATGTTCGGCCATGTCGCAGCGTTACCTGGGCGAAAGCTTCGATATCCATGGCGGCGGATCGGATCTTCTGTTCCCGCACCATGAAAACGAACGCGCGCAGAGCATGTGCTGCCACCCGCATGGCCATTTTGCCAATCACTGGGTGCATAACGCCATGCTGCTGGTGAACGGGGAGAAGATGTCGAAATCCCTCGGCAACTTCCTGACCGTGCGCGACGTGCTGCGTGACACGCCCGCCGAGGCCCTGCGCCTGCTGCTGCTGCGCGCGCAGTACCGTTCGGTGCTGAACTTTACCCGCGAAGGGCTGAATGAAGCCCGCCAGATGCTCGACCGCTTCTACCGTGCGCTGGAAAACCTTGACCCCATGCAGGCCCCCGTACCCGCGCCCGATAACGTGGTGCAGGTGCTGTGTGATGACCTGAACACGCCACGCGCGCTGGCGGAAATGCATGCGCTGGCCGATACCGCCATGGCCGGCGACAGCGGGGCTGCGGCACAGCTAAAGGCGGCAGGTAACCTACTGGGTCTGCTGCAGGACACGCCGGAGGCATGGTTCCGTGGCGATGCGAAGGTTGACCCGGCGCATATCGAACGCCTGATCGCGGAACGCCTGGCAGCCCGCAAGGCACGTGATTTTGCCCGCGCGGATGAAATCCGCAACGACCTCGCGGCACAGGGCATCGTGCTGGAAGACGGGCCGCAGGGCACGACATGGAGGCAGGCATGACCGGCCGCGACGGCGGGGCGGATATCGGCCCCATCGGCAACAGCCCGGTCGTGATCCTTGTCAGGCCCCAGATGGCCGAAAACATCGGCACCACGGCGCGCGCCATGGCCAATGGCGGGCTGTTCCACATGCGCATTGTCGCCCCGCGTGACGGCTGGCCGCAGGAACGCGCATGGCGCAGTGCCTCGGGTGCCGACCGTATCCTTGAATCCGCGCAGGTGTTTGACACGGTGGATGACGCGGTGGCCGACCTGCACCACGTCTTTGCCACCTGCCCCCGCCCACGCCATATCGTAAAACCGGTGCTGACCGCGCGCGGCGGCGCTGCCGAACTGCGTGAAATGACGGATCGCGGGTTGAAGGTCGGGTTGATGTTCGGCCCCGAACGCGCCGGGCTGGATAATGAGGACATGGCCCGCGCCGATGCGCTGATCCGCTATCCGCTCAACCCCGCCTTCATGTCGCTCAACCTGGCGCAGGCGGTGATGATCATGGCGTATGAGTGGTGGATGGCGGCAGACGATACGCCGCCGCGCACGCTCATGACCAACGAGACGCATGTGGCGACCCGTGGCGAACTGGACAACTTCATGCGCCACCTGATCGCTGATCTGGATGAATGCGGCTTCCTGCGCAATGAACAGAAGCGGCCGGGCATGGTGCGCAACCTGCGCCACTTTTTCCTGCGCGGCGAGGTAACGGAACAGGAACTGCGCACGCTGCATGGCGTGGTGACGGAACTGTCCCGTGGGCGCAAGGCGCGAAAGGAATAAAGGTTTTTGGTGAAGCTTTTTTCAAAAGCTTCAAGGAACGCCGCCTTTTTGTAAAAAGGCGGCACCCAAGAACTTTTATTAATTCTGAACCTTCTCCATTAAAAAAAGCCCGGTGCAAAACCGGGCTTTTTTCATATCAGCGTGCCGCGATCTGCAGCCGGTCGACCACGCGCGGCCGACCCATCAGCGGTAGCAGGTCACGCATTTCCGGCCCACTGTCTTCGCCCGTCAGCGCAAGGCGCAGCGGGTGGAACAGGGCGCGGCCGGTGCGGCCCGTGGCGTCCTTCACGGCCGTGGTCCATGTCTTCCATGTGGTTTCATCCCACGATTCCGCAGGCAGCGACTCGAGGGCCTGGAGCAGGAAGGGACGGTCCTCCTCCTCGATCACCGGCGGGATGATCTCACCGGCCACGACGTCCCACCAGTGGCGCAGTTCCCCCGCCATATCCACATTGCCCCGCACCGCCAGCCAGAAGGCTTCCGTAGCACCTTCAGGCAGGCGGGCACGGATTTCCTCAAACGGCATGGCATGCATGATGCGGCGGTTCAGGCCCAGCAACTGCCGCATGTCAAAGCGCGCGGCAGAACGTGAGACCCGGCCAAGGTCATAGCTTCTGGCCAGTTCATCAAACGACAGCGGCGCCGGGTCATCCGCACTGCCCAGCCGTGCGAGATAGGACACGATGGCCGAAGGCTCGACTCCGTCCTGCCGCAACGCGCGAATCGACAGCCCGTCAAAACGCTTGGACAGCTTGCCACCACCCTCGTCCAGCAGCAGCGGCAGGTGTGCGAAGGTAAACTGGTTGCGCTTTGCCCCCAGCGCCTCGGCAATGTCGATCTGCACGCCGGTATTGGTCACATGGTCCTCACCGCGGATGATGTGGGTGATGCCCAGTTCCATGTCATCCACAACGGATGCCAGCGTGTACAGCACCGTTCCGTCCGCGCGCACCAGAACGGGGTCTGAAATGGCAGGCAGCTTGACGCGCGACGGCCCCATGACCAGATCATTCCATTCCACCGTGCGGTGATCGGACAGCTTGAAACGCCAGTATGGCACCTTGCCATTGGCTTCGGCCTGCGCGCGCTGCTGGGGTGTCATGCGCAGCATGGCGCGGTCATAGACCGGCGGCTTGCGCATGCGGATACGGGCCTCGCGCTTGGACGCCAGTTCCTGTTCACTTTCAAAACACGGATAAAGCCGCCCGCTGGCCTTCAGCTGTTCAATGGCCAGCGCGTAACGGTCCAGCCGGTCCGACTGGCGCACGAATTCATCCCAGCCAATGCCAAGCCAGCGCAGGTCGTCCTGCAAGGCCTGCACGTATTCCTCTTTCGAGCGACCGCGATCGGTATCGTCAATGCGCAGCAGGAATTGTGCATTGTGACGGCGGGCGAACAGGGCATTGGCAATGGCCTGACGCGCATTGCCGACATGGATCAGCCCGGTCGGGCTGGGCGCAAAACGGAGTTTCATGTCCCCTATATGCGGCGATTATGCCCTGAATGCCAGAGAACACATGCGCAATCCGGTGCGGAATGCACCACCCCTTCCGGGACGGTCCGATACACGCCGGCATGGATGCCGGATGCGCGTTGGGAAAGTGTTTTCAGGCGGGCTGCAAAAGAGGCCGCCTTTCTGGAAAAAGGCGGCACCCAAAAACTTTTATACTTTTACGGATTTACGGACGTTCTTACGCCTCGTCATCCTCGTCACCGCCACGGCGGGGGTCAAATGCACGCCAGTCGCGCTCCATCGGACTTGCAGCATGGGCTGCGAAATCATCCAGTTCATTGGCTGAACGCCAGCCCTGATCGCCCGCTTCCAGCACTTCCGCATCCTCACCAAAGGAAAACCATGCCTTGAGGATGTCGGCTGCCGACAGGCCGGGCATGCGGCAGCGTTCGATGCTGTCGCGCACATAGGCGCGCGCAAAGGCATTGGCCTGGATCAGATCGGGAAAACCACCAACTTCCTCGACAATATTGTCCTCGGCACCGCCTGACAGATCCAGAATCCGCACGCGCCATCCCCCTTCAGGGGCAAAAATGGTTTCTGACAAGATGAAGCCTTTCGTTATGCGTTCGTGCGCGCGACGCGGGCCTGCGGCCTAGCGGTTGCGCATGTGGCGTAGCAGGAACTCACGCCCTGCCTTGACCCGTGGCACATCGTCATAGGCCACGATATCGGCCGTGGCATAGGTTTCCGACCAGTGGTCGGGAATGAAGGAACCGGTACCGATCACATCGACCGGGGCATGGGCGTCAGCCATGCTGAGGCATTTTTCCACGCTGAACCCCGATGACGCGATGATGCGCACATGCGCGAACCCGGCCTCGTCCAGTGCTTCACGCATGCGCCAGATGGCGGCGGCCGAAACCCCCGTGCCCACAAGGTAGCGCAGTTCCTTGTCCGACCGGTACCGCCGTATGCTGCCCGGCGTGTGGCGTTCCAGCACGTCATAGGACGACTGCGGGTCCAGCCCCTCCAGAAAGCGGCCGCCATGCGTATCCAGACGCACGGCCAGCCGCCCGGTTGCCGCCAGGTCGGGAAAATGGCGACAGACTTCCAGCGCGTCCGTCACCTCCCGCCCGAAATAATCCACCAGCACCACAAGGTCCATTTCGGGATAGACCTCATGGAACATCTCGGCCGCCCGCAGGGTGGACCCGGCATAGCCCACCAGCGCATGCGGCATCGTGCCCAGCCCCTTTGTAGTGCCGAAATAATGCGCCGTTGCATCATTGGCGCTGCCGACAAAGCCCAGCGCGCCTTCCTTCTGGGCGGCATGGCTGCCGACAGAGGCGGCATAGGCCATCTGTTCCTGCATGCCAAAACCCGCGCAGTGCCGTGCCTCCATCGCCATGAAGCGCACATGCGGCAGCGCCATGGACATCTGGTAGGCATTGTGGGCGGCGACACAGGCCGGGCCAAGACGCTGGAGCACCAGCGTCTCCAGTACCGCAAGCTGCGCGAACGATCCGGTCACATAGGCCAGGGGTTCGCCCGCGCCCACCCATGTTCCTTCGGGGAACATGAGGTCACATTCGATATCGATCCCGCGTTCGGCCGCGACAGCATGCAGCCAGTCCACCATAAGCCGTGGCGCGGACACGACGGGGCGGCGCAGGAAGACGGCATAGGTCACCTTCCTGTCCCCAAAGTGTTCGACAATGGCACGTGTGCGGTTGAAATACGCATCCGTGCGGGCGGCGATCACATCCGGTTCCACCGCGCCCGCACCCCGGCCTGCCTTCTCACCATGGGTCATAGCCCCTCCAATCCCCCCGATACGGGCGGAACTAGCGTGCCCCGCCCTGCGTGCGATGCATCCGCGTCTTCAGTTCTTCAGACAGACGGAACGCCATCTCCAGCGACTGTTCCGCGTTCAGGCGCGGATCGCAGAAGGTTTCATAGCGCTCACCAAGGTCGGCTTCCGTCAAGCGGTGGGCACCGCCAATGCATTCGGTCACGTTCTGGCCGGTCATCTCGAAATGCACGCCGCCGGGGTGGGCCCCGGCCGCCTCGAACACGTCAAAAAAGCCGTGAATCTCCGACAGGATGGCATCAAACGACCGCGTCTTGACGCCCGTCGAGGTCGAACTGGTGTTGCCATGCATGGGATCGCACAACCATGTGACCGTCCGCCCCGTGGCCATCACTTTCTCGAGCAGCGGCGGCAGGTGATCACGCACCTTGCCCGCCCCCATGCGCGAGATGAGCGAAATGCGCCCGGCTTCATCACCGGGGTTGAGGATGTCGAGCAGCTGTTCCAGGTCCTCGATGGTCGTGGTGGGACCGACCTTGATCCCGATGGGGTTGCGCACCCCGCGCAGGAATTCGACATGCGCGCCATCGGGCTGGCGGGTACGGTCCCCGATCCACACGAAATGGGCTGAGCAGTCATACCATTCGCCCGATGTCGAATCGATGCGGGTCAGCGCCTGCTCATATGGCAGCAGCAGGGCTTCGTGCGAGGTGTAGAACTCGGTCTCGTCAATCTGGGGCGTGGTGGCCGCCGTCAGGCCGCATGCGGCCATGAAGTCCAGCGTTTCGCCAATACGTTCGGCCAGCAGCCCGTAACGCTGCGCCAGCGGCGAACGTTCGACAAAGCCAAGGTTCCAGCGATGGACCTCATGCAGGTTGGCATACCCCCCGCTGGCGAAGGCGCGCAGCAGGTTCATGGTGCCAACGGACTGGAAATAGCCGGTTTCCATGCGCTTCGGGTCGGGAATGCGCGCGGATTCCGTAAAGTCCGAACCATTGATGATGTCACCGCGATAGGACGGCAGCGTTACGCCATCCTTCGTCTCGTTATCAGACGAACGCGGCTTGGCGTACTGGCCGGCCATGCGCCCGATCTTGATGACGGGTACCTTTGCACCAAACGTCAGCACCACGGCCATCTGCAGCAGCACGCGGAAGGTGTCGCGCACGATATCGGCGGTGAATTCGCTGAAGCTTTCGGCGCATGCGCCGCCCTGCAGCACGAAGGCCTGTCCCGTGGCGGCCTTGGCCAGATGGGCGCGCAGGCGTCGGGCTTCACCCGCGAAAACCAGCGGGGGGTAGCGGCGCAGGCGCGCCTCCACGCCCTCCAGAGCGGTTTCGTCGGGATATCGCGGCATCTGCCGCGCGGGAAACGACCGCCAGCTCTCCGGCGTCCAGGCCTGCCGGGAAGAACTGTTGTGGCTGTGCGTCGCACTCATGGGTCGGATCCTAATTCCTCTTGATACAAGACAGTCCCTGCCGCCAGCGGCGGAAGGGCAGCCTTTATGTCGAAAAAAGCCCGGCATGGCAAAGCCTGTTCTGGCCCCGGTCCCTCCGCCCCTGCCGCCAGCGGGCAATCAATGTTGCATTGACGCCACAAACCGACCCGATCCATACAGATGCAGGTCGTATTACAGTCATGCTTCACCCATATGTAAAAGTGACATGGTTGGCCTGCCAGACCACGGCTTCTCCTGACGGGGCATGGTTGGCATGGTGCCCTCTCAGGTAAAAGGATTACGGATCATGGCCACCACACGTGGGAAATTCATAACCGCCCTGGCAGCCGGGCTGTGCCTGTTCAGTGTGACGGCCATGGCCGCACCCGACAACAGTGACGACAGCAACAGCCAGAGCGAAGACAAGATGACCGTTCATGGCCAGCGCAACCACCTGCCGCCCGGTTATGAGGAAGCGCCGTCCATGGAACTGAACCATGGTCCCGACCCGGACCATCTGGAACACGTGCATCGTGATTCGGTGACCGGCACCGACCTGTCACGCTTCGGCAGCGCGTACCAGAGCAGCGGGATCAATGGCGATGGCCAGCTGGGCGATTCGACCGGCAATGGCTGGGTCGCGCCCCGCTAAAAACTGCTACAGAAATAATAAAAGTTCTTGGGTGCCGCCTGTTTTAAAAAGGCGGCGTTCTCTGAAGCTTTTTAAAAAAAGCTTCACCAGAAACTTCTCCGGTTTCAGGGATTACCCCCTGTTACACCATAAAAAACCGTTGCCAGTCAGTGTTCCGGCAACGGTTTTTTTATATGGACCGTATCAGACCACGTGATGCGGCGTGACCCGCGTGCGGGTGCGCATGGTCACGAATTCCTCCGCCGAGGACGGATGGATGCCGATGGTCCGGTCCCAGTCCCCCTTCTTCAGGCCCGCCGTCACGGCAATGGCCAGCCCCTGCATGATTTCCGGCGCGTCATCGCCCAGCATATGCGCGCCCACCACGACCTGGCTGGCCTGATCCACCACCAGCTTCATGAATGTACGCTGCTGGCGACCGCTGAGCGTGTTGCGCATGGGTCGGAAGCGGCTGACATACACATCCACATCGCCCTTGTGCGCGGCCTCGGCTTCCGTCAGGCCGACACTGGCCAGGGCGGGGGTGAAGAACACCGCCTTGGGCGTCGTGCCGTAGGACCACTGACGCGCGGGTGCGCTGCCAAACAGGCGGTCGGCCAGGTTATGCCCCTCCGCAATGGCCACGGGGGTCAGATTCAGCCGGTTGGTCACGTCGCCTATGGCATAGATGCCGGGCACGGTTGTCTGGCTGCCTTCATCGACAATGATGCGCCCGTTTTCCTCCATCGCGACACCAAGCTGCGTCAGGCCAAGACCCGTGACCTTGGGGTGACGGCCGGTAGCGAAGAAAACGCAGTCGGTTTCGATCCGGGTGCCGTTATCAAGGGTGACGGCAAGGCTGCCATCTCCGTTCTTTTCAATTTCGGTGGGCGATGCGCTGACATGCTGGCGGATACCGCGCAGGTCGATGGCGTCATGCAGGGCATGGCGCAGGTCGCCATCAAAGCCACGCAGCGGCTGCTGCTGGCGGTAGACCAGATCGACTTCCGAGCCGAATCCACGGAATATCCCCGCGAACTCCACGCCGATATACCCGCCGCCTACCATGCACACCCGCTGCGGGCGCTGTTTGAGGTAAAAGGCCTGATCGGATGATATCGCGTATTCCGCGCCAGGAATTTTCGGGGCCGTCGGCGTGGACCCCACGGCAATGACGATCCGGGCTGCGGTGACCCGGCGGGGCGCTTCATGGGGCGCCAGCGGGGATGGGTCGATGCGCAGGGTATGCGCGTCCTCGATGGTGGCATGGCCGGTGAACAGCGCTACCCCCGCCTTTTCCAGCATCGAGACATACAGGCCGTTCAGGCGCGTGATCTCACGGTCCTTGGCTTCAATCAGCGCGGCCCAGTCATGCTGCCCGCGTTTCGTGTTCCAGCCAAAACCGTGGCTGTCATCCACCCAGTCGCCATATTCACTGGCCTGGACCATCAGTTTCTTGGGCACGCAGCCAAGGTTGACGCAGGTCCCGCCCCAGTGGCGGCTTTCGGCCACGGCCACGCGCGCCCCATGGCTGGAGGCAATGCGCGCGCACCGCACGCCACCTGAACCCGCGCCGATTACAAACAGATCGAAGTCATAACTCATGCCGGTTGTGCATCCTGCTTCCGGCCGGAAGGACGGCGTGCCGCATGCGTCATTCCGGCAATATCCCGCCCGGACGCGGGGCGGGACCAATAAAAAAAAGCCCCGGCCATGTTTCCACTGGCCGGGGCTGGGACGGGATCAGCGTTCAGCGAACGCCTTTTCCACCACATAGGCGCCGGGGTTGGAATTGTTCCCCTCGTCAAAGCCACGGTCCTGCAGCAGCTTTTCCGTATCGGCCAGCATTTCCGGCGAACCGCAGATCATGACGCGGTCATGTTCGGGGTCCAGTTCGGGGATATTGAGATCCCTGAAGATCTTGCCTGTCTCGATCAGCTTGGTGATGCGGTCGGTGACGGCAAATTCCTCACGCGTCACGGCCGGGTAGTACAGCAGCTTGCCCTTCACGTCCTCACCGAGGAACTCATGTTCGGGCAGTTCGTGGCGGATATGGTTGGAATAGGCCAGTTCACCCGAGATCCGCACCGTGTGGCTCAGGATCACGTGGTCATAGCGTTCGTAGCATTCCGGGTCCTTGATCAGGCTCATGAAGGGCGCAAGCCCCGTGCCCGTGGACAGGAAATACAGGTTGCGGCCCGGACGCAGGTTGTCCAGCAGCAGGGTGCCGACGGGCTTGCGGCCGATCAGCACCTTGTCGCCCACCTTCACATGGCGCAGTCGCGAGGTCAGCGGGCCATCGGGCACCGCGATCGACAGGAATTCAAGGTGGTCCTCGTAATTCGCGCTGGCAATGCTGTAGGCGCGCAGCAGGGGCTTGCCCTCGACCTCGATGCCGATCATCGTGAACTGGCCGTTCTCGAAGCGCAGCGCGGGGTCGCGCGTGGTGGTGAAGCTGAACAGCCGGTCGGTCCAGTGATGGACCGACAGGACGGTTTCCGCATTCAGGTGGCTGTATTCCTTGGTCGGTTCAGCCAGGTGGAACACGCCTTCCTGCCCTGCGACCGGGGCAAGACCGGTAAGCATGGTCTCGGCGGTTGGCACAATCAATGTATCTGACATCTGGTTATCATTCTCCCGGCTGGATATGACGCAGACACAGGATTCCCTGAAACATGCGCCCGGCCACAGCTACATAAGTACTAAGGCGGGCATGTTTAGGCCATCCACAGCGTGGAATTCCAGCACAAAACTAACATATCACGCGCCACGGGAAGCAGATTCACCACATAATGCCCATTCCGGGGCGCGCATGTCACGTCACACGCGTACGATGCGGGGTTCTATTCAATGATTTCGGGCCGGGATGCAAGTACTGAGTCCATTGTCGTCAGCGCGTGGATGACGCACATAGTCAGGTATGACTTCTGAATTCCCCGACCGGGCCGCCCCTGCCCTGCTGGCGCTGGATGCGGCGATCGCCGCCACCGGGCTGCATGTTGAAACCCGTGAACGCCCGAAGCTGGAACGCGTGATCGCCCGCATGCTGCCACCCGGTGCAACGCGGATAGATGATGCCGCGTTCCGCAGCGCATTATGCACCGTGCGGCGCAAGCCGTGGGGATCGCGGCTTATGGACCTGACCCGCCGCGCGGGACAGGTCTGGGTCACGCGCGCGGATACGGAAGCCGCCGCCACAAGCGTGGACGACCCCGAGCCTGATGACACCCGCCTGCTGTCGGCCCTGGCCCCCGTGCTGCGTGAAAAGCTGCGCGCGCAGGGCGATACGCCGCGCGTGGCGGTGGAAAACATCCGCGCGGACCTGTTTGACGGCACCGGCCGCACGCTGGCCCCTGCGGAACTGCGCACCCTTGCCGTGGCGGTGGCCGATGCCTTCGCCCTGCCCGATGCGGACGCCTTCGCCGCCGAACTGGAACGCGAGGATGCAAGCCGCAAGGACCGCGACACCCGGATCGAGGATACGGCACGCGCGCGCAGGCGGGAGGAGGTGCTGCGCCTGCGCGAATGGGAAAAAAGTCTTGTCCCGTTCAGCGACGTGCCCGGGCTGCTGCGCTGTTCGCACCGCGAGGCCCTGCGCTGGATCGCGGAAAACCGCCTGCCGGTCGCCCGCCGCGTGCCGCAGGCAGATGGGCAGGAACGGTGGGAATTCGACCCGACCGAACTCATGGCCCTGCGCCAGCAGTTGCCCCAGTGGCGCAGGGAGGGACAGGAAACCCCGTCCCGCACGCCGCTGGCCCCCGACCTTGGCAACCGCCGCGTGGGCAACGCCGTCATTGCACAGGTCGCGGCCCTTGACCGCTATGCCGCGCATTTCCGCACCGCGCGTGCGCTCAACCGCCGCATCACGCTGGTGACGGGACCGACCAACAGCGGCAAGTCCCATACCGCGCTTGATGCACTGGCGCAGGCCGAAAGCGGTCTGGCGCTGGCGCCCCTGCGGCTGCTGGCGCATGAATTCCGCGAGTCGCTGACCGCACGCGGCGTGCCGACATCACTGGCCACGGGCGAGGAACGCATCGACGTGCCCGGCAGCCGGCATCTGGCCGCGACCGTGGAAATGTGCCCGCTGAACAATCCGGTCGATGTCGCGATCATTGACGAAGCCCAGATGCTGACCGACCCCGACCGGGGGGCTGCGTGGACGGCGGCCATCATGGGCGCGCCGGCGCGGCACCTGTTCATTCTGGGGGCGCCCGACTGTATTCCCATGGTGAAGCGCATTGCCGAACTGTGCGGTGACCCGGTGGATGAAATCCGGCTGGAGCGCAAAAGCCCGCTGGTCGCAGCCGAACGCTCGGTCAGCCTGCATGAACTGCAGAAGCATGATGCGCTGATCGCTTTCTCCCGGCGCGAGGTGCTGGACCTGCGCGCGCTGCTGCTGGCGCAGGGCAAGCGGGTTGCGGTGGTGTACGGCGCGCTCAGCCCCGAAGTCCGCCGGGCGGAGGCCCAGCGTTTCAATGATGGTGATGCCGATATCCTGATCGCGACCGACGCCATCGGCATGGGGCTGAACCTGACCATCCGCCGCGTCGTCTTCGCAGCCCTGCGCAAATATGACGGCAACCAGACGCGCGACCTCAACCCGCAGGAAGTCAAGCAGATCGGTGGCCGCGCCGGACGCTACGGCAAGCATGAACAGGGCGTTGTGGCCGTTCTGGAAGGGGTCGGCAGCCCGTCCTTCATCCATGCCATGCTGGCCGCCCCCCCACAGCCGATCGAGGACATGCGCCCGCAGGTACAGCCCGATGCCGACATTGTTCAGGCCGTCGCGGCCGAGATCGGGTCGGACAGCCTCTTTGGCGTGCTGGTGCGCATCCGCCGCGCGGTGCTGCGGCGTGATGACCCGAATTACCGGCTGGCCAACATGGAACAGGCCTTCGCCATTGCAACCGCGCTGGAAGGGGTTGCGGACCTGACGCTGGCGCAGCGCTGGGTTTACGCCATGTGTCCGGTGGATGACCGTGACAACGGCATCCAGCGCCTTGTTCACTGGGCGGCGGACCATGCGGCGGGCAATACCGTGCCGCCACCGGGCACCGGCCGCCTGCCACCACCCGAACGGGCCGAACGCACGGAACTGGAACGCGCGGAAAAGCGGCACAAGCGGCTGGTGGCGTGGCGGTGGCTGGCGCTGCGCTTCCCCGAAGCCTACGTCAACCGCGAGGAAGCCGAGGCCACGACCGCGCGCCTGAATGACTGGATCGAGGACGTGCTGCGTCAGCAGAGCATCCGCGCCCGCACGCCGCGCATATCCCCCTTCAGCCCCGATAACCGCGCCAGTCCGCCGGGACGGGGCAAACGGGGCGCCCCGTCAAAAGACAAGCGCCCGCACCGCAAGCGGCGTTAAGAGACTGTTTGGAAAGAACCAATTGGGGTCTGTTGGGAATTATACTTTTTCAAAGTCACCAAATGTGATTCAAAATCCGTATGGATCGCTTCGTACTGACAGACGCCCAATGGGCGCAAATGGAACCGCTGTGCCTTGGCAAGAAAACAGAT
>NZ_VWPI01000155.1 GCF_015155755.1 Komagataeibacter sp. FXV3 | reverse complement strand
TTATCCCCGGCCAGCATTACGACACGGTCGGGGTGGCGCCGCTTCTCGAACCGGCTGATTTCGAGGGACTTCTTGCTGACAAGGCGTTCGATGTCCACTGGATCGTGGACACCATACGCGCGCAAGGAGCCCGCGTGGTCATTTCCCAGCGTCGGAACCGCCTCGACAGGCGATCCTTCGATGGCGCCCTGTTCAAGGCGCGCCATCTCATCGAGAACTTCTTCTGCAAGCTCAAGGAGTTCAAGCGCATCGCCATGCGAAGCGACAAGACCGACAGATCATTCGCAGCGATGATTTATCTCACCGCCGCAATCATCAATTCGCGTTAATTCCCAACAGACCCTGATAAAAAAATAAAAGTTTTTGGGTGCTGCCTTTTTTCAAAAAGGCGGCGTTCTTTTGAAGCTTTTGCAAAAAGCTTCACCAAAAACTTTCTTTAATTTTAAAGTGCTATCATGTGCCGACTTTTCAAACAGTCTCTAAGGGTAAAGACAGAAAGATAAGGTTTCCGGGCGCCGCCTTTTTCAACAAGGCGGCGTTCCCTGAAGCTTTCTGGAAAAAGCTTCACCAGAAACTTCTTTACTGGTTTCAGGCTTTCACGCGGCGCGAATGACCTCGACGCCGCCCATATAGGGACGCAGCACATCGGGGATGGTAATGCTGCCATCCGCGTTCTGGTAGTTTTCCATGACCGCGATCAGCGTGCGCCCCACGGCCAGGCCGGACCCGTTCAGGGTATGGACAAAGGCGGGCTTGCCCTCCGCCATGCGATAGCGGGCATTCATGCGGCGGGCCTGAAAGTCGCGCGTGGTGGAGCATGACGAGATTTCACGCCATGCCTTCTGCCCCGGCAGCCACGCCTCCAGGTCAAAGGTCTTCGCCGCACCAAAGCCGGTATCCCCCGCGCATAGCAGCATGCGGCGATAGGGAATGCCCAGCTTTTCCAGCACCATTTCCGCGCAGCGGGTCATGCGTTCGTGCTCGGCGTCACTTTCCTCCGGCGTGGTGATGGATACCATCTCCACTTTCTGGAACTGGTGCTGGCGCAGCATGCCGCGCGTGTCGCGTCCCGCGGCCCCGGCTTCGCTGCGGAAACACGATGACAGCGCGACAAGGCGGCGCGGCAGCGTGTTACCCGACAGGATCTGGCCCGCGACGCTGGCGGTCAGCGGCACTTCCGCCGTGGGGATCAGCCAGCGGCCATCTTCGGTGCGGAAAGACTGGTCGGCAAACTTGGGCAGCTTGTCGGTGCCGTACATTGCCTCGTTATTGACCAGCACGGGCACGGCGGTTTCCTCATACCCGTTTTCGCCGGTATGCAGGTCCAGCATGAACTGGCCCAGCGCGCGTTCCAGCCGCGCAAGCTGGCCACGCAGCACCACGAAACGCGCACCCGACAGGCGGGATGCGGTCTCGAAATCCATCATGCCCAGCGCTTCGCCCAGTTCGAAATGCTCACGCGGGGCAAAGGTGAATTCGCGTGGCGTGCCGTTCTGGTGCACCTCCACATTCGCATTTTCATCTTTCCCCGGGGGCACGCTTTCGTCCAGGCGGTTGGGCAGGCGTTCCAGCGTGCCACGGATCTGGGCGTCCAGATCATCGGCGCGGGTCTGCAGTTCCTCCATCCGGCCCTTGGCGTTGGCCACTTCCGCTTCCAGTGCCGAACTGTCCGCGCCGGATTTGCGCATGGCCCCGATTTCCCTGGAAATCTGCTTCCGGCGCGCCTGCAGTTCCTGCAATGCGGTTTCAGCGGCGCGGCGGTCATGGTCCAGCAGCAGCAGCGCCTGCGCCACGGCAGGCTCGCCCCGCCGCTTCAGGTCAGCGTCAAAACCGTCGGGATCGGCGCGAAGGGCGCGCAGGTCGTGCATCAGGGGGTCTCCTCGGTGTCTTCAGGCGGGGTGCGCGGCTCGACAAGGCGGGCGCAGACAATGGAAATCTCGTACAGCCCGATCAGCGGCACGGCCAGACCGGTCTGGGTAATCACGTCAGGCGGCGTCAGGATGGCGGCGGCCACGAACGCGCCGACATAGGCATAGCGCCGCACCTTCGCCAGCCCTTTTGACGTGACCAGCCCCACCCGCGCCATGAGCGTGAGCACCACGGGCAGTTCAAACGCCATGCCGAACGCCAGGATCAGCTTCATGACCAGTGTCAGGTATTCCGATACCTTGGCCTGCAGTTCGATCTGCAGCCCGTCCTGCCCGTCAGCCGTCTGGAACGACAGGAAAAACTTCCACGCGGCGGGGAAGATGAAATAGTACGCCAGCGCCGCCCCTATGGCGAACATGATGGGCGTCGCGACCAGAAACGGCGCAAAGGCCCGTTTTTCGCTACGGTACAGCCCCGGTGCTATGAATATCCACGCCTGCACCGCCATCATGGGAAACGACAGGCAGGCCGCGCCGAAAAAGGCAACCTTCATGTAGGTGAAGAAGGCTTCATACAGCGCGGTATAGATCAGGTGCGGCTGTTCCCCCTTCTGGCGCATGATGTCGCCCAACGGTTTGGCCAGGAAGAAATAGATCTGTTCCGAATAATAGTAACAGACGGCAAAGCACACCATGAACGTCACGATGGACCACAGCAGCCTGCGCCGCAGTTCCACCAGATGTTCCAGCAGCGGCATGGGCTGGTCGTTGATCGAATCCTGATTCAGGGTTTCGTCTCCTGCATCCATCGCGTTCTTATTCCCGCCCATCGGCTGTAACGGAGACACGCTGCCCCCGGTGAATGACCCTGACCGGCGGCAGGAAGGCCGGGGGCGTCAGGTTTGGCAGTTCCGCCGCGATACGCCGCGCGATACGCGGCGGAAGGAAATCAGGCGCGCTGGCCAGCACCGCCTCATCCGCCTCTTTCGGGGCGGTGGTGGACAGCGGCGGGATATAATGGCGCGACGGCACCTGGTGTTCCGGCAGCGCGTCATTGGCAACGGGTATGGCCGGGCGGGCGGCAGGGGCTTCCCCCGTCAGCGTGGCGGGATCGAGCGAGCGGCGCAGCGTGCCATCCCCGTCAATCGCCTTCATCAGCTTGTCGCGCACGTTCAGCCGCTTGAGCTGGCCAAGCTGGTCACGCGCCTCCGTCAGGTCCGCCTCACGCACCATTTCGTCCACATGGGACTGGAATTCGGTGGCAAGGCCGCGCGCCTTCTTGATCAGGCCGGTCACCGTGCGGATGGCAATGGGCATGTCCTTTGGCCCGATCAGCAGCAGGCCCACCACCCCGATCAGGGCAAATTCAGACCACGCGAAATCGAACATGACCACTTTCCTTCCCCACCACGCATGCGCGGCATTACATTTCGTCCGTGCACGCCCTGCACACCTATCACGACGCGGGCGGGTCAGGAACCTCATCCGGCGCATCGGGCGGCACGGCGGTATCGGGCACATCCACCAGCAGTTCCTCCCGCCGGGGCAGATCGCCAAGATCCTTCAGCCCGAAATGCCGCAGGAACCCCGATGACGTGCCCCACAGGATGGGCCGCCCCGGGACTTCCTTACGGCCCAGCGGCATGATCAGTTCCGCCTCCAAAAGGGTGTCCAGCACCTGCTGGCTCAGGCTGACGCCACGGATTTCCTCGATCTCGGCGCGGGTGCAGGGCTGGTGATAGGCAATGATCGCCAGCGTTTCCATGGTTGAACGCGCAAGCCTGCGCGGGCGCGGCATGACGCGGGTCAGGCGCGGGGCCAGATCGGGCGCGGTGCGGAACTGCCAGCCCCCGGCCACCTCCACCAGCACGACCCCGCGCCCCGCGTACTGTGCCGCCAGCGTGGACAGGGTGGCGGCGACATAGGCGTCCCGGTCGCCGGTATCATGCGGTATGCCCCCCTGCGCGCCCAGTATTTCGGCAATGGCGCGGGTGCTGAGCGGGTCGGCGCGGGCAAAGATCAGGGCTTCGACCAGACGTAGCGAGAATTCCCGCACTTCGATCATGGCAATGGCGGCCCCATCTTCAGGCAGCAGCCCCGGCTGTCGTGTATCATTCATCAGGCCATGTCCCCTTCCGGTTCTGTCCCGGCAGCATCTGGCTGCACTGTGCGTTCGCGCAGCCAGATACGGCCAAACTGCTGCGCCTGCTGGAGTTCGATCATCCCGCTGCGCGCCATCTCCAGGCTGGCCAGCAGCGTCCCCGCCACGGCGGCGCGGCGACCGGTCCGCATCATTGTTTCCGTCATGTCGGCCTGTAGCGGCAGGTCGGGCACGAATCCCTCCAGCCCGCACCAGTCCGTCTTCATGTCATGCGTACCCAGCATGCGCCGCAGCCGCGCCAGCGCGTCCTGCACCGTCCAGAACCGCAGCGCGCGCGGCTGGTAGACGGATTTGCGCGCGCGCCGGCGCATGGCCGCCATATACCCACGCATAAGCTGTGGCACATCGACCGCAAGGCCCGAGCGGTCAATTTCCACAAGGCTTTCCGCCTGCCCGCGCTCGAACACTTCCAGACCCAGTTGCGGGCGCGCGGCCAGCCAGCGGCCAAGCTGGACCATCCGTTCCAGTTCCAGCAGCCGTTCATGCAGCAGGCTGGCCGCTTCCTCCGCATCGGTAGCTTCGTCGTCATCCTCGGGCAGCAGCAGGCGGGATTTGAGCCACGCCAGCCACGCCGCCATCACCAGCCAGTCCGCCGCCTGTTCCAGCCGCACGTCGCGCGCCGCGCGCACCACGGCCAGGTACTGGTCCACCAGCTGCAGGATGGAAATGCGCCACAGATCCACCTTCTGCGCCCGCGCCAGTTCCAGCAGCAGGTCCATCGGCCCGTCAAACCCGTCCAGATGCACGATCGGGGCGCTGGTGGACGCGGCGGGAACGGGTGGGGGGTTATCCCCGCTCACCGTTCCCTCCGCAGCACAAGGTCGCGGGCCATGGCGGGATCAGGAATGGACCAGCTCGCACGCCTGGCTTTTTGCCTTGGCCTTTTCACACAGGCTGACCGCCTGTGCCTTCGCCAGTCCCTTGACGCGCAGGCGATAGAAGGTCTTGCCGCCCCGTTCCGCCTTCACCACGGTGGGCTGGTATGGCCCGAAGATATCGGGATAACGCGCGCTGAGGCGGGTCCAGCTTTTCAGCGCCGCCTCCTGCGAATCAAGGGCGGCAAGCTGCACGCCGTATGCGCCCGTTCCGGTGTTGGGCGCACGCGGCACGGGTGGCGGCAGCGGGGCGGCCTGCGGTTCGGGCGCTGCCGCGCGCGGCGGGGCGGCAGGCTGGGACGCAGGCGCGCTGGCTGGCGCATCCGCCGCTGGGGGCGTAGCGGGGACCGCAGCTGGCGATGTCGGAGCCGGTGCGGGTTCGCCCTCACCGGCCACCTGTCCGTACTGGCGGGCCATGGCGTCGGGCTGTGGTTGTTCGGGCGGCGGGGACAGGCGCATCACGCCGCCATCGGCGGGCATGCCATCACCTGCGCCAAGGATCTGCATCCCGCCCGGATCGGCGGGCTTGACGCGAACCGGGCCGGGGGGCGGCCCCAGAACGGGAATCCCGCCCTGATGGTGCCCGAACAGTGACCATCCCCCAATGGCCACCACCAGCACGCCACCAAGACCCGCCGCGCCATAGACCAGTTTGCGCGTAAGCGGATCATCACCCAGCAGGTTGCTGCCCGCCACGCGCGCCATCAAGGCCCTGAAGTCAAAACCACCCCGGCGGCCCCGTCGGGCGGCAGCCAGCCCGATGTCATCCGCCGGTTCCATCGGTTTGCGGGAATCCAGATCGGGATTGGAATCGGCCCCCATGCGCTCCCGTCCCGGGCCGGCGGGCGCGGAATAGGGATCGGG
>NZ_VWPI01000154.1 GCF_015155755.1 Komagataeibacter sp. FXV3 | reverse complement strand
GAATAGGGATCGGGCGCGGGCGGGTTGTCGCCCCTGCTGTCAGGGGGAACATTGGGGGGGGACGTGTTGTCAGGGCTCATCGCATCTCCTCGACCGGCTGTACGCCGAGCACTTTCATCCCCGATCGCAGCACGGTTGCCGTTGCCTCGACAAGGGCAAGCTTCATGCGGGTGGCGGCAATATCATTTTCCTGCAGGAAGCGCAGGGTCGCATCGTCGCGTCCCCGATTCCACAATGCATGGAAATCCGATGCCAGTTCATTCAGGTAAAAGGCAATGCGGTGCGGTTCATGCGCGCTGGCTGCCGATTCGACCATGCGTGGCCACTGCGCCATGCGCTGCAGCAGCGCCAGTTCCGCATCCGCCGTCAGGCCCGACAGGTCCGCGCCCGCCAGTTCCGCCGGCGTGATGCCACCCGGGATCTTGCCATCATTGACCATCTCCGCCGCCGAACGCAGGACGGAACAGCAGCGCGCATGGGCGTACTGCACATAGAAGACGGGGTTGTCACGGCTCTGCGCCACGACCTGGTCCAGGTCGAATTCCATCTGCGCATCGGCCTTGCGGGTCAGCATGGTGAAACGCACGGCGTCGCGCCCGACCTCGTCAATCAGGTCGCGCAGGGTGACGAAGGTTCCCGCGCGCTTGGACATGCGCACCGGCTGCCCATCGCGCACGATCCGCACGATCTGGCACAGCAGCACGTCCAGCACCGGCCGCCCGTCCACAGCCAGTGCCGCGACCGCCGCCTTCATGCGGGTGACATAGCCGCCGTGGTCGGCACCCCATACATCCACCAGCACATCCGCACCGCGGCGGATCTTGTCGGCATGGTAGCCGATGTCGTTGGCGAAATAGGTGTTCGACCCGTCGGACTTGCGCAGCGGGCGATCCACGTCATCACCGAATTCGGTGGAGCGGAACAGCGTCTGCGGCCGCGCTTCCCAGTCATCGGGCAGCTTGCCCTTGGGCGGTTCCAGCACGCCTTCGTAGATCAGGCCCTTCTTTTCCAGCTGTGCGATGGCGCGATCGGTTTCGCCATCGGCCAGGATCTTCGCCTCGCTGGTAAAGACATCATGATGCACGCCCAGGGCCGCAAGGTCCTCGCGGATCATGGCCATCATGGTATCGACCGCCTCCCGCTTCACCGTATCCAGCCACAGGGCGGGATCGGCGGGCTTCAGGCCGGGGGCAGCCAGTTTATCGCCATACTTGTGGGCCAGCGCCTCGCCCACGGGCACCAGATAGTCGCCGCCGTACTGGATCGCGCCGCCGGGCACGACAGCGGCGAATTCCGCCTCGGTCACGGTGGTGCCCAGCGCCTGCAGGTACCGCCAGTAGGTCGCCCATGCCAGGGCGATGACCTGCGCGCCGGCATCGTTGATATAATATTCCTTCGTGACCTCGTAACCCGCCTTGATCAGCAGGTTGGCCAGCACGTCACCCACAACGGCCCCACGGCAATGGCCGACATGCATCGGGCCGGTAGGGTTGGCGGACACGTATTCCACATTCACCTTCACCCCGTTGCCCGCGGTGCTGGTGCCGTAATCCTCACCGGATGCCAGCACGCTGTGCGCAATACCCTGCCACACGGCAGGCGCCAGACGCATGTTGACGAAACCGGGGCCTGCTACTTCCGCATGGGCAATGCCCGGCACATCCGCCAGCGCCGTCACCAGTTCGGCCGCGATTTCAGCCGGGCGGCGGCGTGCCACCTTGGACACGACCAGTGCCGCGTTGGTCGCAAGATCGCCATGGGCCGGGTCACGCGTGGGGGTGACCTCCACCCGGTCCAGCAGCGCAGGCGGCAGGTCGGGCACGATCCGGCCCAGTGCTGCGCGCACATGCGTAAGGTAACGGACGAACAGACTGTCTGACATGCGGCACGGTTTCCCAACAAAAACGGTAAATGGACCTTCAGGCCCGGCAGGAAGGGCCTGCCGTGATACCGGCACGGCAGGCAATCGGATAAATGCGATGGGCGTGTTTCACCCCGGCGAGGACAGGTCCGTCAACCGTCGATATTCCTCCATCGCGCAGCGATCGGTCATCCCGGCAATATAATCCGCCACCACGCGGCATGCACCCGCCCTGTCGCCCGCATCACGGGAGGCAAGTGCTGGCTCCCGCGTGCCATCGGGCAGCAGTGTGAGGTTTTCCGACAGGATGGTGAAGATCGATTCGACCGTCAGCCGCGCCTTGCGCGTCATGCGATTGACGCGCCAGTGCCGGTACAGCCGCGCATACAGGAATTTGCGGATTTCCAGATTGGCGGCAGCAATGTCCGGGCTGTACGCCACCACGGGTCGGGCGGCATGGCGGATATCATCGGAACAGGTCGGGGCAAGGCGTTCAAGATTGCGCTGGGTCTGCCCGATCAGGTCCATAGCCAGCGTGTTGATGACGCGCCGGATGGTTTCATGGCGCAGGCGGGGATCGTTATTGCTGGCCTGACATCCGCTGAGCCTCTGGGCCGTACGGGCATCGGCCAGTGCTTCCCGCACCACGGGCAGGGTTTCCAGGTCCTCGATATGCAGCAGGCCCGCGCGCAGGCCGTCATCAAGGTCGTGGGCGTGATAGGCGATATCATCCGACAGGGCCGCGACCTGCGCTTCAGCCGCGGCATAGCTGCCCAGTTCCAGCCCGTGCCGGGCCGCGTAATCGGCCACATAGGGCGTGGGATGGTCCACCGGACCATTATGCTTGGCCAGCCCTTCGAGCATTTCCCATGTCAGGTTCAGGCCATCAAAGGCGAAATACCGCCGTTCCAACAGCGTCACCAGCCGCAGGGACTGCGTATTGTGATCAAAACCGCCCCACGGCTTCATGGCGGCCGACAGCGCTTCCTCCCCCGCATGGCCAAAAGGGGTATGGCCAAGGTCATGCGCCAGGGCGAGACTTTCGGTCAGGTCTTCCTCCAGCCCCAGCCTGCGCGCGATGGAGCGGGCGACCTGGGCTACTTCCAGCGAATGGGTCAGGCGGGTGCGGAAAAAATCACCTTCGTGGTTGAGGAACACCTGCGTCTTGTACTGCAGCGTGCGAAACCCCGCCGAATGCAGCACCCGGTCCCGGTCACGCTGCCATGGGCTACGGGTCGGGGCCTCGGCTTCGGGATAGAGCCTGCCACGGGCCGTGGCGGTCTGGACAGCATAGGGTGCAGTGCTCATATATGATCAGGATCCAGCCATGGATGGAACGGCACATGATGATGCCGCCGCCCATCCATAACCCGCGCGCAGCCCGTGGCCAACATGATCCCATAAGCCTGCGCGCCATTGATCATGGTGAAACCCGATGTCCATGCCCCCTGCCCCCGCCACTGAAAGCTTCCGCGTATCGGACGCCGCCGCCCGCCGCCTGCGTGAAATACTGGATGAACAGCCCGCAAGCCCCGGGGGCGAGCCTGCATTGCGGGTATCGGTCGAGGCCGGTGGGTGTAACGGCTTCCAGTACAAATTCGCACTGGATGGCGAAAGCCAGCCCGATGATATCGTAATCCCGGCGGGCACGGTCCGTGTCGTGGTCGATCCGGCCAGCATGGACCTGCTGACCGGGGCGGAACTGCATTTTGATGACAGCCTGATGGGCGCGCACTTTACCGTGCGCAATCCCCATGCCGCGTCATCATGCGGATGTGGCACGAGCTTTTCGGTCGAATGATGAAATTCGCCACCTGGAACGTCAATTCCATCCGCCAGCGTCAGGACCATGTGCTGGACTATCTGGCCCGCGAACGGCCCGACGTGCTGGCGCTACAGGAAATCAAGTGCCAGACCGACGTCTTTCCCGTCGATGTGTTCAAGGCAGCGGGCTATGACAGCGTTGTCGTGGGGCAGAAAAGCTATAACGGCGTCGCCATCCTGACCCGCCACCCGCACGACGTCACGCACACTGCCCTGCCCGGCTGGGAAACCGACCCCGTACAGGCACGCTATGTCGAAATCCGCAGTTGCGGGCTGGTGTTTGGCAATCTGTACCTGCCCAACGGCAATTCCGGTGGCTCTGCCGGCTACGACTCCAAACTGGCGTTCATGGAGGCACTGGCGCTGCACGCGCACGGCCTGCTGCAGGCCGGTCAGGATTTCGTCCTGCTGGGTGATTACAATGTCTGTCCCACCGACGAGGACTGTGCGCCCGGCGCGCTGTCCCCCGATGACGCCCTGGTCCGCCCGCAAAGCCGTGCTGCCTTCCGCCGTCTGTTGTGGCTGGGGCTGACCGATGCGCTGCGTGCACTGCACCCGGTGGGGCGGTTCTATACATTCTGGGATTATCAGGCGGCGGCATGGCAGCGCGACAGCGGGCTGCGCATTGACCATGCCCTGCTGTCCCCCCGTGTTGCCGAACGGCTGCTGACAGCACGTCCCGCCCGTGACGAACGCGGCAGGCCACAGCCATCCGACCATGTGCCGCTGGCGGTTACGCTGGCGGATGCGCCGGGCTGACGCCATCATGCCCGCGTGCCCCGCCGGGCAGCGGGCAATGGTCGGGCACGGGCAGCAGCCGGAATTCACGCAATGTGCCCGACATGCGGAACTGCCCGAAATCCATATCCACCCGGTCGGCCACGCCATTGCTGAAATAGCGCATGCCCGTCTCGAACACCGGGGTCATGTCGCGCGTGGTGGTATTGTAATACGCAACATGCACCCGCTGCGCCGCAAGCGGGGCAAGGACGGGGAACGCGGTCGCGACCGGCGGCGCATCATGCCCCAGAAACAGCACGTACGTGCCCAGCGCCCCGGTATCCACCGTGCCATCGAACAGGAAGGGGGCAATCGGCCCCTGTCCGTCCTGCCCCGCCTGAATGACGGCTGCCGTGTGGGCCACGGGAAACAGCGTGCCTGCGGGCAGCGTCACGTCATGCGCAGCGGGGGCGGTGTAATGAACCAGCCCCCCGGTGGGGCGCATATGCGCTTCCCCCGCGATACGGGGGGCGGGATGGCCATTTTCCGTCTGGTCGGCACGGAATACGAGGGATGATCCGTCCTTTTCCTCCAGCACGGCATAATCTGAATCGCTGAGCGTTTCCGCCCCGTCACGGTCCACGGTACGCAGGTGCAACTGCTGCTGCGTGGACCATGCCGAACACATATCGGACAGTACGAAGGTCAGCCTGCCCTCCGCCGTGACGACATCACCACCACTGACCGCCACCAGCGTCAGGTCATAGACCGCGCGGTGGGCGGCCATGACCGGCGCCGCCTGCACCGGCGTGGCGCGCCACAGGGCCGCCAGCGTCATGCCCACCATCACGCACCGCCCCACCGGCACCCCGTACTGCACGGCACGGGGCATCAGGAAGGCAAGTGCATCGGCCGGCATCATGCCACTCAGTTCTTGGCCTGACCGGGTTTGGGCTTCGGCAGGTCAAGGGCAAGGGACAGTTCCTTCAGCCGCTGCGGCTCGACCGGGGCGGGGGCGCCCATCATCAGGTCCTCACCCTGCTGGTTCAGCGGGAACAGGATGACTTCACGGATGTTCGGCTCATCAGCCAGCAACATCACGATACGGTCCACACCGGGGGCCGAACCGCCATGTGGGGGCGCGCCATAACGGAAGGCGTTGAGCATGCCGCCAAAGCGGGCCTCGACCTCGGTGGCGGGATAACCCGCGATCTCGAACGCACGAATCATCACGTCGGGCTGGTGGTTACGGATCGCGCCCGAGGAGAGTTCAATGCCGTTGCACACGATATCGTACTGGAACGCCTTGATGGTCAGCGGGTCCTGATTCTGCAGCGCGTCCATGCCACCCTGTGGCATGGAGAACGGGTTGTGGGAGAAATCAATCTCACCCGTTTCCTCATTACGCTCGTACATCGGGAAATCCGTGATCCAGCAGAAACGGAAGGCGTTCTGTTCGATCAGGTCCAGTTCGGTCGCAACCCGCGTGCGCACGGCACCGGAGAACTTGACCATCTCATCGCCCTTGCCCGCGACGAAGAACACGGCATCCCCTGCCGTCAGGCCGGTCCTGGCGCGGATGGCCTCGATGCGGTCGGCCTCAAGGTTCTTGGCGATCGGGCCCTTGCCACCTTCTTCGGCGAAGATGATGTAGCCAAGGCCGCCTGCGCCGGATTCGCGTGCCCAGTTGTTCAGCTTGTCAAAAAACGCGCGCGGACGGTCACCCGCACCGGGGGCGGGGATGGCGCGGATCTGGCCACCGTCAGCGGCAATACGCGCAAACAGGCCGAAGCCGGAACCGGCGAAGGCTTCGGTCACATCCGACAGCTTCAGCGGGTTACGCAGGTCGGGCTTGTCACTGCCATAGACTTCCATGGCCGTGGCGTAGGGAATGCGCTCGAACGGGCCTTCGCTGACAATCCGGCCACCGCCGAATTCGCGGAACACGCCTTCCATCACCGGCTCAAGGGTTGCGAACACGTCTTCCTGTGTCGCGAACGCCATTTCGAAATCAAGCTGGTAGAACTCACCCGGCGAACGGTCGGCACGGGCGGCTTCGTCACGGAAGCACGGTGCAATCTGGAAATAGCGGTCGAAGCCCGCCACCATGGCAAGCTGCTTGAACTGCTGCGGGGCCTGCGGCAGGGCATAGAACTTGCCCGGATGCATGCGCGCGGGCACCAGGAAGTCGCGCGCCCCCTCGGGCGAGGACGCGGTCAGGATCGGGGTCTGGAATTCCACGAAGCCGAGGTCCGTCATCCGCCTGCGCAGGCTGGCGATCACCTGCGCGCGCAGCATGATGTTGCGATGCACCTTCTCACGCCGCAGGTCGATGTAGCGGTAGGTCAGGCGCAGGTCCTCGGGGTAATGCTCACTGCCCGCCACCTGCAGCGGCAGCACGTCGGCGCTGGACTGGACATCGATCTCACGCGCGCGCAGTTCGATTTCACCGGTGGGCAGGTTCGGGTTCTTGGTCGCGCCATCACGCAGAACGACTTCGCCCGTGACCGTCAGCACGCTTTCCACGCGCACGCGTTCCGCCGTTTCCAGAACGGGGGAACCCGCGGGGATCACGATCTGCGTCATGCCGAAATGGTCGCGCAGGTCAATGAACAGCAGGCCGCCATGATCGCGCTTGGAGTGTACCCATCCGGAAAGGCGGGCCGTCTGCCCGGCGTCTGCAGCCCGCAGGGCCGCACAGCTATGGGTACGATAGGGATGCATGATCTTGTCCTGATTCTACCAGATTTTGGGGGATGCGCCCCGAAGGGGCCACACCCGGTTGCAGGCGCGACAAAGCCAATCCCGCCCACGCCTGTCAAGGTTATAGGTGGCAGCCCCGGCCTGCGGGGCCGCACCTTACACGTATTCGGGGAACAGGTCGCACAGCCCGTCCGCCGTGGCGGGGCAGCGGCCGCGTTCGGTAATCAGCCCGGTCACAAGGCGCGCGGGTGTCACGTCAAACGCCGGATTGGCGGCAGCACTACCATCGGGCACCAGCTGCACGCTGGTCACGTGGCCGGTGGCGTCGCGGCCCTGTATATGGGTGACTTCGCGCCCGTCACGTTCCTCGATGGGGATTTCCTTCACGCCATCGTTGATGGTCCAGTCGATGGTTGTGGACGGCAGCGCCACCCAGAAGGGCACGCCATTGTCATGCGCCGCCAGCGCCTTGAGGTAGGTGCCGATCTTGTTGGCTACATCCCCCGTGCGGGTTACGCGGTCGGTACCCACGATCACCATGTCCACCTGCCCATGCTGCATCAGGTGCCCACCGGCATTATCGGCAATGACCGTATGCTTCACCCCGTGGCGGCCCAGTTCCCATGCGGTCAGCGATGCGCCCTGGTTGCGCGGGCGGGTTTCATCCACCCATACATGCACGTCAATGCCCCGGTCATGCGCCATGTAGATCGGGGCAAGTGCGGTGCCCCAGTCCACTGTCGCGATCCAGCCCGCGTTGCAGTGGGTCATGATGTTGACGGGGCCGGGGCGACGGGCGGCAATGTCCTCGATCAGTTCAAGGCCCTGTCGGCCGATGGCCTCGTTCTGGATCACGTCTTCATCACAGATGCGCCCGGCTTCGTCATACGCCGCCGCCACACGATCCGCGACGGCCGTGGTGCGCAGTCGGGTCAGCATGCGCCGGATCGCCCAGCCAAGATTGACCGCCGTAGGCCGCGTGGCCGCAAGCAATGCCGCGTCACGTTCCATGGCTTCATCGCTGCTGTCACGGCGCAGGGCCAGGGCCAGTCCGTAAGCCGCGACAGCCCCGATCAGCGGCGCGCCACGCACCTGCATGGTGCGGATGGCATGCGCCACCTGATCACGTTCGGTCAGGCGCAGGATATCAAGCGACCACGGCAGGCGGGTCTGGTCAAAGATATGGACCGACCAGCCATCATCCGTGTCCACCCATACGCTGCGATAAGAGACGTTATCAATCTTCATATAATACGTGCCGCCATCCAAAAACCAGAACACACAAAAGGGCGCGTAGGGAAGCATCCGGCCCACCGGCATTCAAGCCCCTTCGGCCCCGAATACTTCATGAACCGGCAATATGGGCCTTTTGTACCACGTGGCAACATGACCCTGTCCCCGCATGGCAACCATCATACAGGCAGTCCGCATGGTATTCCACACCGCAACGCATGTCCGATCGTGCATGTGGCCCTGATGCCCCGCAAAGGAAAGGGGGACAGGGATCATCACGCCATGGGAATGCACGAAAGAATGGCCCCGGACGCGGCCGGCAGGCCGAGCACCATAAAAAGCTGTCTGAAAACAGATTATTGATGGAAAACCATAAAAATTTCCGGGTGCCCCCTTTTTCCACAAAGACAGCGTTTTTCGAAACTTTTTGAAAAATGCTTCACCAGAAGCTTCCTTATGGCTGACGGCCTGCAAGAACAAAAAATCCCGCCATGCGCGATGCATGGCGGGATCATGCCGATCAGATCGTTAAAGCTGGAATATTCAGCCCTGCGGTCCGTCCGACAGCGGCAGGCGGGTCAGGATCGTGGTCAGGCGCTGGGCAAAGCCGGTCGGGTCCTTCGGGCTTTCGCCATCCTGGATACGGGCCATGTCCATAAGCGTCAGGGCAATGTCCTGCACCGGATCACCGTTCTTCACCCGGGTCGCAAGGTCCGCAATCAGCGGATGCGCCGGATTGACCTGCAGCACGGGCGCGGTGTCGGGCACCTGCTGGCCGCTACGCTTCATTAGCCGGATCATCTGCAGGTCCGGGCCGGACTCGGGGGCCGCCAGCACCACGGCGCTGTTGACCAGACGATTGGTGCCCTTCACATCCGATACCGCATCACCCAGGGCTTCCTTCAGCGCGGGGATGACGACTTCCAGCGCGTCCTTTTCAGCCTGCGTTTCCTCCGGCGCGCCAAACTTTTCCAGATCGGTGTGGAACTGGCTGATATTACGCAGCGGCGTGTCCTTATACACGCCCAGACGTTCGGGCCAGAAGGAGTCCACCGGGTCCGACAGCAGCAGCACCTCGATTCCGCGGGCGCGGAAGCCTTCAAGCTGTGGCGAGGACGGCAGCATTTCCGTGCGGTCGCCGGTCAGGTAGTAGATGGCTTCCTGCTCGGGCTTCTTGCGCTCAAGGTAGGCGTCCAGCGTAGTCCAGCCATCCTGCGTGCTGGAACGGAAGCGCGCGATGGTGGCCAGTTCCGTGCGGTGTTCGGCATCATCCCAGATCCCTTCCTTGAAGGTCGGGCCGAAATTGTCCCAGAACTTCTCGAAATCCGCCTCGTCCTTGCTGCGGGTCTTGAGTTCGGAGATCACGCGATTGGTCACGGCCTTGCGGATGCGCGCCAGCACCGGGGTCGCCTGCAGCATTTCACGCGATACGTTCAGCGGCAGGTCCTCGGTATCCACCACGCCGGTGACAAAGCGCAGCCACGGCGGCAGCAGCCCTGCATCATCGGTAATGAACATGCGGCGGACATGCAGGCGGATCTGGCTTTCACGCACCGGTTCGGCGAATTCGAACGGCTTGCTGCCGGGAATGAACAGCAGCGCCGAGAATTCCAGCATCCCTTCGGCATGCCAGTGCAGCGTGGCCCATGGGGTGTCGAAGTTGTGGCTGACGTGACGATAGAATTCGTTCAGCTGTTCTTCATCAATCTCGCCACGTGGCTTGCGCCACAGCGCCGTGCCCTTGTTGGCCGACGTTTCCTCGCCATCATCCTTGACGATGGTGATGGGCCACGAAATATGGTCAGCCCATTTGCGCACGATGGTTTCAAGCTGCCACGAATCAAGGAAGTCGTTCGCATCTTCCTTGATATGCATGATGATGTCGGTGCCCGCCCTGTCACGGGTCGCCGGACTGATCGTGTAATTGCCCTTGCCGGTGGAGGACCAGCACCAGGCCTCGTCACTGCCCGCCCGGCGCGAGATCACATCCACCCGGTCCGCCACCATGAAAGCGGCGTAGAAGCCCACGCCGAACTGCCCGATCAGGCTCGGCTTGTCCTCGGGTTTGGCGTTGGCCAGTTCCTCGCCAAAGGCACGGGTGCCCGAACGCGCGATGGTGCCAAGGTTGCGGGCAAGATCTTCCTTGCTCATGCCCGCGCCATCATCGCTTATGGTCAGCAGGCGGGCGTCCTTGTCAGGATTGATGCGGATCTTTGCATCATCAGGCAGGGCGCGCGCACCATCGGTCAGCGCCTCGAAACGGCGCTTGTCGGTCGCGTCCGCCGCGTTGGCCACCAGTTCACGCAGGAAAATCTCGCGTTCGGAATAAAGCGCATGCACCACAAGGTCGAGCAGGCGGCCGACCTCGGCGCTGAATTCATGCTGTTCGCCCGTGGCTTCGGGCGGGGTTGTCGTTGTGTTTTCCGTCATTGCCGGTCCTTTGTTCATGAAAATATGGTCAGGTTTCAATTTGTAATGAATATGGAAATCTTCGCGGCGTTTTCAATGGCCTGCATGCAGGAGTACTTCGAGACCGTTCCGGCATCCCGCCTGTAAAAGGCCATCTGGAAAACCGGCCCGGGAAACATCGGGCAATCAGGGAAAGTTTTTGGTGAAGCTTTTCCCGAAAAGCTTCAGGGCACGCCGCCTTTTTGAAAAAAGGCGGCACCCGAAAACTTTTCTCATTGCTTAGCTCCGGGTCATTCTTTCAATCAAAATCCGTCGGCAGGGACGGATCGCGGACATGATCGAACATGCGCGCGATCTGATGGGGCAGAACCCGGCCCATGGACAGGTCCGTGGGGACTTCATCGGGGCCGAACCAGCCGATTTCAGATGTTTCGACACTGGTCTGCGCCTGTCCGCCAGTCAGTGCGCATATGAAATACAGCGTGTGGCATGAAAACGGTGCAGCCGGATGGCCCTGCCGGTCACGATCCCATACAGCGGCAAGCCTGGTCACACGGACATCATATCCGCTTTCCTCGCGCACTTCCTTGACCGTGTTTTCCACCGGGCTGAGGTTCACATCCGCCCAGCCGCCAGGCAGGGTCCAGCGGTCATGGTCCAGCACCTCGCGCACCAGCAGGATACGCTGGCGATCATCAAACACGGCGGCCCGCACCACGATTTTTGGCGTGGCATAACCGTCCTGCTGGCTGAACAGGTCCAGCACGCGTTCCATGTCGGCGTTGCTGCCTGCCGCCATCATGTCGGCCGCGATCTGCCGTATGCTTTCATAACGTTCACGATCGAACGGGCTTTCGGCATAGGTCAGGCCACTTTGCGCCAGCGCCTGCAGGTCACGGGCCCAGACCAGCCATTGCGGGGTTGTCATGCATTTTCTCCTTCAGGTGACCAGCCGGGCGGCGCCAGTTCAAACTGGCTGAAGACAAAAGCGGGCGCGACCTGACAGCCCATGAGGCTCCACGCCCCCTGACTGGCCGCCGCCTGCCATGCGCCTGGTGGCACCACTGCCTGCAGCACCTGCCCCTGCGTGGGCAGCGGCCCCAGCACGATCCGCTCGACAGGCGCGCCCTGCCCCGCCGCGATTTCAAGCAGCAGCGGGCTACCGCCCTGCCAGCACCAGATTTCCGCTGCATCAACCCGGTGCCAGTGCGAACGTTCCCCTGCCGCCAGCAGGAACGTGATGGTCGAGACCGCGCCACGCGGACCATCAGCGGGCATGTCACGCCAGATTTCGCGGTAGCTGCCGCCTTCGGGGTGGGGTTGCAGGCCCAGCAGTTGCCGCACGGTTGCGGCAGGCGTGCCGGGGTTACGCAGATCTGTCATGGTGGTTCTGGCTCCGGTCATGATTTCATGCCCCGGCGTAGCGCCCCTGCCACCAGACCGCAAATGACAGAATGCCCTACCGCTGCCTGCTATCCGGTGACGGCGTGAAATCGAGGGTCTGGTCCGTGTAGGTTTCCATCACCTCGCTGAAGGGGCGCCCCTGCCCGTCGCGCAGCACCGCGCGCTGTTGCATGATGCTGGACGGCGCCACGACCCGCCCGCTGGCCGTTCCGGACAATGGGCCGGGCCACGGCGTCCATAACGGGGCAAGCTGCAGCCGCTCACGGGTGAAATGCAGCGGCGCCACGACATGGCCAAAGGCTGTGTCCGTATGCTCCAGCGTGGCGTTCATTTCCGACGTCAGCAGATCAGGCACATACCAGTTATCCGCAACCGAAAGCACATGCGTGCCACAGGTCAGCCGGACGCGCCGGTGCCGCACGGTTTGCGTGGCATTTATGCCCAGATCGGCCCGCACCTGCGCGGGCACCGGGTCAGGCTGCGGCAGGGCCGCCTTCTGCGCCACCACCACGGGCCGGTCGGCCATATGGTGGCTGGCGCACCAGCCCTCCAGCGCCACCGTGGCGCTGGCATGGGTCCGCAGCGTCTTTTCCAGGGCCTGCACGACTGTCAGCAGATGCGCGCGCCCGGACGGGGTATCGGGCCAGGACAGGCCATCCGCCCGGGCGGAACTGGCATTGAACAGGCCAGCCCCCACGATTACCGCCGCCAGAAACCGGCCCCTGCCAATGGTGTGTCGCCTCACGGCGCCAGCGTGCGGCCAGACAGATGCACGCTCACCTGCTGACTGTCATCCACGGCCGAATGACCCAGCCAGACCCGGAACCGGCCCGAAGGTATGTCCCACCGGTCATGCTTGCCATCAAAATGGGCCAGCAGGCGCGGATCGACCCGTACCGAGACCTGGCGGCTTTCGCCCGGCGCCAGCTTCACGCGCTGCCAGCCTGCCAGCCTGCGCGCGCCCCCGTCGGGCAGGCCGACATAGACCTGCGGCACGTCCACGCCGGGACGCGTGCCGGTATTGCGCACGTTGAACGTCACCGTCAGCTGCTTGTGGTGATAGCCCGCTGCCAGCCCATCGGTCGCGAAGGTGGTGTAGGTCAGGCCATGGCCGAACGGATAGAGCGGCTTGAGGTGATTGCGGTCGAACCAGCGGTAACCGACATCGCTGCCTTCGTCGTAAACCAGTTCCTGATCGGTATGGAACTGCATCTCAAACACATTGTTTGCGTTCACACCCGCGATGTCGGGATGGGCAAGCTGGGATTCAGCCTGCGGGAAGGTCATGGTCAGATGGCCTGATGGCGCGACCTTGCCAAACAGCAGCCGGGCGATGGCGGTGCCACCGGCGGAACCGGGGAACCATGCCTCCAGCACGCCCGCAACACTGCCGTTCCATGGCATCAGCACCGGGTCGCCGGTTTCCATGACCACGACAGTGCGCGGGTTGGCGGCGGCGACGGCGGCGATCAGGGCATCCGCATTGGCGTCAAGGTGCATGTTCGGCGCGTCCATCCCCTCAAAGGTGAACTGCGTTGCATACACGACGGCCACGTCGGCCGCGCGGGCGGCACGGACGGCAGCCGCGATATTCGTGCCCGGATCATAGGTGATATGGGCGGCCGGGGCCTCGGCCCGCATGGCCCTGAGCGGGGAAGACGGGAAATACACCGGATCACCCGGCCAGTCCTTCTTCCCCGGTCCCTTGACCACCTCGCCCCCGATGGGATCGACCTGGCTGGAACCACCACCCGAAATCACACCCACATCCGCATGGCCACCAATGACCGCAATGCGGGCCGTGGGGGCAAGCGGCAGGACATTGCCCTCGTTACGCAGCAGGACCGCGCCTTCTTCCTCATCACGCTGGGCGACAAGGGTATCGGTCACCACATCCAGCGGCGCACGCACGGGCGGATGATCAACCAGCCCCTGTGCGAACAGGGAGCGGACAATACGCTGTGCCATGTCGTCAATACGGGACTGCGGCACCCGGCCCGCTTTCACATCCGCCGCCAGCAGCGTCTGGAAATAGGGCCGTGCATCCGTATGATCACCAGCGGATTCCTGATCCAGTCCCGCCAGCGCCGAACGGGCCGAAGAATGGGTCGCACCCCAGTCGGACATGACGAAGCCGGGATAATGCCAGTCCTGCTTCAGCGTCTTGGTCAGCAGGTACGGGTTTTCGCACGCATACAGGTCATTGACGCGGTTATACGAACACATGACGGAACCGGGATGGCCGGTTTCCATCGCGATCTCGAACCCCAGCAGGTCGCTTTCGCGCATGGCAACGGGGTCGATATCGGCACTCATGGTCATGCGCGATGTCTCAAGGTCATTCATCGCGTAATGCTTGAGGGTGGAGATCACATGCTGTGACTGCACGCCCGCAATGGTGCTGCCGACCATGAGACCGGTCTGTAGCGGATCCTCGCCCGCATATTCGAAATTGCGGCCACCGCGCGGATCACGGGTCAGGTCGGCCCCACCGCCCAGCAGGACGTTAAAGCCACTTTGCCATGCTTCGCGACCAATCATCGCCCCGGCTTCGCGCGCCATGTCCATATCCCACGAACTGGCGGTGGACAGGCCCGATGGCAGGGAAACCGCCACACCATCCTTACGGATATGCGCGGGGTTACGGATACCAAGCCCCGCATCGGAAATCTGCAGGTCAGGCAGGCCCGACCCCGCGGGCGCGCGCAGGTAGGCCGCCGAGCCAAGCCCACCCGGAGGGGCAACACTGCCATTGAACCCGCCACCATCCACACTGAACAGCAGGGACATCTTGTCTTGCAGGCTCATATGCGCGAGCACCTGCCGCGCCCTTTCATCCGCCGGATCGGTCGGACCCTTCGCGGCGTGGGCATGCGCGGCACCGTGCGCCACCATCATGCCACACGCCACGGCAGACAGCAGGAATATCTTGCGGGACAATTTCATGCGGCAGGCTCCTCCTTGATAATTCGGGGTAGCAGAGACGCGGGCCAGATGGTCCCATCTGCCTGCTACGGCAATATTACTGAAACACTCTATCCCCAATCCGCATGACCTGGCGCAATGTGGGGCTGGAAATCAGGGCAACAGGTGTAAAAAAACCCCACCCGCAGGTCATGTACATGCCTGCAAGCGGGGTTATCGGCAAAAACGGCCGGGCAATTCAGGTCAGTTGCTGTTGCTGCGGGTGCGCATATACAGGATGACGGTCTGGGTCGGGACGGAGTTCAGGTCTTCCGCATCAATGTCACGGCTGACAACATAATCACCGAACGCACCGGGCTGCGACGTAATCCAGCGGCCATACAGACCTTCCAGCACCGGGGCCAGCCATGTGCCCGACGGCTCACCCGCGCTGCCGACCTGCGGCAGGTCTTCATGCACGATGCGCATGGCCTGCTCTTCCGCCAGCAGATCCAGCTTCACATAGCCCCAGTTGATCATGCCCAGCAGGGCATTCAGTTCGATCTGCAACTGGTGGATGGTGTTGCACAGGGGCGGCTGCAGGCGACCAGCCATTCCGCGGCCGACCTCCCGCAACAGGTCATTCCTGACCTCGATCCCGGCCTGATCGTCAATTTCCCATGACAGGGCCTGCAGAAAAAGCGAGAAGTCCGGTTTTGCGTTGAAAGTTGTCATTACTGGTCCATAATAAGATAGTGTGCGGAAATCATGGCGCCGCTTTCAGTCCAGTTACCGGCCTTCTGCCAGCGCCCCGACAGATCAAGACGAAGATTGTGGGTAAATCGATACCCTACCCTAGCATTAAAGCCACCCGTGAGACTAGCAACACTGTCCCCGGGATAATAGGCGCTATTTACCGTTTCCTGTGAGAGATAATCAGAGCTTGTCGCATTCGTCACGTAATTATTAGCCACATACTGCGCACCCGACTGAAGCAGCGGAGACGTGGGGAAGAACGGCGACGAATGTTCGTGGAAGACCTGATAGCCCACGGAGGCATTCACGTCCCAGTCAAGCCGCTTGTGCTGACCGGCATAACGGATCGGAACGGTGGCCGCGTAATAGGACTGTGGCGAGAAGTAGCCGCCCTGCCCGTAGGTATAGAAATCCTGGTTGTTCCCATAACCGAAGTAGGTCAGGCTGACACCGATCCGCACCAGCATGTTGGCGTTATGCCACACCAGCGTATTGACGCCGATGCCAGCTTCACGCTCGCTGTTGCGCCGTACGTTCTTGCCGGTCTGGATCGCATAGCCACCGCCACCATACACGATGGTATTGCCCAGCGTTGCCTCGACCTGACCATGGAAATGGTTGGTAACGACGCCACCCCATTCCTGGCTCCACTGCGAGGCCAGTTCCTTGCCGTACAGGCTGCGGGCATAGCGCCCGATGGCGGAATAGTAGTTCGGATCACGCATGCCGCCATAGGACAGGACGCTGTTGGTGATCGAACGGCGTTCGGCGCTGACGCGGAATGTCACCGGCCCGACACGTGGCGAGAACTCGACCCCGCCCAGCACATTGGTGATGGGGAAGCCGATCGGTGACGCACCAACGTCGGCCCGCACCCAGCTGTTGCCGAACTGGACATCAGGCGCGAAACCGGCTTCGCCTTCCCCACCCTTCACAAGCTGGGACTTGTAACGGCTGGTGGAACCCTGATTGTTGCGGTTCATGTAATTGACGTACTGGTTCCACGCCTGTGTCGCCATGTCGGTGCCAAACCGGGGCACGTCATAGACCGAACCACTATCAAGATCACCCGACCAGATCATGGTTGGCGTGATCGAGAAGGTCAGGCTGGACTCACCCGCCTGCAGCGGCAGACGGCCGACGATGGGGATATTGGCTTCCGTCAGGCGGCCCAGACCATGTTCGCCCGAACGCGACCGGAACCCGAGGCCACCGTCAATGGACGGGGCAAGGTTTTCACGCAGCGTGTTGATCTGTCCGGAAATGGAGGACAGCATCTGGTCCGACGCCTCGGGCGAGGTCGCTTCCATGCTGTAGGACCCACCGGTAACCGGCGCGCCCAGTTCCGTCTGCCGACCATAGCCATGGTGGCGGAAGGGATTGCTGGAAGGCGGCGCAAGCGCATCCTGTTCGGCACCAGCGGCGCCGGTACCCGCCGCCATGCGGGACCCTTCAACCTGCTGCAGGCGCAGGTCGTAGGCCCGGCGCAGGTCCGCAATGGTCCTGTGGCCATGCCCGTCCGCCTGATCGGCCACGGCCATGCTCAGCCACGCACGGGCATCCATCGGGCTTTCCTGCACGCCATCCATCGCCAGGCGGGTCGCCAGGCTCTTGCGGCCGCTATTGACCGCAGCCTGCACCGCAGCCTGCCGGGCATCAAGATCCTGTGGATTGTGGCGCAGCACCGCAAGGTCGATTTCCAGCGCCTTGCCTGCCTTGCCTTCACCATTATACAGACGCGCCAGCGCCAGTTTGGGCGAAGTTGCCTCCGGATCCGCCCGCAGCGCGGGGGCCAGCTGATCATATGCCTGTGCCTGATCGCCACGCTGGTTCAGCAGGTCGGACTGGGCCACGGAAATACCCATGCGCAACTGCTGCAGGGTCTGCTGCTGTTCTGGCGGCAGGGCATTGCCCGTGCCGCTCCCGCTGCCATCGCCCAGGGGCGCAAGCAGGCGGGCGGCGGCAACCGGGTTGCTGATCTTCATATATTCTGTGGCATAGGCCAGACGCTGGTCCGGCGACAGGTCGATCGTGCGTGTCGAGGCAATACGCAGCGCCATGCGGGCATGGAGCATGTCACCACGCTGACGGAACAGGTCGGCCACGGCCACGCCACGCGCACCCGTCGGGTCAGGCGGGGACAGGGCTTCGCGGATCAGGGGCACCGGGTTGGCCACCATCGACAGGCGGCTGGCCAGGTCTTCCTTGATCTCCATTTCAGTGGCGATGGACCGGATGGCCGGGGAATAGTCCTCTGGCGACAGGCCGGACAGCAGGCGACGGGTCGCCGCATCGTTGCCGGCACCATAAGTATACAGGATGCCTGCCTGACGATCCTGCGCCGTAACCGGATTGGCCAGGATCGGCTGCATGACACGGCCGGCTTCCGCCACGTCACCCTGCTGCTGCAGGGCATTGGCAAGGTTGATGCGCACCCACGGATCGCGTGGCGCCTGCGTCATGGCTTCACGCAGGATGGACACCTTGCGTGCCGAATCCGATGTGTGTGAGGCGGCGGCCATCAGGCCCGTCACCTCGATCTCACCCACCTGCTCGGCATATTGCGGTCCGACGCGTGACAGCAGCTGGCGGGCTTCCGCCGTATTGCCCTGCGCCATGTCCACGCGCGCCAGCCCCATCAGGGCCAGCTGGCTGTTGGGGTCACGGGCCAGAACGGAACGATATGACTGTTCGGACGCATCGATCTGCCCGGTCGTGCGCTGCAGGTCCGCCAGCATCAGCGTAGCGCCCGTAAACTGCCCCGGCTGACGTGCCAGTGACGTCAGGCGCTGCTTGGCTTCGGTATACTGATGCGCCGCAATCATCTGACGCACGGCGGCATAGTCGCCGCTGATTTCCATACCGGCCAGCGCGGGACGCCAGCGGTCAGCCGTCTTGGGATCGGCGGCCATCGCTTCCTGGAAATAGCGACGCGCTTCGGCCGCATCGCCCTGACGCATGCTGACCAGGCCCATGCCGCCCAGCGAATCCGCATCATGCGAATTGATCTGCAGTGCGGACTGGAAAGACTGCTCGGCTGCGGAAAGACGACCGGCATTCAGCTGCTGGTAACCTGCCTGGCGTGCAAGGCCCGCCTTGTCCGGCGGACCACCAGGGGGGTGAAGCATGTGTTCTTTCAGCGCCGTGTCATCGGGATGCGCCGCCAGCCACTGCTGCATGAGCGGTTGCGTCTCAGGCGTGACCGGCAGCCAGCTCAGTGTCTGTCGATAGGACTGGGTTGCCGCCGCAGCTTCAACCGGGGCCTGGGACCGGAAACCCTGCAGGTCCTTCAGTCGCGCCAGACCTTCCATACGGGTCGGGGTATTATAGGTCAGTGCCTGCGCGAAGGCGAGCTGGGCGCGATAATCCTGCGGGTTGGCCGCCACAACGCTGGCCAGTCCCGCCCGTGCCTGATCCCAGTCAGCGGGCACGCCAGCCATTGTCTGGTAATATTCCACCGCCAGCGAATGGGGTGGCTTTCCACCATTGAACAGCTTCTGGTACCCGGCCACGGCCTGCGCGTTATGGCCTGAAGCGGCAAGGGAACGGACCTGCGACAGGTCAGCCGTCGAGATTGACCGCTCATGCAGCAGATCAGTCAGGCTGTTCGACGCCGCGCTGTTTGGCGCGACCTGCTGCAGGTGACGCAGGGTATCGGCTGCGGCTTCACGATTGCCGATGGCCGTCTGGTATTCACCCTGAACCTCCAGCACATCGGGCGAGTCGGGGGCGATCCGCTGCGCGTTCTGCAATGCCTGCCGGGCATTGTCATACTGCTGCTGCTGCAACCAGAAGCGTGCCTGCTGCAGCAGGATCTGCCGCGGCGCGGCCGTCCCGCCAGAGGCCTGCGCCCCCGTCATGGCCGTTGATGCCTGCTGTGCACGGGCTACCGGCACAGCCACCATCACCCCCATGCAACTGCTGGCAAGCAGGCCGGCAGAAAGTGAAAAGACGTATCGTCTACTCATGATCACGATTTCTGCCTTTCTTCCTGCAACTGCCGGCGACGGTACATCGCGTGGCGGAACAGTGCACGCACCAGGACAGCAACCACCAGCAGACAGCCGAACAGGCCGACCACAACCACGCGGATCGGATGATTGTGCATATACCAGTCAGGCATGAGCCACATCGGCAACGTGCCAACCGTATAAAGCGGTGAACTGCGGTAGGATGTCAGTTCGTCGCCATGCGCCAGCACAAGGTCACCTTGCACTTTTGCCTGGTTCTTACGCTGACCCAGGATCTGGACCAGGTTATCCAGCCCCTGCCCGTCACCCGACAGCAGGGCCAGCACCGTGCGTCCGGACGCTAGCGGGGATTCCGCTTCCACCATTGCGCCGACGCCACCGGCCAGGGCCGTTTCGACCTCGGTCGGATGCGTGCTGCTGATGACTGCCATCGGATCCTGGAAGATGTTCCATACCCCGCTGAGGGTGGAACGCAGCCCCATGTGCAGCCGCCCGTCCGAAATCTGGTAAGCCGAGTTGGACAGCAGCGAGGAGACTTCCCCACTGTTCGACAGGGTGGACAGGACGATCAGGTTCCGGTCCGCCACGTCGCTTACATGATCGGCCGAAACGATATCGACACCCGATACGGGATACCAGGTCGTCGCCCCCATGAAACCCATAAGGTCGAGATAGGCGCTGACCACCGTGCCATTGGGATGATCCGGCAGCACCACGGCCGAACGCGACAGATCGGCATAGGTGGTGAACGGATACCCCGCGCTGGCCATGTAGGCCAGGTTGGGCATGCGCGTGATATGGTAGGCGTTGGACAGGTCGATGGTTGAATCCGGGTCAACCGACATGTGGATCAGGCTTGGCCCGGGGCGACAGCCAGGTTGCGTCAGCGGCGCTGCGTCAAAGTAGAACTGAAGCTGATCCTGACCAAACACCATCCACGGCGGAATGGTCAGCGTATGCTGTTCCACGCCCGCGTTCTGGGTGCCAACACCAACACGGCGCAGAAGCTGATCGACAGCGGAACTCTGCTCCCGCAGTGAATAGGACTGCAGGTAGGTGTTGTTGATACCGACATCCAGATGGGAACGTGCGACATCGAGGATCGGGCCATCCGGCGCACGGAAACGCACGTTCAGCTTGTACGGCCGGTCACGCCACGTATACAGATCGGGAGACACGCGGAAGGGAACCGACAGGACGCCTGGCGTATAGCCCTCCCCCTGCAATGCGCTGACAGGCACCAGTTCACCCAGCCTGACCGGACGGGTGGTGGGAATGAAGGATGGCGCATCATTCGCGACACGGGGCGCCACATCGATCGGCGCCACGTCCATGCGGCTGGCGACCGGCAGGGCGCTGGAACCGAAACCGACCCCCTTGCTGGCCGTAATGACTTCATCGCGGTCACGTCCCGTCACCAGCAGCAGCGTGCCATTTGGATCGGACGGATTGGCGACTTCCATCAGGGTCGGCCCGCTGACCGCAGGCCGTCCCAGTGCGGAAGGCAGTTCATCCGCCACACCGACCACGATGGCGTTGCCTGTCTGGGGAATGGTGGAGAAGACGGGGAAATTGACCCCGCGATAGTCGGTCTGCTGCCCGAACCATGACGCAATGATGCCGGAGGCCTTGAGCACCTCGGGATCAAATGTCTGTGCAAGAACGAACGGAATGACCACTTTCTGCCTTACAGTCTTGTCAAAGAAAGGCTGGGGCAGTCGGGCCAACTGGCGCCGGGGGGGAAGCGGAATGGTTGTGATCTGCAGTTGCGAATGTTCGGACACACTGGCCCACTGCAGCCCGTTGGCCGGGTCCGTACATCCCTTCGATCCAGAGGCAAAGCTGAAATTCAGGCGGTTGCCGCTAACAAAAAAGATGGGATTGACGTCAAATGACAGCGGACCAAACGCGGGGTGCGACGGATCGGGACGCAGCGTACCGATATACTGTTCATTCAGTGTGATCGTGACTGCACTGTTGTCAGGCTGCAGGTTGGGCGACATCGCACCCGACACCACCAGACGGGCCGACGTGACCAGCTGGTCCGCCGGGATACCGAACTGCAGGCCCTGCAGCGGTGCCGCACCCCGCATGGTCAATGCGCTTGCCGCACCCAGTTCCTTCAGGGAATAGGTGTGAACGGTCGCGACATCGGAACCGGCACCGGCCGCATTTTCGGCGTTGTCCAGTATCGCATCCGCGTTGCTGGCCGCGTCCGCTGCCGGAGCGGTGGCAGCAGCAGCGCCAGGGGCGGCATTATTTCCCGCCTGCGCCGCAGGCGCGGCGGCAGGCAACGGAGGCAGATCATTGCCCGCCGGCTGGGGGGCTGGCGCTTTGGATGCAATCGGGGCAGCCTGTGCTCCCGTTGCAAAGACCAGCAGCGCGATCAGGGACACCATTTTCATATCACGAGGCCGCACGACTGATCTTTCCTTCCTGTTTCTGACCACCCTGACTGGTTGTTGGCTCCCGACGCTCAACCGGCAGTGCAATTGGTTTTTTCTTGGGACGACTATGGGCAATCATCTGACCCTTCTTGCGGAACAGTGCCTTGATGCTGAGGATCAGACTCCACAGGCTTCGTAACGGCCGGTCATCCTCATAATTATTCCACTGCAGCCAGGCATCAGCACGTCCGAACACGAACCGGACCACAGCTGCCTCAACCTGAATGTTATTGATCGACCATGTAAACACGGCCTTGCCATTGGTGCTGCGGATCATGGTGGCCGGCAGATTGACTTCCTCGCCCTCCAGTATCGCATGCACCACAACCTGTACGGGCTGATCCGGCGTCACATCGCGCCAGGGCATATGGATCGCCACACCACCCATGGACACGTCCTCGGTAATGCCGTGGCTTGAATTGCCTTCGTAATCATAAACCGTAACGGGAATATGGGCTTCGATACGGTGGCTATGTCGGATCTGCTTGGTTTCACGCCCCACGGCGATGGCAGCCAGCAGGATGATCAGGCTGATCACCGACCAGATGCAGTTCAGCGCGTAAGCGCGTTCCGCAATGATGTCCAGATGCTGGAAAATCAGTGCATATATCCCGCGCAACAGGCCAATGGCCATGATGACGGCGAAGATGATGTTCGGATAGGTGGCGTCAAGATCGAATGTCTCGTTTTCCAGAACACCGCCTTTTTCCGTCACGTTGAACTTGCCCTTGGAGGGGAATATCATCGTCACGATCGTCACACGCACCAGGAACAGCGCCATGACGGTTTCGTACACTTCACTCCAGAACGAATAACGCCAGCCCTTGTTGACCTTCGCCGCCGTCGCAATGGAATGGAACATATGCGGAATGGCGTAGGCCAGCACCGCCAGTGGCGACGCGGCGATGATGTTCTGGCTGAAGAACAGGAAGGCCAGTGGGGATGCAAGGAAGATGACGCGGGGAATGGCGAAGAAGAACGACGTCATGGCCGACAGGTAGCACAACCGCTGCCCTAGCTTCAGTCCCGGCCCCAGCATCGGGTTATCAACACGGAAGATCTGGATCATGCCACGGGCCCAGCGCATACGCTGACCGATATGTGTGACAAGGCGTTCAGTCGCGAGGCCACTGGCCAGGGGAATGCGCAGGTAGGCGGTTGACCATCCCTTGCGCTGCATGCGCAGCGCGGTATGGGCATCTTCCGTCACGGTTTCCGTTGCAAAGCCGCCAATTTCCTCAATCGCCTTGCGGCGCAGGATGGCGCACGAACCGCAGAAGAAGGTCGCATCCCAGAAGTCGTTACCGTCCTGAATGACACCATAGAACAGGTTACCTTCGGGCGGGGTGCGATACCCCACGGCCAGGTTACGCTGGAACGGATCAGGAGAATAGAAGTGATGCGGGGTCTGCATCAGGGCGATCTTCTGATCCTCGACCATCCAGCCCATCGCGATCTGCAGGAATGCACGCGTCGGGATGTGGTCACAGTCAAGGATGAGGATGAAATCGCCTGTCGTACGCTTAATGGCGTGGTTTAGGTTACCGGCCTTGTAATGCGTATTATCTGGACGGGTGATGTAACGGGCGCCACATTCCTCGGCAAAACGGCCGAATTCCTCACGTTTGCCATCATCCAGGATATAGACGTTCACCTTCTCGGGTGGCCAGTCAATGCCAAGCGCTGCCAGCACCGTCAGGCGCACGATGCTCAGGCTCTCGTCATATGTCGGGACGAAGATATCGACCGTCGGCCAGTCATCCGGATTGGGCGAAAGGGGAAGCGGCGCACGATGCAGGGGGGAAATAGTCTGGAAATAGCTGAGGAACAGCATGTACAGTGCGTACAGCTCCGCCAGCAGCAGCGTGACACCCAGCAGCCCCTGGATCCACGTGTCAAAGTCCAGCGTTTCAGTCAGACGCCATGTCAGGTATCGCAATGATACCAGTGCTGAAAGCACTTCGAGAAAGACCTGCGTGCGACGGCTTTTACGCCGGCCGACAATGAAAAATACCGCGACACATATTAATGCCACAATCAACTGTTCATGTATCGACAGCGTGACTGTAGTGGCGGCCAGCAGGGCAAAAAGCCCTACAGCCCCGACTATGTAACTGGCACCGCGCAGTGACAGTATCTTGTTGGAAAATCGGCCGAACCAACTTTCCGCAGGCGCTGACGACTGAACCTCTGACATCAATAACTCGTCCGATTAATAAATACTGATAAAACAGATAGTTACGTTCAAAAGAAAACCGTCAGACGCATCTGGTCCGTCATGTCGCCTTTCGGCCCGCGTGGCCTGCGGGTCATACGTGGGGTCATTCCCTTCCTTTTACCCGTCGCGGGCTGGCCTGCCACAATGTCCAGCCCGCCAGACCGGGTTCAGGATTCCCCGTTTTCTTCTTCGCGCTTACGCAGCAGGGCTTCACGCAAACTGGGCTTGGGGATCAGACGATCCGTGGCCCGGCCGCCAAGCGTCATGAAAACTTCCGTCAGGGTCGGGGAGTTGTCCGTCGGGGCCGACGGCCGTCCCGCGCTCTTGCTCCATGTATTCTTGTCTAGTTTGGTCATCGTGGTCACCTTGGAAACAGGTTTGGGAACAGGCGGTGATGTCGGCACCGGGGGGGATTGGAACAACCGGGCCATCTGGGTCCGGTCACCTGCCTTGGCGAAGAAGAATCCAGGCCCTGTCGGGCGTTGTCCACGACGCTGCTGCGCCTTGGGTACCGGGGCCCACTCATCTGTCGCGACGACCACCGGTTCAGACGCTTCAACCGTGAAGGGCGCAGACCGCGCCGGTGCCGGACGTGGCGACACGGGGGCGGCAGGCGCTTCGGTAAACGGTGGCAGGCCACGTCGTTCCTGCCCACCCGACTGCACCACATCCGCTGTCGGAGCAACGGGTTTCGGCTGCGGCGCGGGACGCACCACGGTTTCCGGCGATGGAGGAGGTGGTGGGGGC
>NZ_VWPI01000153.1 GCF_015155755.1 Komagataeibacter sp. FXV3 | reverse complement strand
AGGCTGAGGTGTGTGCACGACTTCCGGCACGACGGGCGGCGGGGGCGGTGCGGGCGCGGGTGATGGCGCAACCGTCTCGGCCACGGGCGGCTGGGGTGCGTGCACGACTTCCGGCGCCACTGGCGGCGGAGGCGGCGCGGGCGGGGGAGACGCTACGACTGGCGGCGCCACAGGTTCCGGCTCAGCGGCAGGGACATACTGTTCCTGTTCGGCATAATGATCTTCAGCGTAGGCATGCGTATCGTGCGCATCTTCATGGACAGGCTCTTCCGGGCCTTCCATGGCGGGCATATCCCGCACGACCGAGCGGAAGGAATGGTAGTGAAACCCCTTCCCGCTCAGACCGTAGCCAGCCGTAAGCATACGGGCCACATCCTGTGGATTGTCCATGTCCACATTCGGGCGAGGGGCCTGCGCTCCTGCTGCTTCATTATCGGCTGAACTCACATCCCACCTCCCTCGGCACGGGCGATATAAACCAGCAATGTAAGTGCTGCGGAATAATAATCCGGCGCGTGATCCAGCGTGGGCAGCCCCCCTGCCGATGCCAGACCCGAACACGACGCAACGGCCAGATAGCCGGGGGGCGCATTATAGGGCGATCGTGAACCATTTGTCAGGTCTACCCAACCCGGCAGCGCCGATGCGCCGAAATGGTTCCAGAAACGGGTGAAATCCGCCAGCAGGTCCGGCGACAACATATGCGCCCAGTACAGGTAGAGCGGCACACGAATCGCATCATAGGAGAAACGTGGCGGCCAGCCCTTCGCAATTGAAAAAGCGCCGGTCTGCCGATTGATCGACAGCCAGTCCGGCGGAAGCTTCCATTCACCGAATCGGCCCTGTGCAATAATGCGCAGCCCGTTTTCCATTACGGTCTGCCACCGGGCATCGGCCGACAGTTCAAACGCCTGCATGAGCGAAGGCATGACGTAATAGGACAGGTTGAGGGTAACCGTTTCCTTGGTGACGAATCCGGTCGCCCCGGGCAACAGCACCTCATAAGGGCCGACCTTCATGGTCATGAGCTTCAGCACATCGGCGTAGATGGCCATAGCATCCTGAATATAGTCAGCCCGTTTCCAAAGCTTGCCGGCCCGCGCCAGGCCAAGCGCGATCAGCAGGTCGCCATCGGTGGCGTTGTTCTTGTCCGCGACCGGAGGGTTATGCCCCTCCAGGTAACGCCAGGAAAACAGGGCATCGGTCTTGTGCTGGAGATTGGTGCGCGCCCATACCCACATCGCCTCGAACGCCGTCTGGTCACCGGCGGTGGCGGCGAAAAGCATGCCGTAGCCCTGCCCTTCACTGTGGGATTCGCCACTGTTGCCCGTGTCAATGATACGGCCATCAGGGTGGAAATACTTGCTGCGGAAAATGGCCCACTGCTGGCTCACCTGCGTACCATCCCCCGCTTCAGCCGTGGAAACAAGCGGAATGCTGCCTGCTGCCGCCATGACGGACAGAAAGGACCGACGCCCCATCCCGGATACATGTTTCTGCAGCTTCATAAAATCCAACAGCATTGATCACCATACACTTCAGAAATCCGAACCGATGCAGCCACAGGCGGGAACTGGTACTCAATCCCATACCCGGCCACACCCAATGACGCCTTAGTCGCAAACTCCCCCATCCTGCAAGCCGGACACCGCCATCACGCGACAGACTTTGTTACGGAAAGGGAGCATACCGTCTTACCTCCCGGTGGCGAAACAGCCACCAGCGTCCTTACGGACTGGAAGGGGGGGGAAGTTGCATTTTTATCACGTCAGGCCCGCAAGCACCCCCAAAATCCCGTTGATTATTCCTGCAAAAATCAAAAGAGAAATATGGAAAATGACCAGTGCCAATATGCTGCCATCCTTCCGGAAATTAAAAGATGGAAAATATTTTTAAATTTCAGGACGACTTGACCTGAATCAATGCTTTTCATGCAAATCGTACAGGAATCGATATAAGATGCCTTTATTATATATTAATATGAAAAACATTGCCATGCCATAGATTGATCGCTCTTCAGTGAAAATAACTATTTAAAAATATTACGCACTATATGAAGAAGCCGCCTCACGACGGTTTTTTTCTTCGGCGACCATGGGGGATGGATAAAGTCCATCGTCTTTATATATATGCACGAACGGCAGGAAACCCCCGAGCCGTTCCGGCGGGCACGGGATTACCGCCCTTCATGCCCGGCACGCACGTACAGATCCAGTATCATTTCATGAGCGGCAGATGCATCCGCCCGACCGGAAAATTCCAGGTCGCCGTGCATGATGACCGTTCAGTTGCGTGCCGTTGGATGACAGGCGCCTACATATCCAGCCATATCCGGATCAGTGACGAATGCCATTGATGCAAGCCGTCGTCATTGCATGAAGGGTCATTACGCGCAGGCTGCGCCAGCCACGGATCGGACACTTCATGCCGGTCATTAATTGATGATTTTCATCATATCAGGCATGGCCCGGAATTCGTGCAGCCCATGCAACAGCACTGATGACCCGTGACATGACCGTAATTCAGGGAAATGGTGATATCTGGCCAGCAACCACAGGAAACTGTGGCAGGATATCTGGCGTCCCGTACGGGATTCGAACCCGTGTTGCCGCCGTGAGAGGGCGGTGTCCTAGGCCTCTAGACGAACGGGACAAAGGCCGGTGCCGCGTTCTATGCGATCACCCGTGGGGATGCAAGGAAAGAATTGCGGCCCCGCCCCATCAGGGCTGGCCAAGGACAAGCCGGGCCACAATACGCCGACCGGACGGATCCCACACCACCACACGATCCGGCCCCCCACCGGCCAGCACCACCGCCAGCAGTCCATCCGGCCGGGCCGTCACGGCCTGCACATGCGTGCCCGGCGCTTCATCCATCACCAGATCCCCCGACACGTCCGCGCCCGCGATAACCGGCGGGACTGTCACCGCCCCGGCCACCGAGGTCGCCGGAGTAGCCACCGGGTGCATCATGCGGTGTACCAGCACGCCAACCAGCGCCAGCGAACCGATGAACAGAAGGATTCCCATGCCGATCACCGCCGCAAGCAGCGCGCGCGATCCCTGTTTTTCCATTATGTGCTTTCCGTTCCCGAATACCGTTTTTTCCGATAGACACATGCCATGAATGACACTGCCCCCCCTGCCCCTGTCATCGCCACCGCCGATGACGCAGGCCAGCGCACGGACCGCTTCATGGCCAATGCGGTCGAAAGCCTTTCGCGCTCACGCGTCAAGTCGCTTATGGAAAGCGGACACCTGTTGCGCAATGGCGCCCCGCTGCGTGATCCGGCGGAACCCGTGCGGGCAGGCATGTGTTATGAAATTCACATCCCCCCCGCAATCCCCACCACGCCACAGGGGCAGGATATCGCGCTGGACATATTATACGAGGACCGCGACCTGATCGTGCTGGACAAGCCCGCGGGCATGGTTGTCCACCCCGCACCGGGCAACGAGGACGGCACCCTGGTCAACGCCCTGCTGGCCCATTGCGGCGAAGGGCTGACCGGAATCGGCGGCGAAAGGCGGCCGGGCATTGTTCACCGCCTGGACAAGGACACATCGGGCATCATGGTCGCGGCCAAGACCGAAATGGCGCATCAGGCGCTTTCCCTCGCCTTTGCCGAACGCAGGATCGACCGGGCGTACCAGGCCATCTGCTGGGGCATTCCCTCCCCCGCCAACGGATCGTTCGACGGCGCGATCGGGCGCGACCGGCGTGATCGCAAGCGCATGGCGGTCATTGCAAACGGCGGCGGCAAGGTGGCGCTGACCCATTACCGGGTGCTGGACACGTTCCATGGCGGCCTGGCCCATGTGGAATGCAGGCTTGCGACCGGGCGCACCCACCAGATCCGGGTACATTTCGCCCATGCCGGGCACGCGCTGGTGGGCGACCCGGTCTATCTGCGCCGGATCCCGGCCGCCGCCCGTGGCCTGCCGCCCGTGGCAAAGGACGCTGCGCTGGATTTTCCCCGTCAGGCGCTGCATGCCCGCAGGCTGGGATTCGTCCATCCCCGCACGAGTGAGCAGATGCTGTTCGAGACCGCGCCACCGGAAGACTTCCGCCTCCTGCTGTCCGGTATTGCCTGATCTGCGGGCATATTCGTTGACATGGCAGGGCCAGATGCCTATGTTCGGTGATTGTTCGCCGGGGCCGACGCCCCCAGGCTAACTGGACGTCCTGTATAAAACTGCCCATGACGGGGGTCATATACAGGGACGTGAGATGTCCAGTCGTGCGTCTATCAGAGAGACGAATGCAACCCTTCCGGTCACGGTTACGTTAGACCGGATTAAAGCTGTCCCGTCCCTCTGGAACAGGAGTCCGTTACAATGGCCTCTTCTGCTTCTGCCCTTATTTCCGGTCCCGAAAACAACCTGTCCAAATACCTTCGGGACATCCGTAAATTTCCCATGCTCTCCCCCGAGGAGGAGCTTCGTCTGTCGCGCCGCTGGAAAGACAGGGGCGACACCGAAGCCGCGCATAAGCTTGTCACCTCCCACCTGCGGCTCGTCGCCAAGATCGCCATGGGCTATCGCGGCTATGGCCTGCCGGTGGGCGAACTGATCAGCGAAGGCAATATCGGGATGATGCAGGCGGTCCGCCGCTTCGACCCCGACCGTGGCTTCCGCCTGGCGACATACGCCATGTGGTGGATCCGTGCTGCGATACAGGAATACATCCTGCATAGCTGGTCACTGGTTAAGATCGGCACGACCGCCGCACAGAAAAAACTCTTCTTCAATCTGCGTCGCCTCAAGGGGCAGATGCAGGCGATTGATGATGGTGACCTGCAGCCTGAACAGGTCAACAAGATCGCCCAGTCCCTCGGCGTGCCCGAACAGGACGTGGTGAACATGAACCGCAGGCTTGCCGCCCCCGACCACAGCCTGAATGCGCCGCTGCGCATGGATGGTGAAGGGGAATGGCAGGACTGGCTGGTTGATGACAACGACAACCAGGAAGAAACCCTTGCCCAGAGCGAGGAATATTCCGGCAGGCAGGCCCTTCTGGCCAACGCCATGAAGTCACTGAACGACCGTGAACGTCATATCCTGACCGAACGGCGGCTCAAGGACGAACCGGCGACACTGGAAGAACTGTCCCATGTCTACAACATCTCACGCGAGCGCGTGCGCCAGATCGAGGTCCGTGCCTTTGAAAAGGTGCAGACCGCGATGAAGGCGGAAGTTGCATCCCGTCGCGCAAAACATGAGACACAGGCCGAGGCCTGACCACCGACAGCCTTCTGGATAAAAAAAGCCCCGCATGCTTCTGGCGCTGCGGGGCTTTTTTGTCTGTACTGGTCATAATTAAAGAAGTTTTTGGTGAAGCTTTTTTTCAAAAAGCTTCAAAGAACGCCGCCTTTTTGAAAAAAGGCGGCACCCAGAAACTTTTATGACTGACAATCAGTTCTCGAACGGATCCCGCATCAGGATGGTGTCGTCACGTTCAGGGCTGGTGGACAGCAGGGTAACCGGCGCTTCAACCAGTTCCTCGATCCGGCGGACATACTTGATGGCCTGCGCGGGCAGTTCAGCCCAGGACCGTGCGCCCTTGGTGCTGTCCTTCCAGCCTTCCATCGTCTCGAACACCGGGCGGATACGCTGCTGCGCACCGGGGGCCGAGGGGAAGCTGGTGATCTTCTTGCCATCCAGTTCGTAACCAACGCAGATGCTGATTTCGTCCAGGCCATCCAGCACATCCAGCTTGGTCAGCGCCAGACCGTTCACACCACCCACACGCACCGCACGACGCACCAGCACGGCATCAAACCAGCCACAGCGGCGGGGGCGGCCGGTCACGGTGCCGAATTCATGCCCGCGTTCACCCAGCGTACGACCCATCTGGTCATGCAGTTCGCTGGGGAACGGCCCCTCACCCACACGCGTGGTATAGGCCTTGGCAATGCCCAGGACGAAACCGATGGTGGTGGGCCCCACACCCGCGCCCGTGCCCGCATTGGCGGCAACGGTGTTGGAACTGGTCACGAACGGATAGGTGCCGTGGTCCACGTCCAGCATGACCGCCTGCGCGCCTTCAAACAGAATGCGCGAACCACTGCGGCGACTGTCATCCAGCAGGTCCCACACCGGGGCCATGAACGGCAGCACGCGGGGCGCAACACCGTTCAGGAAGTCCAGCAGTTCCTGCTTGGTAAACGTATCGGCCCCAAGACCCTTGAGCAGGGTATTGTGGTGCAGCAGCAGTTCGTCCAGCTTCCAGTCCAGCGTTTCCGGCTCGGCCAGATCGCACAGACGGATGGCGCGACGGGCCACCTTGTCTTCATAGGCGGGGCCGATACCACGGCCCGTGGTGCCGATCTTGCGCTCACCACGCGCGGCTTCACGCGCACGGTCCAGCGCGCCATGCACGGGCAGGATCAGGGGCGCGTTTTCAGCAATCTTCAGCGTCTCGGGCGTGACCTTCAGGCCCTGCGCCGTCACACGGTCGATTTCCTTCAGCAGCGCTTCGGGGTCAACCACCACGCCATTGCCGATCACGCCCATCTTGCCCCGCACCAGCCCCGATGGCAGCAGGGACAGCTTGTAGGTCTGCTCGCCTACAACCAGCGTATGGCCCGCATTGTGGCCACCCTGGAAACGCACGACCACATCGGCCCGGCTGGCCAGCCAGTCCACGATCTTTCCCTTGCCCTCGTCACCCCACTGGGTGCCGATCACGGTGACGTTGGACATTTCATGCTCCTTGCTATACGGCCCGACCGGGACAAAGGCGACCAGCCGGAAAAAACCTTGTTATATTAAACAGATAAAAGAAGTTCAGATATCATCCACTGGCACGGGCCGGCCATCAGCCACCACCAGCGCGCAGGACAGGCGCCGGGCCTCGGCCCGCGCGTCGACTTCATCACCCAGCGCACTGACCGTGGCATACCCCCC
>NZ_VWPI01000152.1 GCF_015155755.1 Komagataeibacter sp. FXV3 | reverse complement strand
GCAATGTCCCCCACGGCAGGAACACACGCGTCCGGCACGGTAGCGGCGGGGCCGCACGCAGGATGATGTCAGGCCGCAGGGTCAACCCGCAGGCCGGTTCATCATTATTGGACAGGTAGCGGCCACCCCGGCCCAGTTCTTCGCGCTGGCCCGTGGCATAGACGCTGACACATACGCCGGTATGGTACTGCCAGCCACGGAATTCCACCGGGTCCACCGTCAGGCGGATGCCCGGCACACGCGCCTCGATCGCGGCGACGGTGGCTGCCAGACGTGCACTGTGGGCACGCACCACGGGCGGCAGGTCCACCGCCGCCAGTTCCGCAAGCGCCCCATGGGCGGGACCCGCCGCATGCAGCAGCCGGATCAGGACCGGGGCCAGATCGCCACCATGGCGTTCCACGGCAGCGGCGTCCTTGCGGTCCAGCGCACGCATCAGCATGCCGCGCACATGCGCATCAAAGCCCCCGGCATCCACCAGCGCGGTGGTCAGCGCGGGCATGGTCAGGTCAAAGGACACGCCCTGCACCCGCAGCGTGGCAAGGCATTCGGCCGCAAGCGCCACGATTTCGGCATCCGCTTCCGGCTGGTCGGGACCGATCAGTTCCACCCCGGCCTGCGAAATCTGGCGTTCGCCATCACCGCGGTTGCTGGCCATGAGGATACACGGCCCGGCATAGGCAAGCCGCAGGGGACGCGGCACATCAGGCAGCCGGGTTGCGGCAATGCGCGCGATCTGGGGCGTCATGTCGGGACGCAGCGCCATCATGCGGCGCGTGTCGGGGTCCATCAGGCGGAAGGTCTGTTCCGCCACGGCAGCGCCGGAACCCGACAGCAGCGTTTCCTCGAATTCCAGCAATGGCGGCGTTACGCGGTCATACCCATGGGCCGCGAACACGCGCATCAGCGTCTCGACCCCCGCCGCCTCGGCCTCGGCCTCGGGGGGGAGCCTGTCCACGAAACCTGCGGGCAGCAGCGCGGGGTTAAACGGCGGGTCATCAGTCATATCGGGGGCCTATCGTGCGGCATCATGCCCACGGTGGCAGCCGGGCATGATGAATCAGACATGGAAAGCGGGATAAATCAGGCGTGCTGGCCGCGCACCTGCGCATAAGCCCAGTCCAGCCAGGGCAGGACCGCGCGCAGGTCGGCGGCTTCCACCGTCGCCCCACCCCACAGCCGCAGGCCCGGTGGCGCGTCACGGTAACTGCCCACATCCATCGCCACCCCTTCGCCGCCCAGCAGGGACACGATCTTCTTGGCCGCCGCCGTCTGGCCCGCATGGTCCAGCGCAGTAAACCACGGGGCGACAATACGCAGGCAGATGGCCGTGCTGGAACGGTGTTTCGGGTCGGGGGCAAGGAACTGCGCCCAGTCGGATTTTGCTTCCCATCCGGCAATGGCCGCCAGGTTGGCTTCGCTGCGCGCGATCAGGCCCTTCAGGCCGCCGACGCTTTCCGCCCATTTCAGGCCATCCAGCGCATCTTCCACGCACAGCATGGACGGCGTGTTGATCGTGTCGCCCCGGAAAATGCCGTCAATCAGGCCCTTGCTGTTGGTCAGCCGGAAAATCTTGGGCAGCGCACGGGGTGCCGGCGTGGAAACCAGCCGTTCCACCGCACGCGGTGACAGGGCCAGCATGCCGTGGGCGGCCTCGCCCCCCAGCACCTTCTGCCATGACCATGTGACCACATCCAGCTTCTGCCACGGCAGATCCATGGCGAAGGCGGCGGATGTGGCATCGCATATCACCAGCCCGTCGCGCCGGGTGGGAATGGCGGCATCATAGGGCAGGCGCGCACCCGATGTCGTGCCGTTCCATGTCAGCACCACGTCCCGCGCCCAGTCCACCTGCGACAGGTCGGGGATTTTACCGTAATCGGCCTTCAGCACGCGGGCGTCGGGCAGTTTCAGCTGCGCGATGATATCGTTTGCCCATGTGGCGGAAAAGCTTTCGAACGCCAGCACGTCCACCGGACGGGTGCCAAGGATGGACCACAGCACCATTTCCACCGCACCCGTGTCGGATGCGGGAACGATACCCAGCACCCAGTCATCCGGCATGCCAAGGATGGCCTTTGAACGGGTAATGACCTCGTTCAGCCGTGCGCGCCCTTCGGTCGAACGGTGCGAACGCCCCACCAGCGCATCCGACAGGGCATGAAGCGACCAGCCCGGACGCTTGGCGCAGGGACCGGAAGAGAAGCACGGATTGGCAGGCCGTACGGACGGCTTTGCAGTAAGGGCATCAGGCAAGGGAGACATCAGTCCTGTTCGCGACACGGGCAAAGGGACAGCAACACCGGGGCGGTGCGCCAGACTGGTGCGAGAGGGGGGATTCGAACCCCCATGCCTTTCGGCGGTCGATTTTGAGTCGACTACGTCTACCGTTCCGTCACTCTCGCATACAGGCAGCCCGCCCTGTGCGGGACGGAATACCACGGCAATCAGTCCAGGGACGTCTTGCGGACCCGCTATATCACACGGGCGGCGGCGGTTCCAGCCCAAGCATCAGCGCCACATTCTGCAGTGCGGCGCCCGACGCGCCCTTGCCCAGATTGTCCAGCCGCGCGGTCAGCACGGCCTGCCGTAGTACGTCATCACCATGCACGCGCAGTTCCATTCGGTCGGTACCAGCCAGCGCGTCGGCCACCAGCTTGGCGCACGGTTCGGCCACCGTTACGCGGTCCGAACCCCTGTAATGCGCGACCAGGGCCGCGTGCAGGTCCGCAATCCCCACCCGGCCCGGCAGGCGGTCCAGATGCAGCGGCACGGACACGATCATCCCCTGCGGGAAATGCCCGACCGACGGCACGAAAACCGGCGGCTGCGCCAGACCGGCATACAGGGTCATTTCCGGCATGTGCTTGTGGCCAAGACCCAGCCCGTACAGCTCAAACGCCGGGCCGCCATCGCGCTCATGCGCTTCGATCATGCTACGCCCGCCGCCGCTGTAGCCACTGACGGCATTCACGCACACAGGGTAATCCGCAGGCACCAGCCCTGCCCTGACCAGCGGGCGCAGCAGGCCGATCAGCCCGGTAGGATAACAGCCGGGATTGGAAACACGCGCGGCGGCGCGGATGGCCGCAGGCTGGGCCGCATCCATTTCGGGAAAGCCGTAGACCCATGCCGGGTCGGTGCGGAACGCGGTGCTGGCGTCAAGTATACGCGGCGCATCACTGCCCATGGCGTCAGCCATCGCTACGGCTTCCTTCGCCGCCGCATCGGGCAGGCACAGGATGACGATATCGACCGCCGCCATCATCTCCCGCCGGGCGTCGGGATCCTTGCGCCGTGCGGGGTCGATGGAACGCACCATGACAGGCAGGTGACGCAGACGATGGCGGATGCCCAGTCCCGTCGTCCCCGCTTCACCATCGATAAAGACCGTTGCCTGTCCGTTGCTGCTCATGTTCGGTGTGTCCTGATAAAAACTTCCCGCCTCGGGATGGGCGATCTATACAAAACCTGCGCCCGACCGCAATACAAACAGGCAGGACTTCCCACCCATGAACGATGCTTCTTCCGCCCTTGCCCGCCTGCTGGACATCATGGCCCGCCTGCGTGACCCGCAGACCGGCTGCCCATGGGACCGGGAACAGGACTTCGCCTCCATTGCACCTTACAGCATAGAAGAAGCGTATGAAGTCGCGGACACCATCGCACGCGAGGACTGGGACAGCCTGCCCGATGAACTGGGCGACCTTCTGCTGCAGGTCGTCTACCATGCGCAGATGGCCGATGAAAAAGGCATGTTCGACTTCGCCACCGTGGCGCGCATGATTGGCGACAAGATGGTCCGTCGCCACCCCCATGTCTTTGGCGATGCCCCGGCGGAAGCCGGCCAGTGGGAAACGGGCAAGGCGCAGGAACGGCTGGCGCGCAACCGGGGCGGCACGCTGGATGACGTGCCCATGGGCCTGCCCGCCCTGCTACGCGCGCGCAAGCTGTCCGCGCGTGCGGCCCGCACCGGTTTTGACTGGGACACGGTAGGCGAGGTCGCGGCGAAGGTGGATGAGGAACTGGACGAACTGAAGGTCGAACTGGAAAGCGGCGACCGGGCAAAGATATTCGATGAACTGGGCGACGTGCTGTTTACGTTGGCAACGCTTGCGCGCAAGCTGGACATGGACCCCGAAGCCTGCCTGCGCCAGGCCAATGCCAAGTTCACCCGCCGCTTTACCGCCGTCGAGCACGACCTCGCCACCCGTGGCCTTGCGCTGACGGATGTGGATGTCAAAACCATGGAAGAAGGCTGGCAGGCCGTCAAACGCCGTGAACGCACGGCACAGCCACAGGACTGAACCCGCGCAAATCATCAAAAGTTTTTGGTGAAGCTTTTTTCAAAAAAGCTTCGGAAAACGCAGCCTTTTTGAAAAAAGGCGGCACCCAAAAACTTTTACTCTTCCGTTTTATGCAGCGGGCGTCAGCAGCAGGTCGCGCAGCGCCTGCCAACTTGCCCGGTCCGGCGCATACAGCAGTCCGCCGCTGCGATCCGTGACACGGTAAGGCGAGCCATCGAAGTGGGCGCTGTAGCCGCCTGCTTCCGCATGGATCAGCCACCCCGCCAGATGGTCCCACGGCAGGGTGCGGTTGAACAGCAGGAAATGGCACCGCCCATCGACCAGCATCAGGTATTCATGCGCGGCGCACCGGAAATCCCACGATCCCGCAACCTTGGGCAGATTATGCGTCACCACGTCGCGCACCGGCGCGGGCAGATAGCGCCATGATGCATTGCCCGACATCTCCCGCGCGGGTACGGGGGCGGCCACATGCAGCCTGCGTTCGGCGCCTTTTCCGTCGTGCAGCCACGCCCCCTGCCCACGCGCGGCCAGAACCGCGATATCGCACACGGGATCAACAATGGCCCCGCCAATCACATCCCCCCGCGACACGGCGGACACCATGACACCAAACAGCGGCACGCCCGCCGCATAATTGGCCGTGCCATCAATCGGGTCGATCACGAAGGCAAGGTCCGCCGTGCCAAGGCCATCCAGCAGGGCGGGATCAGTTGCGACCGCTTCCTCCCCCAGCACAAGGGCGTCAGGCCATGCGGCCCGCAGCGCAGCAGTCAGGTCGCGTTCGGTGGCTTCATCGGCTACGGTCACGATATCCAGCGGCCCAGTCTTGGCGCGGATGTCGGAACGGTCAAGGCAACGAAAAGACGGCATGACATGGCGCGACGCAGCCCCCCGCATCATGCCCACCACATCGTGCATGTCCGCCAGTGTGATCCGTGCCGTCATTGCCGCCCTCCGCTATGCGTGTCCGTCCTTCATCGGTGCCCATCCATGCGCCGGTGAAGGCATATTTTCCACCCTGCCCGCGGTCACAGGACAGTCAGCACGCAGGCGCGCCCTAATCCAGCAGGCAGGTCACGATACGGCCGAACTGCATTTCGAACCGCGCGCGGTTGGCAGGGGACAGGCGCACGATCATCTCCACGCCGTCTTCCCCGTCCTCGCGCTGCGTGACCTCGCCATGTTCATACAGCCATGCCATCGCCGCCCCTTCGGCCAGCGGCACGCGGTATGCGACGACTTCCATCGCCCGCGTCATGCGTTCGTCAATCGCGGCCAGAAGATCGGGCAGCCCGTCGCCGGTAATGGCGGAAATGACCACATTGCCCGGTCGCGCGCCCACGGCGTCACGCCCGCCCACCAGGTCGGCCTTGTTCAGCACCTCGATCACACGGGACTGCCAATCCTGTTCGATGGTACCATTGCGGGCCATGCCTTCCAGCACCTCGATCACGTCATTGCGCTGCGATGCGCTGTCGGGGTGAGAGACATCGCGCACATGCAGGATGATGTCGGCTTCCGCCACTTCTTCCAGCGTTGCGCGAAAGGCCGCGATCAGTTCGGTCGGCAGATCACTGATGAACCCCACCGTATCCGACAGGATCACCCGCCGCCCCGATGGCAGCTGGATGCCGCGCATGGTCGGGTCCAGTGTCGCGAACAGCTGGTCCTGTGCATAGACGCTGGCCCCGGTCAGGGCGTTGAACAGCGTGGACTTGCCCGCATTGGTATAGCCGACCAGCGCCACGATGGGGAATGGCACCCGCCTGCGCGCCTGCCGGTGCAGGCCACGGGTACGACGCACCTGTTCCAGTTCACGCTTGAGGCGCACGATCCGGTCACCGATCATCCGGCGGTCGGCCTCGATCTGGGTTTCACCGGGACCGCCAAGGAAACCGAAGCCACCGCGCTGGCGTTCAAGATGGGTCCATGTGCGCACAAGACGGCTGCGCTGGTATTCCAGATGCGCCAGTTCAACCTGCAGCGTGCCCTCACGCGTGGCCGCGCGTTCGCCGAAGATATCAAGGATCAGCGCGGTCCGGTCGATCACCTTGCAGCCCAGCGCGCGTTCAAGGTTACGCTGCTGCACCGGAGTCAGGCGGGAATCGATGATGACAACGGTGATGTTGTCGGCCTTGACCGTTTCCTTGAGCGAGTCCACCTGCCCGCCACCCAGCAGGGTCGCCGGTCTGCGCGCACGCAACAGCAGCACCGCCTGACACACGACCACCAGCCCGATGGAGGCGGCAAGGCCGACCGCTTCTTCCAGCCGGGCTTCGGCCGCACGCGCGTCATCATGCCGGTCGGGGCGTTCCCATGGCAGGATGACGGCGGCGCGCGTGGCGGATGGTGGCTGGGCCGCCGTCACGACGGGCTGCCATCCGTGACTGCACGCTCCTCTGTGCCGTCGGTCTCGGCTGGCGGTTCGAACAGGCTGACCGGGGTTGCCGGCATGACCGTGCTGATCGCGTGCTTGTACACAAGCTGCGTGTGCCCGTCGCGCCGCAGCAGGACGGAAAAGTTGTCAAACCAGTTGATGATTCCCTGAAGCTTGACGCCATTGACCAGGAAAATGGTAACCGGCGTTTTTGACCGACGGACGTGGTTGAGGAACACGTCCTGGACATTCTGTGAAGGTTCTTTTGCCACGGCAGGGCCTTACTTGTTGTTTGTTGGGCGGAATCACACGGCACAGTCGCGTGTCATGCTACGGCGTTGCCACCGTCCGTATCACAGTTCGTTGTCTAGCAGTCATGGGCTGTATGGGCAAAAGCTCATCCCGTGTTGCGATCCTCGGACGTCACGCCAAGCTGCTTGAGCTTACGGTGCAGGGCACTGCGTTCCATCCCTACGAATCCCGCGGTACGGCTGATGTTCCCCCCGAAACGCAGCAACTGCGCCTGCAGGTACTGGGTTTCGAACAGATCACGGGCCTCACGCAGGGGCAGGCTCATCACATCCTCGTCAGAATCAAATTTGAGCAGCGCAGGCGCGCCTTCCCCCACGGTGGATGGCAGCATGTCGGCGCGGATCGGGTCCGTGCTGTTGCCCGGCATCATGATCAGCAGGCGTTCCATGAGGTTGCGCAGTTCGCGCACATTGCCCGGCCATTCATAGCTCTGCAGCGCCGCGATCGCATCACCCGACAGTTCACGCAGCGGCAGGCCGGCATTCTCGGCCGCGCGGTCAAGGAACATGCGGGCCAGTTCGGGTATGTCCTCACGTCGTTCACGTAGGCTGGGAATACGCAGCGGCACGACCGCAAGGCGGTAGTACAGATCCTCGCGAAAGCGCCCCATCGCGATTTCGGACTGCAGGTCGCGGTTGGTAGTGGCCAGCACGCGCACATCCACCTTGACCCGCCGCGCACCGCCCAGGCGCTCGAATGTCTGGTCCTGCAGCGCGCGCACGATCTTGCCCTGCGTTTCCAGCGGCATGTCGGACACTTCGTCCAGCACCAGCGTGCCGCCATGCGCGCGTTCCAGCACCCCGGTGCGGCGGCCCGCGCCGTCATCCCCGCCCTCGATACCGAACAGTTCCTCCTCGAACCGGCCGGGGGCGAGGGTGGCGCAGTTAAGCGCGATGAACGGCCCTTCCGCCCGGCGGGAACTGGCGTGGATCATTCGCGCCGCCACTTCCTTGCCGGTCCCCGCAAGGCCTGAAATCAGCACGCGCGACCCGGTGGGGGCCACACGGTCGATCTGGTTGCGCACGGCGGTAATGGCAGCACTACGCCCCTCCAGCACGGTACCGGAACCCGCGCGCAGGCGCAGTTCGGCATTTTCGCGCGCAAGGCGCGACGCCTCCAGCGCGCGGCGCACCACGACCAGCAGGCGGTCGGCCTGAAAGGGTTTTTCGATAAAGTCATACGCGCCATGCTGCAGAGCTGCGACCGCGGTCTCGATCGTGCCATGTCCCGAAATCATGATGACCGGGATGGACGGCTCCTCCTTATGCAGGACATTCAGGATGCCCAGGCCGTCCAGCCGTGACCCCTGCAACCATACATCAAGCACCACCAGCGAGGGCCGACGTTCCCGGAAGGCCGCAATGGCGGAATCGGAATCCGCCGCCAGCCGCGTCTCGTATCCCTCATCAGCCAGAATACCCTCGATAAGGAGCCGGATATCCGGCTCGTCATCGACGATCAGGATTTCATGCCCCATGGTCGTCCTTTATCGGCAAAATCAATGTCGACACAGCTCCCCTGCTCCCGGCGCGGTCCGCAAGCCCGATGCTACCGCCATGATCCTCAAGAATCTTCTTGACGATCGCAAGGCCAAGTCCGGTTCCCTTGGGCTTGTGGGTCACATATGGCTCGGTCAACCGGGCGCGATCCTCGACCGGCAACCCGATTCCATCATCCTCAACGCTCAGGATGACGTTCGGATCATCCTGCTTCAATGTAATACGGATCGTGCCGATCACGCCATCCCCGCCGGCCGCCCCGACTTCGGGACGCATGGCAATTGCGTCCGCCGCATTCTGCAAAAGGTTGGTCAGCGCCTGCCCCACCAGCCTGCGGTCACACTGGACCAGCGGGCCACGGTCGGGCAGGTGGACATCATACAGGATTTCGGGGTGCGCGTTACGCTGCAGGATCAGTGCCTCGCGCACGATGCGCGACAGGTCCTCCATGCGCATGACCGGTTGCGGCATGCGGGCAAAGGCGGAAAATTCGTCCACCATGCGCCCGATATCCCCCACATGGCGGATGATGGTGTCCACGCACTGGGCGAAGGTATCGGGGTCGGACGTGATCTCACGCAGGAAGCGGCGCTTGAGCCGTTCGGCGGCAAGCTGGATGGGGGTCAGCGGGTTCTTGATTTCATGCGCGATGCGACGGGCGACATCGGCCCACGCCGCCTTGCGCTGCGCAACCTGCAGGGCAGTTATGTCATCAAAGGTCACGACATAGCCATCAGCGAAATCGCCGGTCACCGTGCTCTGCATTTCCGCGCCGATTCGCACCAGCAGGGTACAGGCGCGTCCACCCGCCAGCACCTGCACCTCGCCCGTCAGTTCACGCCCGCCTTCCTGGGCGATGCGTCCCAGCATGGTGCCCAGTTCGGGCACCACGTCCGTCAGCGGGCGTCCCACACTGGCCGCCATGTCACGCTGCAGCAGCACGCTTGCCGCACGGTTGGGCAATTCGATCATGCCGTTCGAATCCAGCCCGATGACCCCGGCCGACACCCCCGACAGCACGGCTTCGGTAAACCTGCGGCGTTCATTGATCTGGTTGGTGGCGTTGACCAGTTCCGCACGCTGGGTCGCAAGCTGCGTGGTCATGCGGTTGAAGGCGCGTGACAGGCTGGAGACCTCGTCATCACGCTCGCCTTCGGGCACGTTGCTGTCCAGGTTGCCCTTGCTGACCCGTTCGGACGCCAGGATCAGCAGCCCCAGCGGCCGCACGATCTGGTTGGCCAGCATGAGGCCGATCAGGATCGCCGCCCCCAGCACCAGCACGGCCACAAGGGCGAAGATCAGCACGAAGGTGAACTGGATCTTGGCCCGGTTGCCGTTCAGGCGCCTGTAATCGGCCACCACCTGTTCGGTGCGGTGCATGTGTTCAAGGATATCGGGGTCCACCGGCCGCGCGATCATGAGCATGAGCGGTGGCGTGTCCCCCAGTGTGACAACCGCGCGGACGGTCTTTTCATCCGGGGAATCAAGGATCGCGATTTCATTTGTCCGCGCCATAAGGGTGGCCGCGGGCGGCGGCAGGTCCTTCAGGTTGGCGGCCCGTCCCATAAGCCCGCCCGACGCCACGACGGTATTGGTGAACGGGTCATAGACCACCGCCACGTCCAGCCCCCGCAGCGTGGCCTGCGAATCCAGCACCTGCGACAGCGCGTCGGGATCATGCAGCAGGTCAGCCCCCGAACCGGACAGCCCGTTCTGCGCGCTGACTAGGTAATTGGCCAGCGAGAACGCCTCGGTACGGATATTGGCGTTATGTTCCTGCAGGTAGCCACGCGATGTTTCCAGCGCCTCGTTCAGCGCGGTGTTCACCCGGTCACTGAACCAGATCTGGATGCCGTAATGGAAGAACACGGCGGCGAACGTGCCCACCACGATGGTGGGCGCCACCGCGACGATGCCAAACAGCGTGACCAGCCGCACATGCAGCCGCGCCCCGGCCAGCCCGCTGCGGCGTTCGGCCACCACACGCCCGACCTTTTCCGTAAGCGACGTGGCCAGCAGCAGCAGCACGAGGAAGTTCAGGATGAAGACCAGCGCCTGGATCTGCGGGTGATGGGCCAGCGACTTGCCACCCGACAGCACGACGAAGGTCGCGACCCCCAGCACCAGCGCCAGCAGCACCAGCACCAGCGCCACGTTGCGCCGTACCAGCATGTCCAGCACCCGCCGGGCCAGCCGGTAGGCCATGTTCGGGCGCGACGTCGCGTTCATGTTCACGCGCCGCCGCGCACGACCGGAATATCCAGATCCCTGATCTTCTTGCGCAGTGTATTGCGGTTCAGTCCCAGCATGGCCGCCGCCCGGATCTGGTTCCCCCGCGTGGCCGCCAGCGTCATGGTGATCAGCGGGCGTTCGACCTCGGCAATCACCTTGTCGTAAATATCGCTCAGCGGCATGCCGTCCTGCCCCGATGACAGGAAGCGGCGCAGGTGCCGTTCCACCGCCTCGGCCAGTGTCTCGGCCGTTCCGCTGCCTGCAGTTTCGCCCGGTGGGACCGTATTGCTGGCCTCGGCCAGTTCGGCTGCGATGATGTCGGCGCCTATGCTTTCCTGCGGGTGGAGTGCGGTGATCCGGCGCATGAGGTTTTCAAGTTCACGCACGTTGCCCGGCCAGCGATAGGCCTGGAGCCGGGCCATTGCCTCATCATCCAGCACGCGCGCGTTGCCGGTGCCTTCGGCATTTTCATTCAGGAAGTGCCGCGCCAGCAGGGGAATGTCCTCCACCCGTTCGCGCAGCGGCGGCAGACGCATGGGCACCACGTTCAGGCGGTAGTACAGGTCCTCGCGGAACGTACCGGCCCGGATCGCCTGCCGCAGGTCCCGATGGGTGGCGGCGATGATGCGCACATTGGCGCGGATGGGCATGGTGCCGCCCACGGTCGTGAACTCCCCATCCTGCAGCACGCGCAGAAGGCGGGTCTGGGCTTCGGGTGGCATGTCCCCGATTTCATCAAGGAACAGCGTGCCGCCTGCCGCCTGTTCAAACCGCCCGGCGACACGGGTGGTCGCCCCGGTAAAGGCGCCGCGTTCATGGCCGAACAGTTCGCTTTCGATCAGGTTGCGCGGGATGGCGGCCATGTTGATGGCGACGAAGGGGCCGGCACGCCTGCGCCCGTAATCATGCAGGGCGCGGGCCACCAGTTCCTTGCCCGTGCCGCTTTCGCCGTTGATCATCACCGTCAGGTCCGATGTCGTAAGGCGGGCGATGATGCGGTAGATGTCCTGCATCACCACCGACCGCCCGATCAGCGACATCTGTTCATCCGGCTGGGGCGGGGCCAGCGGCTGCACGGGTGTTGCGGGGGTGGCCAGCGCGCGGGCGACCACCGCCAGCACTTCCTTGAGGTCAAAGGGCTTGGGCAGGTATTCGAACGCGCCGCGCTGGGTCGCCTTGACCGCCGTCATCAGCGTGGACTGCGCACTCATGACCACAACACGCAGGTCGGGACGAATGCGGCGGATGCGCGGGATCAGGTCCAGCCCGTTTTCATCGGGCATGACGACATCGGTGATGACAAGGTCGCCCTCGCCTTCCTCCACCCACTGCCACAGGGTCGACGCCTGGGCGGTGGTACGGACCTGATAGCCCCCACGCCCCAGCGCCTGGCTCAGCACCGTACGGATGGAGCGGTCATCATCAGCAACAAGAATGGTCGGCAGCGACATACGCTATAAATCTCTCAGGTCCAGTGGGGGAACATCACGGCGTGTCCCGGCCCTCGGTCACGACCGGCAGGTGCAGCAGGACCTCGGTGCGGCCGGGCTGGCTTTCCACCTCGATCACGCCACCATGGTCGCCCACGATCTTGCCAGCCAGCGCCAGCCCCAGCCCACTGCCCGTGGTCTTGGTTGTCAGGAAGGGTTCGAACAGGTGCGGCCGGATGTTTTCGGGAATGCCCGGCCCGTTATCGCGCACCGACACCAGCAGCGGCAGCTGCACGCGTTGGCTGCCCGCCCCGGTGGATACCCATATGCCGGGCCGGTAGCTGGTGGTCAGGGTGATTTCGGGCGGAGCCGCATCATCGGGATTGGTGTGCAGGGCCTCGGCCGCGTTCTTCACCAGGTTGAGCAGTACCTGCACCAGCTGGTCGCGGTTGCCCCAGACCGGCGGCAGGGAGGGGTCATAGACTTCATGAAAGCGGATATCGGCGGCAAAGCCCTGCTGCGCCAGCCTGCGCACATGTTCCAGCACGCGGTGGATGTTGACGGGCCTGCGTTCGATGGGCCGGTCGCTGAACATGTCCATCCGGTCGACGAGGTCGCGGATGCGGTTGACCTCGTCCTGGATCAGCACCGCAAGCTCACGGTCGGATTCGCCCACCGATGTTTCCAGCAGCTGCGCCGCGCCCCGGATACCCGATAGCGGGTTCTTGACCTCATGCGCCAGGATTGCCGCCATGCCCGCGACACTGCGGGCAGCCGAACGGAAGGTCAGCTGCCGGTCCAGCACGCGCACGGCTGAAAAATCATGGAAGGTCAGCACGACCGAACCCGGTTCTTCCATGACCGGCGCGCCCTGCACCGTCACCCCGTCATGGCGCAGGCGGGGGCTTTCCAGTGTAACCTCGTGCTCGACCACCGTATGGTCCTCGGCACGGACCTGTTCCATCAGCAGGAACAGCGGGCTGTCACCGGGCAGGATGTCGGTCAGGCGCATCTGCACCAGATGCGCGCGCGACATGCCGAAAAAAGGCTCCGCCGCGCTGTTGACGTATCCGATGGCGTTATCCGCCCGCACGACCACAACCGGCAGCGCCAGCGAGTCGAGGATCACGCGCCCGTTGCCCGTCACGTTATCGGGCGCGCAGGGTTCATGGGGGACAGGGGAAAGCGGGCCCATCCTCATGCCGCCTGTGCAGCGGCCCTTTCGGCCCCCACGGTGGACGGGCGTGGCCCGCGCACATTGCCCGCTTCAATCTGGCGGTCATAGAATTCATGGATCATGCCGACAGCCGCATCGACCGTATCAACCCGGTTGACGGCGGCGCGGAAACCCGCGGAATCCGGCAGGCCCGCCGAGTACCATGACACATGCTTGCGCGCCAGGCGCAGGCCGGGATGGGCACCAAAATGGTCGATCATCATGCCGTAATGTTCCAGCACGATGGCCTTTTCCGCCGCAAGGTCAGGTTCGGGCACGTGTTCACCATGCATGAGCGCGCGCGCCACCTGTGCCAGGAACCACGGACGGCCATAACAGCCGCGCCCGATCATCACGCCGCGCGCACCCGAACGTTCCAGCGCCACGCGGGCATCTTCCACCGTCAGGATGTCGCCATTGACGATAACCGGCAGGTCCACCTCATCGACCACGTTGCGGACGAAATGCCAGTCCGCCGTGCCGTTATAGAACTGCTGGCGGGTGCGGCCATGGACCGTCACCATGCGTATGCCCGATTCCTGTGCAATCCGCGCAAGTGTGGGGGCGTTCAGGCTGTTATGGTCCCAGCCCATGCGCATTTTCAGGGTCACGGGCACATCCACCGCGCGCACCACGCCTTCCAGCAGGCGACCGGCCTGTGCCTCGTCACGCATGAGCGCGGAACCGGCCAGTTGCCCCACCGCCACCTTTTTCACCGGGCAGCCGAAATTGATGTCGATGATATCCGCCCCGCGATCGACCGCGATCCGCGCGGCCTGACCCATCGCTTCGGGGTCGCAGCCGGCCAGCTGCACGGAATTGGGGCCGTCATCTGCCACTTCCGCCATGCGCAGGGTATTTTCGTTTTCGCGGATCATGGCCCATGACGCGATCATTTCGGACACGACCAGCCCCGCCCCCAGCCTGCGCGCCAGCCTGCGGAACGGCAGGTCGGTCACCCCGGCCATGGGCGCCAGAATGACGGGCGCCTGAAGGACGACCCCACCCCCCAGATCAATGGGCGACAGCAGTTGAGACGACATGAACCACGCTTCCCCGCCGGAACCCAGCCGCGCCCGATGGCGGCAGAAAGGCATGCCGGCTACAATATCCACCAAATAATGCTTATGATTTAGGCAGAATACCCTCTCCAGCCGCCCCGTGCAATCAGGTTCGGTGCATTGGGGAAACATTTTCATGTCGGCCCATGCCCCCGCGCGGGCCAGTCAGTCCACGCTCAATGCTTGACGCGCGGGCCACATGGCCGCATTGCTCCGCATCATGCGTGTTGCAGCCATCCTTCTCGCCGCGGGCCAGGGCAGCCGGTACAGCGCCCAGACCGCGACACCCCTCGCCAAGCAGTATGTCACGCTCGGCGGGCGGCCCGTCATCCGCCACGCGGCGGATGCCCTTGCCCCTCATGTCGGCATGATCCAGCCCGTGGGCGATCCCGCCCTGCTGGCCAGTGCGCTGGAGGGGTTCGCCCCCGCCGGCTGCACGGTCCTGCCGGTTGTTCCGGGCGGCGCCACGCGACAGGCCAGCGTCAGCGCGGGGCTGGACGCCCTTGACCGCCTGCCTGAAAATGCGCGCCCCGAACTGGTGCTGATCCATGACGGCGCGCGCCCCTATGTGCCGGACGCGGTGACGCAGGGCGTGATCGCGGCACTGGAAAAGCATGCGGGCGTGATCCCCGCAGTCCCGGTGGCCGACACCATCAAGCGCGCGAAGGACGGCATCATTACCGATACCGTGCCCCGTACCGACCTGTTCCGCGCCCAGACGCCACAGGGTTTCCGTTTCGCGCTGCTGCGTGACCTGCACCGCGCGGCCAGTGCCGCGGATGCCACCGACGACGCCGCCCTGCTGGAACAGGCGGGACACCACGTGGCCATCGTTCCCGGTTCGGAAGACAACATCAAACTGACCTACAAGGAGGATCTGGTGCGCCTGGAACGCCTGATCGGCCCGACCCTGCTGCCGCGCACCGGCACGGGCTACGACGTGCATGCCTTTGCCGAAAACCGGCCCCTGATCATGTGTGGCGTCAACGTGCCGCACACGCGCGGCCTTGCGGGCCATTCGGATGCGGATGTGGGTATCCATGCCCTGTGCGACGCCATTTACGGCGCGCTGGCCGAAGGCGACATCGGCCGCCATTTCCCGCCCAGCCAGAATGAATGGAAGGATGCCGACAGCGCGCGCTTCCTGGTCCATGCAGGTGAGCGCATCCGCCAGCGCGGCGGCATGCTGGTCAATGCCGATGTGACCCTGATCTGTGAACGGCCCAAGATCGGGCCCCATTCGGAAGCCATGCGCGCGCGCCTGGCCGAACTGCTGAAGGTTGATGTGGACCGGATTTCGGTCAAGGCCACGACCTCCGAACGCCTTGGTTTTACCGGACGCGAGGAAGGCATTGCCTGCCTGGCCAGCGCCACGGTGCTGGTGCCCTGATCGCCTGAGACACAAAAAAACGGCCCGGTCTCATGCCGGGCCGTTTTTGTTTGCGGACTCCTGAAGAATAAAGTTTTCAGGTGTCGCCTTTTTTCAAAAAGGCGGCGTTTTTTGAAGCTTTTTGCAGACCGCCCTTTGTCTCAGCCCATATGGCACAGCCGCAGGAAACGTGATGCGTCCGTGACCTCAAGGCCCACCAGACGCAGGGCTGCTTCCTGCTTGTCGTCCCTGCCCCATATGTCCATCTGGGTGCGTTCATCCACGGATGCGATCTCCGCCGCCTTTGCGTCGGGCAACGCGCCTGTCACAACCGCCAGTCCCAGCACGATGCTTTTCATGGCGGGCACCATTACCCCCAGTGCGGCAAGTGCTGGATTATCCATCTTTTCCAGGATTCCGCGCCATGCCGCCTGCACCGCCGGCGCCTGCGACAGGGGCATGATGCCCTGCGTCACCGCCATGTCGATGCCATAACGCGCTTTCAGCCACGCAAGCTGCGGGTCCCATTCCGCCTTCTGGCGCGCGCACAGCAGGGCGGGATGATCCGCGCGGTAGCACAGCAGTTCCCCATCCACATATTGCAGCAGGGCGCTTGCCTGCGCTGTGGGGTCCGGGGCGACGCGTTCGATCATGGTACCGGCAATACGGGTCAGCGGCAGGTCATCGGGGGTGAAGTCCCCGCCCTTTTCCCCACCGGCATGCGCCCATTCATCGGCAATCGCACCGGCCAGCGCACGCGACGTGACACACAGCGGCGTCCCACCGGGCAGGCGGATGCCGCGCCCGTCAAGCTCGACACTGAATCCCCCCTCCGCCGGACGGGCGGCGGCCTGTGTCCAGAACCGCCTGCGCCTGCCCTGTGTCTGGGGTGTGGGGGGACGTACCCCCTCCTTCATCCCGTTGCCCTGCGTCATTTCAGGATACCCAGCCCCTTCAGCAGGCCAGCCGCCTTCTTTACATCCGGCGAGGACTTGGAATTGCCCAGCAGGCCCGCAGCGCCAGAGGACTGCGCCTTGGGCGCCGCCGTCGTGGGTTCGGGTCCGGCCTGCCCTTCACGCGCAACCTTCAGCGTCGCTGGGCACGGATCGGCCACTGCCTTGCTATCCGATCCGCCCAGCAGCAGGCCGATGGCGTAACGGCCATCCGCACCGCCATCCATCTTGGGACGCGGGGACGAAAGCGTTCCCCCCACGCGCAGCGGCACGGTGGCGCCAGTGCCACCGATCATGACCTGCGGCACAAGATGCAGGTCCAGGTCATGCGACACCATGCCCACCGTGCCCTTGCCGGTCACGGTCAGCGCATTGGTCTGCACGCCGATAGTATCCACGTTTGCCCGCTTGTCCGCCATGTTCATGTGCAGGCCGAAGCAGCGCAGCGCGATCGGGCCGGAACCCAGCGCGCCACGTGCCGCATCACCCAGCAGTTCACCCAGCGCGCTGCCGCTGACCGTGCCATTGACCATGGACACGCCAAGGTGCCCGGTCATGCCGGTGCGCAGTTCGGTCGCGGTATTGCCCTGCGAGCGCACTTCACCCACGACCTGCAACGCGCCCTGCACCATGTTGGACAGGCCTGCCTTGCTTTCCAGCCATGTCGCCGGCAGCACCAGCGTGCCGATGGTGCCCGATACGGTGGGCACGCTGCCCGATGCATCGACCTCGAACTGGCCCGACAGGCGGCGACCCGTGCCTTCGGCCTGTAGCGGATCAACCTTCAGCAGCCCGTTGCGCAGGCTGATATGGGTCAGGGCGTTGCGGTATTCATCGCCCTCGAATTCCAGCTGCGCCACGGTCAGGCGCAGGTCGGCATCCAGCTTGCGCAGCCGGTCTAATGGCAGCGTTTCATCACTGCCCTTGCCATTTGCAGGCGCAACAGTGCTTGCGTCCGCCTTGGTGGTGGTGGCGTTGCCCATCAGGGCATCCGCATTCACCCAGCTTGCATCAATTGCGCCACTGACCAGCGGCACCCCGGAATGCCCGCCGTGAACCGACAGGTCCAGCGCCCCCTTGAGGGAGACCTGCGTGCTCTTGACCACAATATCCGAAAGCTGGAAATGCGCGCCGTTATCCTCGCTGACCAGGTGGGTCGAGGCTTCCAGGTGATCGATCGCCGCACCATTGGGCAGCGGCAGCTTGCCCGCGGTTGCGTTGACATTCACCACCGCGCGCGAACCGCCCAGCGTGCCCGCGACACGCAGGCTGCCCGGATCACCCGACAGGTCCAGCGACAGCGGCAGCGGGTCGGCCAGGTGCGACAGCGCCGCCTGTTCCACCTGTTGCAGCGATCCCAGCGTGCCGGACAGTTTCAGCCCCTGCCCCTGCCACGTGCCCTGACTGCGGATGGTCACGGCGTCCTTTGGACCCGGCGCATCAACCGACAGCCCCTGCAGCGTCAGGCCGGACAGGTACTGCCCGGCATCCACCGCGCCCGTGTCCAGATGCAGGGAATTGAGCAGCGGCGTGCTGCCTTCCTTGTCCGCAGCGCTGCCATCCACCACATTGGCCTTGAGCGACAGCCGCCGCACATCCGGCAGGCTCAGCCCCGGCACGAACGCGTCGATCGCCTTCAGGCTGGCGATATTGCCATCCAGTTTGACGTTATAGCCCTTCATGTGGTCGGGGTCGGCTACGGTGCCATCCACTGTCAGCTGCCCCACCGGCTGCCCACCGGCTTTGAACGCCGCCTGCAACGCAACCGGCCAGCCGGCCCGTGCGGTGGATGTCAGGTTGATCGCCCCCGTGTGGCCCGCCAGCGTGAAGCTGCCGCTATCGTTATGGCCCGCCACATCAATTTCGGGTTTCGCGCCGTCAACATCCGACAGGTTAATGTGGTCCAGCACCACCTTGCCCCTGCTGCCCGACATCTGGTCGTCCCAGTCAAGGTCGGCATTGCTTATGCGGATGCTGCCAATCTGCACCTTCCAGTCGGACGCGGCCTGCGTGGTCTTTGCATCCGGCGTGGCCGTGGCCTGCGCGCTGGTGGGCGACAGGCGCCAGTTGGCCTCTCCCTTGTTCGTGCGTTCCAGATGGACGACGGGGTGGACCAGCTTCAGGTCCTCCAGCCGGATTTCGTGGTGCAGCAGCGCCATCAGCCCCATGCTGGCCTGCAGCTTGTCCGCCGTCACCATGTCCGTATAGGCGCCACCGGCCATGTCCGACAGGCCGACATCACTTACGGACAGCGACAGGGTGGGCAGGACATGCAGTTCCAGCCCACCCATGCGCACCTTGCGTCCGGTCTGTTTTTCAATTGCGGCAATGGCCTTGGTGCGCAGCGCGTCGGGGTCCAGCATGGACTTGACCGCAAGCCCCGCCCCGCCCGCGATCACGACCAGTGCTGCAACCGAGCCGAGGAGTATGCGCCGTGCATTTCCGTTATGTGCCATTTCAATTCCTGTCCTGTACCATTCGGGCCGCGCTAGCTGCGGCGGGGCTGTGCCGTGGCGGGTGCGACAAAACCGATCTGCCGGAATGTCTCACGCATGTGGGGGGGCAGGTCCGCCTCGACCACCAGCGTGCCACCCGCCGGGTGCGGCAGTTCCAGCCTGCGGGCATGCAGGTGTAGCTTATCCGTAAACCCGGTGACATGCGCTATGTCACCGCCATATTTCGGATCACCCAGTATGGGGTTGCCCAGTGCCTCGCAATGCACGCGCAGCTGATGGGTACGGCCCGTCAGCGGCGAAAGTGCCAGCCACGACAGCTTGCGCCCCGCCGCATCCAGCACCTCGTATTCCGACAGGGCATGCACCGCGTCCGCATCGCCCCGTTCGGCCACGACGCTGATGGCACCGGCCCCCGCGCCCAGCTTGGTCAGCGGCTGGTCAATGATACCCGTGGCCGGGCTGGGACGCCCCACGACCACAGCCCAGTAGACCTTGTGCACGTCACGCCCGCGAAAGGCCGCCGCCAGCTTGGCCGCAACCCCGGGCGTGCGCGCGACCAGCAGCAGGCCGGACGTATCACGGTCAATACGGTGGACCAGGCGCGGACGCGGGTCATCTGGGTTTTCGCGCAGGCCATCAAGCAGCGCATCGATATGGTGCGTGATGCCCGGCCCGCCCTGAACCGCAATGCCTGCGGGCTTGTTCAGCACGATCACGTGGTCATCACGGTAGACGACCATCTTGTTGATCTCGCGCACCTGCCGCTCGTCCAGCGGTTTGACCGCCAGTGGCGGCGGGCGGTTGGCGTTGGGTATGGGCGGCACGCGCACCGCCTGCCCGGGGGCCAGACGGGTGGCGGCAGTGGCGCGCCTGCCATCCACGCGCACCTGCCCCGTGCGACACAGCTTCTGCAACGCACCCTGCGTCAGGTGGGGGTAATGCCTGCGGAACCAGCGGTCGAGGCGGATATCGGCTTCGTCATCGCTGACGGTAAGGGTAACGACACTCATGACCCACGGCTTTCGCGCACTCTGTTCCAACTGTCCAGTCGTCGCGCCACTTCGCGTTCATATCCACGCCCGGTGGGCTGGTACAGTTTCGGGCGGCGCATGCCATCGGGGAAGTAGTTCTGGCCCGATATGCCCCCTTCCGTATCATGGTCGTATTCATAGCCCTTGCCGTAGCCGATATCCTTCATGAGCGTGGTCGGCGCGTTGAGGATATGGGCCGGTGGCATCAGGCTGCCGGTGGCGCGCGCCGCCCGGCGGGCCATGTTGTAGCCCTTGTACACCGCATTGGACTTTGGCGCGGTGGCCAGGTGTACCACAAGCTGCGCCAGCGCCAGTTCGCCTTCGGGCGATCCCAGGCGTTCGAATGTCTCCCACGCGGCGACGGCCAGCGGCAGGGCCTGCGGGTCGGCCATGCCCACGTCCTCGGCGGCGAAGCGGGTCAGGCGGCGGGCGATGTAGCGTGGGTCCTCGCCCCCTTCCAGCATGCGGGCGAACCAGTACAGCGCCGCGTCCGGGTCCGATCCGCGCATGGATTTATGCAGGGCGGAAATCAGGTTGTAATGTTCCTCCCGGTCCTTGTCATACAGCGCGGCGCGGCGTGCCAGCAGGCTGGACAGGCCGGCGGGATCCAGCGGGGCCTTCTGCGGTGGCAGGGCCAGAAGCTGCTCGACCATGTTCAGCAGGTAGCGCCCGTCCCCATCGGCCATGGCGCGCAAGGTGGCGCGGGCTTCGGATGTCAGCGGCAGGGTCGTGCCGGTCGTGGCTTCGGCACGTTCCAGCAGTTTTTCCATCGCCGCGTCATCCAGACGGTGCAGCACCAGCACCTGGCAGCGCGACAGCAGCGCACTGTTCAGCGCAAAGGACGGGTTTTCCGTCGTGGCACCCACCAGCACCACGGTGCCATCTTCCACCACAGGCAGGAATCCGTCCTGCTGCGCGCGGTTGAAGCGATGGATTTCATCAACGAACAGGAGCGTGCCGCCGCCACTTGCGCTGGTGCGCCGGGCATCCTCAAACGCGCGCTTGAGGTCGGCCACGCCGGAAAACACCGCCGAAAGCTGCACGAAGCGCAGCCCCGCCGCATTGGCCAGCAGGCGGGCGATGGTGGTCTTGCCCACCCCCGGCCCACCCCACAGGATCAGGCTGGCCAGTGACCCGCGCGCCAGCATCTGCCGCAGGCTGCCCTGTGGCCCCAGCAGGTGATCCTGTCCCACCACGTCATCCAGCGTTGCGGGACGCAGGCGGTCGGCCAGTGGCTGCGTGCGGGCGGCGACTTTCGGTTCATGGGCCGGAAACGGGACCGGACCACGCCTGTCATGCTGGGGCGGGGGCGCGCCAAACAGATCCGCCGGCTCGTTATCCATGCTGTCACGCCTGCCTGCCATATGCTCCTGCCTGTATCATCCTGATCGGCCCATGCGGCAGATCATTACCAGATTTGGGAAGTATTGCCCCGCAATACCAGTGCCGGGCGCACAATACACGCCCTGCGCTGCAATGGCAGACGCTGTCAGAACTGGAAATAGATGAAGGGTTCCGGCGGTCGCCCGCCAATCAGGAACACCAGCAGCACAAAGGCGACCCCTGCCGCCACCGCCATCCACGGTGCGGGCTGCAGGCGTTCGATCACCACCTGTTGCGATGCCGGACCAATTACCGCCACGGCTGCCGCCAGCGCCAGCACGGCCGGGTGGCGGACCGCAGTACCCCCCATGCCATGCAGCCCGGCCATGGCCCCCAGCATGCGCCCTGCCGTTGCAAGGTCGGCGGCGCGGAACACCACCCATGTCAGCAGCACGAACCCCATGGTCAGCACATACCCACCCACGAGGGGCATGACACGTCCCGCGCGATCCCATGCATGCGCCACAGCCAGCGCCGCGCCATGCAGCAGGCCCCACACGACAAAGTTCCACCCCGCCCCGTGCCACACGCCCGCCAGTCCCATGGTCACCATGACATTGACGGCCTGCCGCAGCGGCGTGCAGCGGTTTCCGCCCAGCGGGATATAGATGTAATCACGCAGGAAACGCGACAGCGTCATATGCCACCGCCGCCAGAAATCCCGCACCGAAACCGCTGTATAGGGCGCGTTGAAATTGAATGGCAGGCGGATGCCCATCATCAGCGCCATGGCGATGGCCATGTCGGAATAACCCGAAAAATCGAAATAGATCTGCAGCATGTAGGCCACCGCCGCCAGCCATGCCGCCCCCATGCCGGGCACATGGCCCGCATGGGCGGCATCAAACACCGGCGCGCAGATGGTGCCCAATGTGTCAGCCAGCCCCACCTTCTTGCCAAGACCCACCAGCAGCAGCAGGCTGCCCCGGCCCAGGTTTTCCCACATCGCGGCATTGCGCGGACTGTTGTCGAACTGCGGGATCAGTTCGTTATGCCGCACGATGGGGCCAGCCACGAGTTGTGGGAAGAACGTGACGAATTCCATGAAATCCGCCAGCCGGTACACCCGCGCCTGTCCCCGGCCCAGATCGACAAGGTATGAGATTTTCTGGAACACGAAAAACGACAGCCCCAGCGGCAGCACGATGGACCATGCCATATGGTCCCGCCCCATCCAGTGCATTACGCTGCCCGCCAGCCAGTCCGCGTATTTGAAGCCGAACAGCACGGCAAGATTGCCCGCGATCCCCACCCGCAGCCACATGCGCCGGCCGGTCCGCCCCCACATGAAGGCGACCATCTGGCTGAACCCGATCATCGCCAGCCAGAACGGCACGAAACGCCAGTCCCATAATCCGTAAAACAGCACCGACGCGGCAATGATCACGCCCTGTCGCGCGGCCCGGCTGTCGCCCACGGCGTAATACAGACCAAGGACCAGCGGCAGGAAGACAACCAGGAACGACTGTGACGCAAACAGCATCAGCCGCCGCGTTCCGCCACCGCCCGCCCTGCCGCATGGCCGCTGGCCCATGCCCACTGGAAATTGTAGCCACCCAGCCAGCCGGTCACGTCCACTGCCTCGCCCACCATGAACAGGCCGGGCACGTCACGCGCCTCCATATCGCGTGAGGACAGGCAGTCCGTATCAACCCCACCGCGCGTGACCTCGGCCTTTACATAGCCTTCGGTGCCGTGCGGGTTGAGCCGCCAGCCCGACAGGACACTGGCGACATTGGCCAGCACCGCGTCGGGCATGCCCGCAAGCTGTCCGTCAGGCAGGTGTGCCTGCGCCATAAGCTGTGCCAGACGCTGCGGCAGCAGCATGGACAGCATGGCCACCCCGCCTGCACGCGGGCGGTCGCGCTTGATTTCCAGCAGCCTGCTGGCGGCGTCGATACCGGGCAGCAGGTCGATATCCAGCACCTGCCCCGGCTGCCAGTAGGATGAGGCCTGCAGGATGGCAGGCCCCGACAGGCCACGATGGGTAAAGACCATGCCATCACGGAAGGTAACCTGTCGTGCCTGCCGCCCTTGCCCCGCATGGCAGGTAATGCCCACCGTGACCGACAGCCCGGCCAGCGGTTCCATCCATTCACGGTCCTGCGCACCGAATGTCAGCGGCACCAGCGCGGGCGCGGGCTGGACGATACGTAGCCCGAACCGGCGCGCAAGGTCATGGGCCAGCCCGGTTGCCCCCAGCTTGGGAATCGACAGGCCGCCGGTCGCGACAATCAGGCTGGGCGCATGGAAGGTACCGTGATCCGTCTCGACCCGGAAATGCCCCGCACCGTCACGCGCCACGTCAATAATCCGGTGCGACACCCGCACATCCACCTGCCCCGCCGCGCATTCGCGCCGCAGCATGTCCACGATGTCGCGCGCCGAACGGTCACAGAACAGCTGACCCGCCGCCTTTTCATGCCATGGGATACGATGGCGCTGCACCATCGCCAGAAAATCGGCGGGCGTGTATCGCGCCAGCGCCGATTTGGCGAAATGCGGGTTGGCGGACAGGAACTGCCCCGGCCCCGTGTCCATGTTGGTGAAATTGCACCGGCCCCCGCCGGAAATCAGGATCTTGCGGCCTACATGCGGCGCATGGTCCAGCACCAGCACGCGCGCGCCTGCCTGCCCCGCCGTGGCGGCCGCCATAAGGCCCGCTGCCCCGGCCCCCAGCACGATGGCGCCGAAACCGGCAGTATGTGCTGTCATGTCCCTAGAAATCCAGATCCGCGTAATGGGCGGGAGGGGTAAAGCCGGTGATGCGGTCCTGCAGCAGCGCGCGGAAACACGGGCGGCTCTTGACGCGGGCGTACCAGTCCTTGGCCGCCGGCGCGCGCGACCAGTCCACGTCATCAAGGAAATCAAGGCACGACAGGTGTGCGGCCGCCGCGAAATCCGCCATCGACAGCATGTTGCCTGCCAGCCACTGCCGCGTTTCCGCCAGCCAGTCGATATAGGACAGGTGGACGCGGATGTTGGCATAGCCCGCACGCAGGGCCGCGCCATCGGGATTGCCCTTGCCCGAAATGCGCTTCATCACCTTTTCATTGAGCAGGTTGCGCGAGACCTCGGCCCCGAATTTCTCATCGAACCAGACCACCAGCCTGCGCACCTCCACCCGTTCGGCCAGCGTGCGGCCCAGAAGCGGGGTGTCGGGATAGGCTTCCTCCAGATATTCGCAGATGACCCACGAATCGGGAATGCACAACCCGTTGCTTTCCTGTAGCATGGGCACCGTGCCGGCCGGGTTGCGGTCAAGATATTCGGGACGACGTTCCCACACCCGCTCGGTCTTGAGTTCAAACGGCAAGCGCTTTTCCCCCAGCACGAGGCGGACCTTGCGGGAATAGGGGGAAAGGGGAAGGTGATACAGGATGCGCATGTTCCCGCTTTATTGCATTGTCACGCCCTTCGCCAAGCCCCGAGTGCACAGGGATGAAAAAGTATGGCTGCATGGCAGGTGAATGGGGCATCCTTCACTCGACAGTGACGGCCTGACACGGTAGCTGGAAACAACACGGCCCATTCACCAGACAGGACAGGATAACGTTGCCCGACGAATTGCGTCCCACACCGAAAATCCGCGCACGCGGGCGGTCGTTCCTTGCCCTGGTGCTGTCGCCCGAACCCGTTCTGGCCGACTGGCTGGCCGGGCTTGATGCACAGATCGCGCGATCGAGCACATTCTTTGCCGGCAAGCCGGTCATCCTTGACCTGTCCCTGCTTGACGCCACGACGGAGGGACTGGCCGAACTCTATCCCGCGCTGTGCGCGCGTGGCATCCGCATCATCGGCATAGAAGGCGGTGATGCCTCATGGCCGGCCTGCGCGGGATGGGACTGGCCATCGGGGTTCATGGGCG
>NZ_VWPI01000151.1 GCF_015155755.1 Komagataeibacter sp. FXV3 | reverse complement strand
CGGGCGTCCGGGGCAGTGGACATCCCCGATGACGCAGCGCCCGTGCAGCCGCAGCCGCCACGCGGGTCATCCATGATCATCGAACAGCCCATCCGTTCGGGTCAGGTGATCATGAATCCCGATGGGGACATCATCATCATCGGCTCGGTCGGGTCAGGCGCGGAGGTGACGGCAGGCGGGTCGATCCATATCTATGGCCCGCTGCGTGGCCGCGCCATCGCAGGCATGAACGGGCAGCCCGACGCCCGCATATTCGCCCATTCCATGCAGGCGGAACTGCTGGCGATTGACGGATATTACATAACGGCGGAAGAAATTGATCCGCAATATGTTGAAAAACCTGCACAGATCGTCCTCACTAATGACACACTTGTGGTCCAGCCGCTTGTGCCGCCTGCCTTTCCCGTGCGCAAACGCTAGGCAGGCACCCGAAAGTCCCCCGTCGCGCTCCTTACGCGTGCCAACCCATCCAACCGTATCCATCAGGTCATGAACAAGAAAACACCTCCTAAAAGCGGACAAACAGGTACCTCAATGGCAAAAGTACTGGTTGTCACATCCGGCAAGGGTGGCGTCGGAAAGACCACGTCAACCGCCGCACTGGGCGCCGCACTGGCCCAGACCGGGCAGAATGTCGTCGTGGTCGATTTTGACGTGGGCCTCCGTAACCTCGACCTGGTGATGGGGGCGGAACGGCGGGTCGTGTTCGACCTGATCAACGTGATCCAGGGCGACGCCAAGCTGTCGCAGGCGCTGATCCGTGACAAGCGCATCGAGACGCTGTCCATCCTGCCCGCGTCCCAGACGCGCGACAAGGACGCCCTGACGGCCGAAGGGGTCGCCCGCGTCATGCAGGAACTGCGGGAGAAATTCGACTGGGTGATCTGTGACAGCCCGGCCGGGATCGAACGCGGCGCGCAGTTGGCCATGTACCATGCCGACCACGCCATTGTCGTAACCAACCCCGAAGTATCGTCCGTGCGCGACAGTGACCGGATCATCGGCATGCTGGACAGCACGACCGAAAAGGCGAAGGGCGGCGGCAAGATCGAAAAGCACCTGCTGCTGACCCGCTACGACCCGGCCCGCGCGGCACGGGGCGAGATGCTGCGGATCGAGGATGTGCTGGAAATCCTGTCCATCCCGCTGCTGGGCATCATTCCCGAAAGCGAGGAAGTGCTGCGCGCATCGAACCTGGGCGCGCCGGTGACGTTAAGCAGCCCTGACAGCCCGCCTGCCCGTGCCTATGCCGAAGCAGCGCGCCGGCTGGAAGGCGAGAAACTGGAGATCACGGTCCCGACCGAACGCAAGGGCCTGCTGGCCCGCCTGTTCAAGGGGAAAAGCTGATGAGCCTGTTTGGTTCCCTTTTTGGACGCGGCACGAAAACATCCGCCCCTGTTGCCCGCGACAGGCTGCAGATCCTGCTGGCGCACGAACGCACGGGAGAGGGCAATGAATCCGACCTCCTGTCCAAACTGCAGGCGGAAATCATTGAAGTCATCAAGCGGCACATTCCCGTCGAGCAGGAAAAGGTGCAGGTGAAGCTGGACCGCGGCAATTCCGTCTCAATGCTGGAAATCGACATCGAGGTACCGCAGATCCGCACGCCGGGCCGCCGGTAGGGGCGCGCCCGGCCGGGTCATGCCCCGTCAGGACAGGCGGGGTTCGATCCAGCGGCGCGCGTGTTCGAAATCACGCGTGACCGCCGCCTGCGCCGCCGCCACGTCACGCTGGCGCAATGCCGCGATCAGGTCGTCATGCGGGTGGGTGCGCCCTTCATGCTGCATCTGGATCATGGGCCGCGACAGGGCATAGATCGGTCCGATGCGCATCCACAGGTTGCGCAGGATCGTCGCGGTCAGCGGCAGTTCGGCCAATGTCGCCACCGTGGTATGGAAATCGGCGTTGAAGGCCGCCATGCCGCCATCGTCACCGGCGTGCGATGCATTCATGAACTGCTGCTGCAGGATGACCAGCGCCTCGACCCCGTGATCGGACGCACGCTGGGCGGCGGCAGCGGCAAGACGCATTTCCAGGTCAACGCGCAGGTCATGGATTTCGGCAAAGCTGCGCTGGGTCATGGCGGGCACGACGGCGGTATTGCGATCATTGAGTTCCAGCGCATGTTCGGACACAAGGCGCAGCAGCGCCTCACGCACCGGGGTGGGGCTAAGCCCCAGTTCCGCCGCCAGCGGCCGCAGCACCAGTCGTTCGCCCGAGCGATAACGGCTGCGGATCAGCCCACGACGCACATGCTCATAGGCGTCGTCGCTCAACGCGCGGCGGGGAAGCTTTTCAGACTGGCCTGCGCTGAATGATACCATGCCGTTTACTTCATCCTTAATGCAAATAGGTCTTATTAATATCGATCAATAATGATCTGGCCGTGAATGGCAACGCCTGACGCAACGAAAAAGTCATTTTTTGCCGCATTTAGACTGTCTGCGGGCTGATCTGCCCCCAAAACCGCCTTAGGGGGGAACCCCTTTCCTGTCGGCCCGTTAGGACGGGCAATGATCCGTAACGGACATGCCACCATGCGCATGCCCGAAACCGACAAGGAGAGCATCATGTCCGATGCAGGTGAAAATACGTTCCTGACCGATGTGCAGACCCTGCGCGAACGCGCGAAGAAAGCAATCGAAAAAGGGGCCCTTACCCCTGCGTACCAGGGCAATGTCCAGACCGCGATCGACCTGCTGCAGACTGTCGTTGCGACCGAACTTGTATGCGTGCTGCGCTATACCATGCATTCCATTTCCGTCACGGGCATTACCAGCGAAAGTGTTTCCAGCGAATTCGCGACCCACGCCAAGGAGGAACGGGCCCACATGATGTGGGCGGCCGACCGCATTGACCAGCTTGGCGGCGTGCCGAACCTGTCGCCCGAAGGGCTGGCAACCCGGTCCGCCACCGAGTATGGCGATGGCGGCAACCTGATTGAAATGGTGCGCCAGAACCTTGTGGCCGAACGCCTGGTCATCGAACACTATCGCGAACTGATCCGCTATTTTGCCGATCATGATCCCACAACGCGGATCATGCTTGAAAAGATCCTTGCGGAAGAAGAAGAACACGCAACCGACATGCATGACCTGCTGGTCGCCCACGAAGGCCGTCCCTTCCTGCAGTCCTGACCTTCTTCCACCTTCTTTCCGTCGCCTGCACCACATACGCCCACCCTGCCCCGGACGGACCGGGGCGGGTGGCGTTGCCGCGCGCGGCGTCCGGCCACACAGGCCCGACAAACCACAGAACTGACTGAAAACGGAGATTTCCCCATGACCAAGCCGAAAACCCATGACCTGTTCATTGGTGGCGCGTGGTCCAAGGCCGACAATACCGAACACGATACCATCCGTAATCCCGCAACCGGGGAAGTGCTGGCCCAGGTTGCGGTCGCAGGTGAAGCCGATGTCAATCGCGCGCTGCGTACCGCACAGGACGCCTTTCCCGCGTGGAGCCGACAGGTCGCCACCGACCGGGCGGATTACCTGTACCGCCTGATTGAACTGATCCGGCGCGATGCGGAAAGGCTGGCGCGCATCATCACGTCTGAAAACGGCAAGCCGCTGAAGGAAGCCCGGATCGAGGTCAATTTCGCCATCCAGCTGATCCGCTTCGCCGCTGAAAACGTACGCCGCCTGGAAGGCAATATCATTCCCGGCAGCCGCCCGGGTGAGAAGATCCTGATCGAAAAGATCCCGCACGGCGTGGTGGCCGGCATTTCGGCATGGAACTTCCCCCTCGCCCTGACCGCGCGCAAGATGGGTCCGGCACTGGCGGCAGGCAATACCTTTGTCATCAAGCCGCATGAACTGACGCCGCTTTCGACCCTGGCGCTTGCGGAACTGTCGGTTGAAGCCGGTTTCCCCAAGGGTATATTCAATGTCGTGACCGGCGGCGGCGCGACCGTGGGCAACGCGCTGGTGACCAGCCCGATCACCAGGCTGATTACCATGACCGGCAGCACGCCCGCAGGTCGCAAGATCATGGCCGCCGCATCCGAAGGGCTGAAGGAAGTCCGGCTGGAACTGGGGGGCAAGGCGCCGTTCATCGTGATGGAGGACGCGGATATCGATGCCGCCGTGAATGCCGCCGTCTCCGCGCGCTTCATGAACTGTGGCCAGGTCTGCACAGCCAATGAACGCACCTATGTCCATACGGCAGTCTATGACACGTTCCTCAAGCGCCTGCGTGCGAAGGTCGAAGCCCTGAAAACCGGCAACCCGCTGGATGAAAAGACCGATATGGGGCCGAAGATCAGCGCGCAGGAACTAGAAAAGGTCGATGCCATGGTCCGCAAGGCCGTGGAACAGGGGGCAAAGGTCGAACTGGGCGGCAGGCGCCTGACGGGCAGCGACTATGACAAGGGCAATTTCTATGCCCCCACGCTGCTGACCAACGTGAACGGTGACATGGACATCGTGCGCAACGAAGTGTTTGGCCCCGTGCTGTCACTGATCCGCGTAAAGGACTTTGATGACGCCATCGCGCAGGCCAACAACTCACGCTATGGCCTGTCCGCCTACATGTTCACGCAGGACCTGAAGAAGATCATGCGCATGACCAACGAACTCAACTTCGGTGAGATCTACGTCAACCGTGAAGGGGGCGAGGCCGCACAGGGCTTCCATCACGGTTATGGCGATAGCGGCATCGGCGGGGAGGACGGCCAGTACGGGCTGGAAGCCTATGTCGATACCAAGACCGTTTACCTGAACGCATAAGGCAGGCGGTACGACACCACACGCCATGGGCGGCCCGGAGCAATCCGGGCCGCCTTTTTTATTGCCCTGTGCCAAGGATTTCGGCCGGGTTACAGCATCGATCAACCATGGAAAAGCTTCAAGGAACGCCGCCTGTTTGAAAAAAGACAGCACCCGGAAAATTTTATTCTTTTTTATCAGATCGTTGTTTTGGAATACCGTTTCAAATCTGGCGCATCCACACCGTATCGATCGCGTGGCTGGCGCTTTTGTGCATGACCACGCGGGCACGTTCGCGCGTGGGCAGGATGTTCTGCTGCAGGTTGGGCAGGTTGATGCGCCGCCAGATATCATGCGCCATGCGCGTGGCTTCATCGGGTGTCAGGTCGGCACAATGATGGAAATAGGATGTCGGCTTGCGGAACGCCGTGCGCTGAAGCGACAGGAAGCGTTTTACGTACCAATCCTCGATCACCTGCGTGTCCGCATCCAGATAGATGGAAAAATCGAAGAAGTCGGACGCCATGAACGGCTGTTCGGATACGGTCTGCAGCACGTTCAGCCCTTCGAATATCAGGATGTCGGGCTGGTCGATCACCTGATAGCGGTCGGGCACGATGTCATAGGCTTCATGCGAATAGACCGGCACCTGCAGGTTACGCTCCCCCGCCTTCAGCGCGGCGAGGAAGGCAATCATCTGCCGCAGGTCATAGCTTTCGGGAAAGCCCTTGCGGTGCATGAGCCTGCGCTTTTCCAGTTCGCGCGTGGAATGCAGGAAACCATCGGTCGTGACCAGCGCCACATTCGGGTGGTCGGGCCAGCGCGACAGCACCGCCTGCAGCAGGCGCGCGAACGTGCTCTTGCCCACGCCCACGCTGCCCGCAATACCGATCACGAACGGCATGGTCACGGCAGGCGTGCCGATAAAGGCGCTCTTGACCATGTTGTTCATGCTGCGCGTCGCCATGACATGCAGGTTGAGCAGGCGCGACAGCGGCAGGTAGACCTCGGTGATGTCTTCCAGCGAAACCGGTTCATTATGCCCACGCAGGGCCGCGATATCCGCCTCCCCCAGTGACTGGGGCACATTTGCGCGCAGGGCCGCCCATTCCGGACGGGGAAAGATCAGATAAGGCTGTACCATCCCGTGGGGTGGCTGCGTGGAGGGAACAGGACGCGCATCCAGCACACAGTTCTCCATGCCCTTGTCCTTTCTGTTGTGGCCCTGCGCGTGGGTGCAGGTCATCTGCCGCGTATCACCATCATCCCCGCCAATCCATACGCCAGTTCCCCAATTTAGCGTGTGCGGGGGCCGCAGACCCGGCTTTCCCCCCATCCTGATAAAGACGTGATAATTGTGACACACTGTCCGCCCCTGCACGGATGGTATGGACCGGGTGCCGGGCCTGCATGCATCCCGCCTGTATACCATGCGTTGGTACACGAACCCGGCCTGCACCGATACATGCATGAAGGATCTGGACCGCTGCAATGAACGACGCCACCATCCACCCGTTTGCCGCCACATCACGCATCACCATGGCCACCGACTGGACGGACGAACGCGCACGCACGGCCCTGCGGCGCATACTCGATGCCGCCATACGCAGCGCCATGCCCGATGTGGTGCTGGCACGCTACCTGCCGCAACGGCCGAAGGGGAAATGCGTGGTGGTGGGCGCGGGCAAGGCCGCTGCATCCATGGCCGCCGCACTGGAACAGGCATGGCCCGATGTGGACCTGACGGGATGCGTGGTGACACGCGACGGGCATATGACCCCCACGCGCCGTATCCGCGTGCTGGAAGCCAGCCACCCCGTGCCCGACAGCCGGAGCGAGGCCGCCGCGCGTACCATGATGGCTGAAGTAACCGGACTGGGACCGGATGATCTTGTCATCGCCCTGATTTCGGGCGGGGGATCGGCGCTGCTGGAACTGCCGGCGGATGGCCTGACACTGGATGACATCCGCATGGTCAACCGTGCCCTGCTGCATTCGGGGGCGAGCATACGCGACATGAACGTGGTGCGCCGCCACCTGTCGGCCATCAAGGGGGGCGGTCTGGCCGCCGCCGCCAGTCCCGCGCGCGTGGTGACCCTGGCCATAAGCGACGTGCCGGGCGACGACCCGCTGACCATCGCTAGCGGTCCGACGGTGGCCGATCCCACTACCGCAGCCGACGCCCGCGCCATCATCGCACATTACGGCATTACCGTGCCCGATGCGGTGCAGCGTGTACTCATGCACCCGCCGGTCGCCAGCACGCTTTCCCCACGCAATCGCTATACCCTTGTTTCCACGCCGTTCATGGCGTTACAGGCCGCCGCCAGTACTGCGCGTGAACTGGGGCTGGCACCGCTGATCCTTGGTGATGCACTGGAAGGGGAAAGCCGGGACACGGGCACGTTCATGGCAGGCATCGCCCTGTCGGCGCGCCAGCATGGCATGCCGGTGGCAGGCCCTGCGGTGCTGCTGTCGGGTGGCGAGACAACAGTGACCATCCACCCCGACCGGCCCCCGCCGGGACGGGGCGGGCGCAATACGGAATTCCTGCTGTCCATGGCCAATACCCTGCAGGGACATGAAGGGATCTGGGCCATTGCAGCGGATAGTGATGGCATTGACGGGACCGAGGACGCGGCGGGCGCGATCATCACCCCCACCACCCTGTCCCGCGCCCGTGCGCTGGGGTGTGACCCGCGCGCCTGCCTGCGCGCGCATGACAGCTACACGGTGTTCCAGCAGACGGGCGACCTGGTCATGACCGGCCCCACCCTGACCAACGTCAACGATATCCGGGCGGTGCTGGTCATCTGAGGGTATTTCAGAAACCTGAAAACGTTTTCGGTGAAGCTTTTTTCAAAAAGCTTCAAAAGAACGCCGCCTTCCTGAAAAACGGCGATACCTCAAAGCGTTCATTACTTTTTTAGTGGCTGCCCTGCCCCTGTCTGCCATAGCTGACCTGGGTATCGGGCACGACAAAATGCTTGCCATCGTCACCGCCCGATCCACTATCATCATCCCCGGCCTGATTGGGGTCGTACCCTGACGAGATCATCTGCATCGCCGCCGCATCGGGCGGGGTGTGATAGGCTTCGGTGGCGGTTTCATCGGTCGGGTCGGGTGGCCTGGGCAGATGCCGCGACAGCGGGCGCAGCGCGTCGTCACGGGCGCGACTGGCATGGCGTGCCCCCCCATGGGCACCCAGGGGCGGCGGAGATTCATCCACATCGGCCGGATCATTATTGTCATCCTGCCCCCCGCTACAGGCGGCAAGGCAGGCCAGCAATCCGATCATCGCAAGACGCGGTTTCATTCCGGCTGCCCCCAATCCCCCGTTTTCAGTCACCGTCCCGTGCGCTGGTACGGCTACGCACGGTCGGGAAACGATAGCCTGCCATAACGGGACAGGCCAAGGGGATCAATGATCCGCGCCGTCCTCATCAGGGCCAACCAGCATGGCTTCCGCCACGACACCCGCCTGTTCACGCACGCGGCGTTCGATATCGGCGGCCATTTCGGGGTGATCGCGCAGGAACTGCTTGGCGTTTTCACGTCCCTGCCCGATGCGCTGGCTATCGCAGGAGAACCACGCCCCGGACTTTTCAACAATGCCCGCCTTTACGCCAAGGTCGATCAGTTCACCGACCTTGCTGATCCCTTCGCCATACATGATGTCGAATTCGACCTGACGGAAGGGGGGGGCCATCTTGTTCTTGACCACTTTGACGCGCGTCTGGTTGCCCGTGACCTCGTCCTTGTCCTTGATCGAGCCGATACGGCGGATGTCCATGCGCACGGATGCATAGAATTTCAGCGCATTACCACCCGTGGTGGTTTCGGGGCTGCCAAACATCACACCGATCTTGAGCCGGATCTGGTTAAGGAAGATCAGCATGGTGTTGGAACGCGAGACGGACCCCGTCAGCTTGCGCAGCGCCTGGCTCATCAGGCGCGCATGCAGGCCCACATGGCTGTCGCCCATATCGCCTTCCAGTTCCGCGCGCGGCACGAGGGCGGCCACACTATCGACCACCAGCACGTCAACCGCGCCGGAACGCACCAGCGTGTCGGCAATCTCCAGCGCCTGTTCACCCGCATCGGGCTGGCTGATCAGCAGGTTATCAACATCCACCCCCAGCTTGCGCGCGTAACCGGGGTCCAGCGCGTGCTCGGCATCGATAAAGGCGCAGGTACCGCCCTTGCGCTGGGCTTCCGCAATGGCGTGCAGCGCCATGGTGGTCTTGCCCGAGCTTTCGGGACCATAGATCTCGATGATACGGCCACGCGGCAGGCCACCAATCCCCAGGGCGATGTCCAGCCCCAGCGAACCGGTGGAAATCACGTCCACCTGCTCGGTCGGGCGTTCGCCCATACGCATGATCGAACCCTTGCCAAACGCACGTTCGATCTGGCTCAAGGCCCCTTCCAGGGCCTTGCTTTTGTCTATACCCGGAGCCTGTGCCATCGCTGCCTACCCTGATGCTTGAGAAGATGAAGTCCGGACGGGCATCCCGCCCTGCGCCCCCTGTTGGAAACAGGCGGCAGGTCATGCAGTTCAATATGGAACAAAACAGGACCATTTACAATGGCCCCGTCTCCATCCGCCGGGAATAATAATGCCCGGCAGACCTGAAACCGCGGCCTAGCGCGGCCCCATGGCCAGACCCGCGCCACGCGGGTCGGTTGCGGCGGTGCAGGTGCTGGCATCACCCGGCAGGCCATGCGGGCACGATACGGCATTGATGCGACCCTGGGCCGTGACCGGATGGGCGTCGGGCGTCTGTCCCGCCAGTATCTGGCGCATGGCGATCCCAACGGCGGCGGCGGCGTCATTCTGGCCCGACCCGGCGGCCACGGCGCGGAAGGCCCGCCCCTGGCTGGCGATGGCCGCCGTGAACAGCGGCAGCGGCAAGCGCGCGGGGGACGCGCCCAGCACGATACCGGTATTGCCCGCCATGCGCCCGGTGCCAAACAGGTTGTCCATGCTCAGGCTACACGCGACAGCCATGCCCGAATGGTCCACCACGGTGAACGAGGTCGAAGCCGGAAGCGAAGGCAGCCCACCGCCGCTTCCCCCCCCCCCCATTGACGAATGCCTGCGCGCGGGCCGTCATGTCGTCACCCGTGCCACTGGCGTGATTGCCATTCTGCGCCCGCCATGCCGCGACGCTGGCCTGCGCGCGCGTTGTCGCATCGGATGAGGATGCGGCACGGAACGCCACGGCACTGCCAAGGCCGCCATCAGCCGGTGGTGGCAGGAAGGCGACCTGCGTGTCCCCGCTGCTCAGGCTCAGCGGCAGACGTTCGGACGGAATGGCGCTGCGCATGTCGGACATCTGCAATCCGCCACCCGCACCCTGGCTGCCCGCGACAAAGGACTGCCCCAGTGCACCATTATACAGATCGCCCACGCCCATGCTGCGGATCTGGTCCAGCGCACCGGACAGATGGGTCTGCACCAGCGCATCCCCTTCCGCCAGCGCCTTGCCGTCCGAACGGCTGAATACCGCGCGGACACCCGGATCGGCCAGCAGCGGCACCTGTACCGCGGCAAGATCCCCGGCCAACTGCCGGCTGACATTGATGCCATTGGCCGCCAGCGCGATCGCATCGGGCACCAGTTCCGAGAATGCGGCCGACCCGTACTGCAGATGCATGAGGTACAGCCCCCGCGCCAGCATCGGGACGGCGGCCGGACGGTCGGCATGTGGCATGTCGGGTGCCGTCACCGTGCCCGCAACGGGCAGGAACATGAAGGCGCGGCCCCCGTTCTGGTCACCCGGACGGTAGGCAAGGCACGCCCCGCCCGCCCCCAGCGATGCACGTGACGGCAGCGTGACCGACAGCGCCAGCCCCATGGCCGTGGCCGCATCCGCCGCATTGCCGCCGCGTTGCAGGATATCGCGCCCGACCAGCGTTGCCTGCGGTTCATCCGATGAAACCGTGCCGATCAGCGCGCCAGGCGACGGGCCGAACATATGCGACACAAGCCGCATGGGCGAATAACGGTGCCCGGCGCAACCGGCAACCGAAATGGCCAGAACAGCCGAAAGCGCCGTACGCATATAACGGCGGGCGACAGGGGGGATCGAATGCTCAGGCACGCAGCGCTTCTCCAATAGGCAGGTCGGCTTTGATGAATTGAACGGATCGTTGCACGACCGCGCGATCATGGCAGCCCCATCCCGACTTAACGGCCTTACGGGCCGTGGGCAACAGGCAGCCTGCCCCGTTCCCCACCATCGCCCATTCCTTTCGTGTGCCCGATCATCTACAGACACATTATCCCGACATGACAACGGAGCAAACCCGTGACATTCATTTCCCGCCGCCGGTACCGCCCGCGCCTGCTGAACGCCCTGCTGGCCGCGGGGGCCATGACGGCTGTGGCCACTGCCGCACCCGGTGCGGGGCATGCCGCCGACACCAGCGGCTTCACCCCGGCACAGCGTCAGGAAATCGTGGAAATCATGCGCAATGCGCTGAAAACCGATCCCACCATCCTGTCCGATGCGATCACGGCGCTGCGCAACAATGCCAGCGCCGCCCAGCAGAACGCGGCCCGCAATGCGCTGGAAAGCCATCGCGCCGACCTGCTGACGCCCGCGGCCAGCGATGCGATCCTGGGCAATGCTGCGGGGCATACAACGGTTGTGGAATTCTATGACCCGCGCTGCCCTTACTGCCGCAAGGTGCTGCCCGACCTTGATCGCCTTGCAAAGGAAGACAAGGACCTGCGGATCGTGGAAAAGGTCATTCCCGTTCTGGGGCAGAACAGCCTGATCGCATCACAGGCGCTGGTCGCCGCTTTCGTCCAGGGGGGGCAGCCTGCCTATTTCCGCATGCAGACAGCCATCATGAACGATTCCGTCACCCCAACGGCCGACCGGATGCGCACGCTGGCCACCCAGTCCGGGCTGAATGCCGCGACACTGGCCAGTGACATGAACGGCCCCAGGGTCACGGCCATCCTGCAGGCGAACATGGAACTGGCCCGTGCCATCGGGCTGGATGGTACGCCGACCTTCGTCTTCAACGCCCGCCAGATCATTCCGGGCGCGGTCAGCTATGATGACCTGAAAAAGGCGATTGCACAGAGCCGCTGACCCACACGCCACCACCCATGCCAGCCCGCGCCCCGGACATGCCGGGCGCGGGCCAATGGTTCAGGCCATGGCGGCGACAGGCTGCGTGGCAAGATCGTTGATGCGCAGCAGGCGGGACAGGGCCGTCACCATTTCGTCCATCATCTCATCCGTATGGAACGGCCCCGGCGTCAGCCGCAGGCGTTCGGTGCCACGCGGCACGGTGGGATAGTTGATGGGGGTGGCGTAGATCCCGTAATCGTTGAGCAGACGGTCGCTCAGTTCACGGCAGCGCTGGGCGTCGCCCACCGGGATCGGCACGATGTGGCTTGGCGTCATGGTGAAGGGAATGCCCGCCCTGCGCAGCTTTTCGCGGAAGGTGTTGACGCGTTCGAACATGCGTTCGCGACGCCAGCCATCCTTGCGCACCAGCCGCACGCTGGCCAGCGCCGCCGCCACGACCGCGGGCGGGAGCGCGGTGGTGAAGATGAAGCCCGAAGCCGACAGGCGCAGGTATTCGACAATATCGCTGGTCGCGGTGATGTAGCCGCCATGCACGCCAAACCCCTTGGCCAGCGTGCCTTCGATAATGTCCACCTGACCGGCCACGCCGTCGCGTTCGGACACGCCGCCGCCCTGATCGCCGTACAGGCCCACGGCATGCACTTCGTCCAGATAGGTGATGGCGCCATACTTGCGCGCCAGCGCGCATGTCCCGGCGATATCGGAAATGTCGCCGTCCATGGAATACACGCTTTCAAACGCGATCAGCTTGGGCGCATCCTTGGGGGCCGCGGCCAGCTTGGCTTCCAGGTCGGCAAGATCATTATGTTCGTAAATGACGGTGGTTGAACCGCGTGCGCCCTTGATCCCCGCGATCATGGACGCATGGTTCAGCCGGTCGGAAAAACAGATCCAGCCGGGCATGCTGCTCAGGATCGTCTGCAGGGTCGCCTGGTTGGAGACATAGCCGGATACGAACAGCAGGCCCGCTTCCTTGCCATGCAGGTCGGCCATTTCGGCTTCCAGCGCGGTATGGACCGGGCTGGTGCCCGCGATGTTGCGCGTGCCACCGGCACCCGCGCCGTGTTCATGGATTGCCTGGATCGCGGCTTCGACCACCACGGGATCAACGCCCATGCCCAGATAGTCGTTGGAGGACCAGACCACGACCTCCCGGTCCTGCGGGCAGGCAGGGGTTGACGGAGTGGCCTGTGTTTCCGGCTGGTCATACAGGGGATAACGTTCGGCCTGGCGTGCCAGTGGGGTGAACTGCCGGTATCGACCCTGCGCGCGGATATTCTCCAGCGCCGTCCGGCAGAACCGGAAGAACGGATGCCCATCCACTTGATTACTGGACACTGCTGCTTTTCTCCATGCACACCCCGGATCTGTTCACGGGGTCTTCATTCATGATGGTCACCATTATGGGTGACCCGCGCCGGGGGGATGATGTTCCCCTCACGCGGCGCTATCGCCGGGGGTTAACCGCCAGCGGGCCATTCTTTATGGCATGATGGAGGCGGGAATTGCAAAACCGCATTGGACTACTCCACGTAAATGCAGACCTGGGTTGCGCTGCCCGCGGGCACGCTGCGGGCGTCCATCTCCGTCTGGCTACCGCCTGCGCCTGCATCCATCACTGCCTGCAACACGGGCTGGCCATTGGCGTCCACCACCTTCTGCATGTCCGGCACGGAACCATCGGCCCGGTCGGGCACGCTGACTACAATGGTGAACAGCGCATTGGGCTTGCGCGACAGGGCGTCGGCCACGGCGGTGCGGACGGCGGGCCTCCACTGTGTATCGGGGGTTCCGGCCACGATCGTGACCAGTGCCGGACGGTCCATGCCAGGCACCGGTGGCGGCGGACGCTGCGGCAGATGCGGCGGGTCGCCCGCATGGCGGTTGAATGTCTTCTGGCTGACCAGCCTGCATCCGGCAATGACCGGCAGGCAGGCGACTGCGACAAGGACGGCACGGCGGACAGGGCGCGGATATGGACGGGACATGATCCCTACCGATACAATATCCCCCAACCGTGGCATAGTAGGACAATACCGCAATTGTTGCCGCCACCCGCGCAGCGCATTAGTCATGCACAAGCGGCCCCGACCGATATACCCCGCCCCATGGACGATGCCGATGCCAGAAAACCAAGCCAGCACGCTTCCGCCCGCGACGCCGTCCGCCGCCCCCAGCATGCCACAGCGGCTGGCGACGGCGATCCGCCATGCCATCGGCACCCATGAACCCGATCCCCGCTACGCCCCGCATGCGCGGGTCATGGCCGATTTCTGCGCGGTGTTGTGGAGTCGCTTCCTGCGCTTCGACCCCGCCAGCCCCGAATGGCCGGACCGGGACCGCTTCGTGGTCTCCTCCCCACGGTATCGTGTCCTGCCACGCATCATGGCCGAACTGTCGGGCCAGACACCGCGGCCCCCCCGCATGGACGGCCATACCGCCGCCCACCATGACCGGCAGGCCTGCGGCCCCAGCGGGCAGGGACTGGGGGCCGCAATCGGCATGGCGCTGGCGGAACAGAACCTTGCAGCGCGGTTTGGCCGTTCACTGGTCAATCACCGTATCTGGGGACTGGGCTGCTGGACGGAACTTTCCACCGGTGTCGCACTGGAAAGCGCGGCACTTGCCGGCCAGATGGGGCTGGACCGCGTCACACTGGTCGTTGGCCTGTGGTCAGGCGAGCGCGAAGCCGTGGACGCCATCCTGCCGCGCTACAGCGCATCGGGCTGGTCGGTCAGAAAGGTGAATGCAGGCAGTCCCGAACAGATCGCGGCCGCCATCACGTCATCGCAGCGGACGCACAAGCCCTGTCTGATCGCCTGTATCGCGGCACCCGAAACTGATCCGCCGCCGCCCTTTGTCGATGATCCGGGCCTGTGGGCGGGGGCAGCGCGCCGGGGGGCCAGTGCGCGGCGTTCGTGGCTGCGCAGGTTGCTGAAGGACAGGCAGAAAGCCGAATTCGAACGCATGGCCCGCAACCAGCGCCCCGCCTTCTGGCAACCCGACTGGCAACGGTCATGGCGCGAACACGGCAGCGCGGTCGCGCGTATCTCCACCACCTTCGCGGCACGGCGGGGACTCGAGACCCTGCATGAACTCCTGCCCGAACTGACGTGCCTGCGTTCACGCCGGGGCATGCTGGCCGACCTGCCCGCCAACCGCCGCAATGGCACTGAAATGGACCTGTCATGCGGGACGCAGGTGCATGGCATGGCGGCACTGCTCAATGGCATTGCCATGCATGACGGGCTGCTGGCGTTCGGTACATCGACCATCATTGCGGTGGACCGCATGCGTCCCGCCCTGCGCTATGCCGCCATGACGGACCTGCAGGTGATCTACCTGCTGACCGATGACGATTTGCTGCGCGGCGACGGGGGTGGCGGCCAACCAGTGGAACAGCTGGCCAGCCTGCGCGCCATGCCCAATGTCGCGGTTTTCCGCCCCGCCGACCACCGCGAGACCATGGAATGCATGGAACTGGCGCTGCGGCGGACCAGCGGGCCAAGCCTGCTGACGCTGGAATCCGCCCCCGCGCTGGCAACTTCCACGGCACCCGAACGTGAACAGCACGGGCTGACCAACCTGTGCGCACGCGGCGGTTACGTGCTGGCCGAAGCCGAAGGCGCGCGGCAGGTCACGCTGATCGCCACGGGGCATGAGGCGATCCTGGCGCTGGCGGCGCGCAAACTGCTGCGGGAAGCGGGAATTGCCGCGGCTGTCGTCTCCCTTCCATGCTGGGAACTGTTCGCCGTGCAAAAAATGACGTATCGTGCCGCGGTGCTGGGAACGGCACCCCGGATCGGGATAGAGGCCGCTTCAGGGTTTGGATGGGAACGATGGCTTGGAACGGACGGGCTGTTTGTCGGCATTGATGGATTCGGGGCGCCTTCCACCCCTGACCAGCCAGACAGCACGGCCGACATCACGCCGGAACGGATCTGCCGCGACGCACTGCGTCTGGTCCGCCACCCGTCCGACACCCTGGCTGAAACCACGGGAGGAAACGGCGCGCCGTCCGGGATGGCATCGGTCGATGCCAGTGTGTGAAATGTCTGACCTTACGGAGAAAATAAGAAAATGGCTGTTAAAGTCGCAATAAACGGTTTCGGTCGCATTGGTCGCCTTGTACTGCGTGGCATTATCGAAAGCGGGCGCACCGATGTCGTGCCCGTGGCCATCAATGACCTGGGCAGCGTGGCAGACAACGCACACCTGCTGTCGTATGACAGCGTGCATGGCCGCTTTCCCGCCGATGTAAAGGTGGATGGCAACCAGATCATCATCACCGCCAACGGCCGCACCTATGATCCCATCACCGTCTCGGCCGAGGCCGACCCGACGAAGGTGCCCTTCCAGGGCGTGGACGTGGCGCTGGAATGCACGGGCCGCTTCACCGACAAGGAAAAGGCCGCCCAGCTGATCAAGGCGGGCGCGCGCAAGGTGATCGTGTCCGCCCCCGCGTCGGGCGTGGACGCCACCATCGTGTTCGGCGTGAACCAGGATGTGCTGACCCCTGACATGACCGTCATTTCCAACGCGTCATGCACCACCAACTGCCTGGCCCCGGTGGCCAAGGTGCTGGATGACACGTTCGGCATCGAATGCGGCTACATGGTCACCATCCATTCCTACACCGGCGACCAACGCACGGTTGATACCCTGCACAAGGACCTGCGCCGCGCACGTGGGGCAGCGCTGAACATGATCCCGACCTCCACCGGGGCCGCGCGCGCCGTGGGGCTGGTGCTGCCACACCTGAAGGGCCGGCTGGACGGCACCGCCATTCGCGTGCCCACGCCCAACGTCTCGCTCGTGTCGCTGGATTTCGTGCCCAAAAAAGCCCCGGCCTCGGTCGAGGACGTGAACGAGGCGCTGCGCGCGGCATCCGAGTCCGGTCCGCTGAAGGGCATCCTTGCCTACAACACCGCGCCCCTGGTCAGCACGGATTTCAACCACTCCCCCGCGTCCTCCACCTTTGACGCGACCCAGACCGCCGTGATCGATGGCGGCAAGCTGGTGCGCATCTGCAGCTGGTATGACAATGAATGGGGCTTCTCCAACCGCATGGCCGACACGGCTGCCGTATTCGGGGCACTGTAATGGGCGCCACATCATTCAAGACGCTGGATGACCTTGACGCCACGGGCAAAAAGGTCCTCCTGCGCGCCGATCTGAACGTTCCGGTCCGGAACGCGCAGATCACTGATGCAACCCGTATCCTGCGCCTGCTGCCCACCATACAGGAACTGGCGCAGAAGGGTGCGAAGGTGATTGTCGTCAGTCACTTCGACCGCCCCAAGGGCAGGCCCGTGCCGGAAATGTCGCTTGGCCCGATCGCCGATGCGCTGGGCGATGCGCTGGGCCGCCCGGTCACATTCGTCGATGACTGCATCGGCCCGAAGGTGCAACAGGCGGTGGACGCCATGCAGGACGGGGATGTCGTGGTGCTGGAAAACACCCGCTTCTACCCCGGTGAGGAACAGAACGACCCCGCACTGGCGAAGGAATTCGCGTCCCTGGCCGATTATTACGTCAATGATGCGTTTTCCGCCGCCCACCGCGCCCATGCCTCGACCGAGGGCGTGGCCCGCCTGCTGCCATCCTTTGCCGGGCGGTTGATGGAAACGGAACTCAACGCGCTGAACATCGCGCTGGAAAACCCCGCCCGTCCGGTGGGGGCCATTGTGGGTGGGGCCAAGATTTCCACCAAGCTCGACCTGATCGGCAACCTGCTGGCCAAGGTGGACATGCTGATCATCGGTGGCGCGATGGCCAACACGTTCCTTGCGGCCCAGGGCGTGAATGTGGGCCGGTCGCTGCAGGAAGCGGACATGCACGACACCGCACGCGACATCCTTGCGAAAGCAAAGGAAAAGGGCTGCGAGATCGTACTGCCGGTTGACGCCGTGACCGCCACCGATTTCAAGGCCGGTGTTCCGACCCGCACCGTGCCCGTCACCGCCATTCCCGATGACGCGATGATGCTGGATGTCGGGCCGGAAACGGTAAAGCTGATCGAGCAGAAGATCGCGACGCTGAAAACGCTGGTCTGGAACGGTCCGCTGGGCGCGTTCGAGATCACGCCGTTTGACGCCGCAACCAATGCGGTGGCGCGCGACGTGGCGCGCCTGACCGATTCCGGCGCGCTGAAAAGCATTGCAGGCGGTGGGGATACGGTTTCCGCCCTGCGCCATGCGGGGGTGGAGAAGCATATCTCCTACATCTCCAGCGCGGGCGGGGCCTTCCTTGAATGGATGGAAGGCAAGACGCTGCCGGGCATCATGGCGCTGGAAAACATCTTTGAACGCGCCATGCCGATCTAAAGGCAAGTCATAAAAGTTTCTGGGTGCCGCCATTTTCAAAAGGCGGCGTTCTTCGAAGCTTTTTGAAAAAGCTTCACCAAAACCTTTTCCAAGTCAGGGACCATCCCACGGGGTGGTCCCTTTTTTATGTCTCCCTGACCATTGTCGTTCAAACCGGTTCGACTGGTGGCTCTGCAATCAACTCTTCTGCCAGTTCAGACAGCCATGGAGAGACATCCTCGATTTGCACGGCGTCCGCGTGTGCTGCGTAATATTCTCCGACAGTTTGGAATTTGTCGCCGAATTCAGCCGAAAACATTTTTTGCAGTTTACTATTTCTGCTCAGGATACTTGACAGTGCACGACCGCCCCGCAGGAACCTGAGCGCATGCCTAGTGCCAAGTAGATAGAGATATTTACGTTTCGTGGTATTATCCGCTGCCAGCAGCAGATAATCTTTGAATACGCCATTCTGGCGGATTGATTCGGGGCCACCACGCCATTTGATAAACTTGAATTCTGCAACACGCAGATTGGTTTCAAGATCGAATTTTCGTCCCGTATTACCAGCCCCGAGCGACGCATATTCGACCCGCTCGCCCGGCTCCAGAATGTGGGGAAGGCAAAGCAATATGCCTAATGCATGAATCGTGACATTGATCTGCCCGGCCAGGCGTTTC
>NZ_VWPI01000150.1 GCF_015155755.1 Komagataeibacter sp. FXV3 | reverse complement strand
GTACTTCCCGCCCTACCCCGGCCCCTTCCAGAAAGTCCATGCAATTATCGACAGTCATGCCGTCCATGTCGCCTTCAATCCGGGAAAGCGTCCGGGTCAGATCCCTGCCTGTAAATTGACCCAGTAGCCTGCAAATCCCGGCCAGATCGGCTGTCACGCGAATTTATCCTCTACAATCCAATATCGGCAGCCCGGCGTTAACTGTTCACAGGACAGAAAAAGCGTCTATCCGACAGCCAACTTCTGGCATGCCTGACCCCGTGGCTTAAGGGCCAGGTTCAGACCTGCGGCGGATGTTCCTGTGGTTCGTCTGCTCCCTCGCCATCTGCGGCGATGGTTTCATCATCACGTTCAATAACCTTGATCGAGTCGCCAACCAGCCCTTTGGCAAAGGCTTCGGCGGAGAACGGACGCAGGTCATCGGCCTGTTCGCCCACGCCCACCAGATGCACCGGCAGCCCGAACGCATCGGCCAGCGCCACCACGATCCCGCCGCGGGCCGAACCGTCCAGCTTGGTCACGACCAGTCCGGTTACATTGACCAGTTCCTTGAACACCCGCACCTGTTCCACCGCGTTCTGCCCCGTAGTGGCGTCCAGCACCAGCAGCACGGAATGGGGTGCAGTTTCGTCAAACTTGCGCATGACGCGGATGATCTTGGCCAGTTCCTCCATCAGCGCACTCTTGTTGTGCAGGCGGCCCGCCGTGTCGACCAGCAGTAGGTCGGCCTTTTCCGCCGTGGCGCGCTTGAGGGCCTCGAACGCCAGTCCCGCCGCATCGGCATTGGGCTTGCCCGCGATGACGGGGGCACCCGTGCGCTCGCCCCATACCTGCAACTGCTCGACGGCGGCGGCGCGGAAGGTATCGCCCGCGACCATCATCACCTTCTTGCCCTGTTCACCATAGAAACGCGCCATCTTGCCGATGGTGGTGGTCTTGCCGGTGCCGTTCACGCCAACAACCAGCACCACATGCGGCTTGTGCCTGGGATCGGGTTCAAACGGTATGGCGACGGGCTGGAGGATGGTGGCGATTTCTTCCGCCAGCGCCTGACGCACTTCCTCATCCGTCACTTCCTTGCCAAACTTGGAACGGCGGAAAGATTCAATGACCTTTTCCGCCACACTCGGGCCAAGGTCGGCGGAGATCAGCAGGTCCTCCAGATCCTCCAGCGCCTGGTCATCCAGCTTGCGCCGGGTGAAAACGGCGCTCAGGCCACCGCTGAGTTTCTGGGTGGAGCGCGACAGCCCCGCCTTGAGACGTGAGAAGAAACCAAGTGCCATATCAGAGAATTTCCGCAACCAGTCCGTTATCGTCAACCGCCACCGGGCGCACCGTTTCAATGCGTCCAGCCACGGACACCGCGCCATCCACCAGCCTTACCGGGGCGAATTCCTCGCTATGTCCCGCCGTGTCCGTTTCCATCAGTACCCGCAGCGTGCGGCCCATCAGGCGTGCATGGAAATCACGCGCTGCCCGTGCGCCCGCGGCGCGCAGGCGGGCCGCGCGCTCCTTGCGTTGTGGCACGGCAATGGCCGGCATGCGGGCCGCCGGTGTGCCCGGGCGCTCACTATAAGGAAAGACGTGCAGATAAGGCAGGGCATTCGCACGCACGAAATCGAGTGTCTGTTCGAACAACGCCTCATCCTCGGTCGGGAAACCGGCGATGATGTCCGCCCCGATCCCGATATCGGGCCGCAGCGCCCGCGCCCGCGCTACCACCGCCTGCGCATCCGCCGTCAGGTGGCGGCGCTTCATGCGCTTGAGGATGATGTCACTCCCCGCCTGCAGCGACAGGTGCAGGTAGGGCATGAAGCGCGGCTCGTTTTCCAGCAGCTTCCATATGTCCTCATCGATCTCCACCGGATCGACCGAGGACAGGCGCAGCCGCTCCAGTTCCGGTACCAGCGCCAGCAGCCTGCGGCATAACTGCCCAAGCGGGGGCCTGCCCGGCAGGTCATCGCCCCATGAGGTAATGTCCACGCCCGTCAGCACCACTTCCCGGTAGCCTGAGCGCACCAGCGCACGCACCTGTTCCACGACCACGCCCACCGGCACCGAACGCGACGGCCCGCGCCCGAAGGGAATGATGCAGAAGGTGCAGCGGTGGTCACAGCCCTGCTGCACCTCCACAAACGCACGGGTACGACCGGCGAATTCGGTCACCAGATGCGGCGCGGTCTCCTGTGCTGCCATGATGTCGGACACGGCATTGCCCTGACCCAATGCCATCTCGCTCCAGCTTGCGGCATCCAGTTTTTCGCGGTTGCCCAGCACGCGGGTCACGCCGGGCAGGGCCGCCCAGCGGTCGGGATCGATCTGGGCGGCGCAGCCGGTGACCACGATACGCGCATCGGGCCGCGCGCGGTGGGCGCGGCGCACGGCCTGCCGGGCCTGGCGCTCGGCCTCCCCCGTCACCGCGCAGGTGTTCACGATCACCACATTATCCAGTCCGGCGGCGTGGTTGCGCATCACCTCGCTTTCATATGTGTTGAGGCGACAGCCGAAGGTCAGGATTTCCGGCTTCTTCATCGGGGGTAGTCTTCCGGGTTGAACGTGCCGGTGAAACTGGTTTTCGCGGGGCCTGTCATCAGCACATGCCCGTCGTTTTCACGCCAGGTAATGGTCAGTTCGCCGCCATCCATCATTACCGTGCAGGTCCGCTCCACCAGTCCGCGCCGCACGGCATTGACCACGGCGGCACATGCACCCGACCCGCAGGCCCGCGTCAGGCCGCTGCCACGTTCCCAAACCCGCAGCCGCATGGCGTCCCGGCCCGTGACATGGGCGAAACCGATATTGGCGCGTTCAGGGAACAGGGGGTGATGTTCCAGTTCCGGCCCGGCCACGCATGGGTCCACGGCATCGGCAGCAGGCATGAAAAAGGTCGCATGCGGATTGCCCATGGACACGGCCGCCGGATCGCCCGCGATGGGCAGATGCAGCGTGTCCATCGCTTTTGCCAGCGGCACATCCGCCCAGTCCTGCGCGGGTGTACCCATATCCACCGTAACCAGACCGGGGCGGATAATGGTGGCGTGCAGCACGCCCGCGCGGGTCTGTAGCCCCACACGATCCTGCCCCGTCTCGTGCGCCACAAGGTCGGCAATACAGCGCGAGGCATTGCCGCACGCCCCCGATTCCGTACCATCGGCGTTGAAAAAGCGTACGAACACGTCCGCGCCCTGCGCACAGGCGGGGCGCAGGGTCACGAACTGATCACAGCCGATGCCGGTATGGCGGTCGGATAATGCGGCAATGCGGGCAGGTGTCAGGTCATGGCGGTGGATACGTTCATCCACCACCACAAAGTCATTGCCCAGCCCGTGCATCTTGAGAAAACCGGTCATCATCCGTCCTGTATAGGGCCAACCCATCCATATATGCGAGCGGGATGGCACCCCGCGCCCGGCCTTGCAAGCCCGATCAGAGAAAACGCCCCGGCCGGCCGCGCTGCAAGACTTCAATCCTGTAGCCATCCGGGTCGGTAATGAAGAAGAACCGTCCCACGAACCGCTCCCCGCACGACATGTCCCTGATCGCCAGCGGTGACAGGCCCGCAGCCGCAAGACGGGCATGTTCCGCGTCCACATCCGCGACCGATACCGCCAGATGGCCATAACCATCGCCAAGGTCATAGGGCGTGGTGCGGTCGTGGTTGACGGTCAGTTCCAGTTCGAACGTCTGTTCGTCATTGGACAGGTAGATAAGGGTGAAGGTATCAAAAACAAGCCGGTCGGCCACCTTCAGGCCGAAAGCCGTATCATAGAATGCAAGGCTCGCGGCTTCATCACGCACGCGGATCATCGAATGGATCATACGGGCCATTCTGCTTTTCTCCTGTTCCCTACGGCAGGGCGCGTGATAATACGCCAACCGCACATGGCGTTGTTACTTCCGTACTGTCTGGCACATTCATGAACGACCTGCACGGGTTCCACCCGCATTCCTTCACAGTCGCCTCGGCTGAATCCGATACGGCATTCTATTCCCGCAGGCCGGCCGGACCCATGCTGGACCGGGGGGCGCTTACAGCCATTACCGCGCTGTACCGCACGCTGCTGCCCGAAGATGGCAATATCCTCGACCTCATGGCCGGACCGGACAGTCACCTGCCGCCCGACATGGAATTCGACAGCGTGATCGGCATAGGCGTCAACACGCAGGCGCTGGACAGCAATCCGCGCCTGACCGACCGCGTGGTGGAAGACATAAACGAAACGCCTGACCTGCCACTGGCGGATGAAAGCATGGATGCGGCCCTTTTGTGCGATGTCGTGCCCTATCTGCGCCAGCCAGCGCAGGTTTTTCGCGACATTGCCCGCGTGCTGCAACCCGGCGGCCTGATCGTCATTACATTTGGCGACCGATTCATCCCGCAGAAGGCCACCGCCCTGTGGCAGGCACTGGATGAGGGGGATCGCCGCCGCATGCTGTCAGTCCTGCTGCAGCGCGCCGGTTTTGGCCCGGTGGACAATGGCAACGTCACCCCCGCGCCGGAAGACCTGTTCTGGCATGACGCCGTTCATGCCATGACGGCCCGCCGTCCTGACATTTTGTAACATTAGATCAATAATATGACCCTGCGCCGTTATATCATCATCCTGATACACAGCATCAGGCCTGCAGGCCGGGACAATATTAAAAGAAATTATCATTTACCCCTTTATCTGGAAATGTTTTGACATATATTCTGTGAAACCTGATTTGGGGCCCCCTGGCAATACATGCGGATTCCGTCCTTTTCCATAACCCGGCATGTGCGTCTGTCGCACATGCTGCTGGTGTGTTCCGTTCTGGCCCCCCTGCCCGTCTGGGCTGATGAAGATCCAGAATCGCTGGATATCATGGAACGCCAGATGGAGCAGCTGCAACAGCAGCAGATGGCGCTCCAGAAAAGCCTGCAGGCCATGCGCCAGCAGATCATCCAGCACCGCGCCCAGATGGGTGGCACCGCAGCCCATGGCGGCCACCCGCTGGAGGTCACGGGATCGGGCGGGCATGTACGCGGCGGCTGGACGCCGACGGAAGGCCACACCGCCACACCATCCCAGACGGCGGGGATCGACCCCATGGCGCGCCCGCGTATCGGCGGTCATTCCGACCCGGTATCCGAACTGGGCGACCAGCCGACCTATGAATCGGTTGTGGCGCATCGTGAGGAAGACCTGATTTCCCACATGGCCAACAACAATGTCGGCCCGCACAACCGCGAAACGGTGGGTGCGCAGTCGGCGGGCGCACTGGGCAGCAAGGTGTTCCACCTTGGCCCCGTATCGATCATCCTTGGCGGTTTCTTCGATGCGGCGGCACTGGTGGAAAACCGGCAGGTTTCGTCTGGCATCTTCAATTACTGGAACGCCATTCCCTTCCGCAACAGTTCGAATTTCCACACCACCAACTTCAATGGTGATGCCCGGTATTCCCGCTTCTCGCTCATGGCGCGGGGACAGCTTAACCCGCACCTGACGGTGGCGGGGTTTGTGGAAACGGATTTTGGCGCCAGTGCCGAAACCACCAACCCGTATGAAAGCAATTCCTACGTGCCCCGGCTGCGGCAGGCTTACCTGACGCTGGATGATTCGCGCGCCAACATGCATTTCCTGATCGGTCAGGCCTGGACCATGCTGACGCCTGACCGCGTGGGTATCGTGCCCCGACAGGAAAGCCTTCCCGAAACGATCGAATCCTCCATCCTCGCGGGGCAGACATGGTCGCGGCAGTGGCAGCTGCGTGTGGTCAAGGATTTCATGAACCATCGTGTATGGACGGGTTTCTCGATCGAAAATCCTGCGACAATCTATGACACCACCGGCTTTGGCGATGACCTGAACAACGGGGAATACCGCCTGCCTGGCAACAGCGGCAACTATGCCAAGGTCGGTTCCAACGGCGTGGGGCTGAGCAGCAACACCACCAACTATTCCAACGAAATCGCCCCCGACATCATCGGCAAGTTGGCGTGGGACCCGACATGGGGCCATTACGAAATCGAGGGACTGCTGCATTTCCCCCACGACCGTTCCGTCATCAATGGCGTAGGCGAAAACCATACCGCCATCGCATGGGGTGCGGGCGGGTCGATGATCCTGCCGGTCATTCCGCACCGGCTGGAAGTGCGGCTGGCGGGACTGGCGGGCCGGGGCATCGGCCGCTACGGCTCGGTCCTGCTGCCTGACGCCACGCTGCGGGCCAATGGCGCGCCGGCCCTGCTGTCCAGCGCGCAGACCACCGCGGGCGTGATCGCGCACCCGAACAAGGTGCTGGACGTGTATGGCTATTTCGGCATGCAGCGTTCGGGTCGCAGCTATTTTGATTCGGATGGCACGGCCTATGGCTATGGCAACCCGCTAGCGAACAACACCGGCTGCGAAACCGAAGGATCAGAAGCCTGCATCGCCAATATCCGTTCGGTGGAGGAATTCACCATCGGCGCATGGTACCGCTTCATCCACGGTCAGTACGGCACGGTGCAGGCGGGCACGCAGCTGGCCTATTCGCGGGTGCATACATGGGGTGGCATGGGTGGCGCGCCGACAACCAGCCTGAGCGAAATCTTCTTTGACTTCCGTTACCTGCCATTCCAGTAACCCATCCCTTCTGGTGCGGGATATTGCGTCAGGCATGGAAAAGGAGGATGGTGGCCCGCAATCAGGGATGATGGAAAGGCCAGCACTCATGTCAATCAGGTTACGGCACTTGGTTCTGCTGGGCGTATTATGTGCCCCTGTCATGCCAGGTGTGGCAATGGCCGACGGGGGACATGCCGACGCTGGCAACGAAGACCCCGGTGAGGCCTCGCAGCGTCATTTTTCCATGCACCAGCTTTCCAAGAAGCCGCCGCTGCCGCGGCTGCACATGGATTACAGCCAGTACCGCTATATCCCGCCGGGTGACAGGATCAAGGAACAGCCGGACCTGAACCGCCTGCTGTTCTGGACCCCGTCGGGGGAGCCGGACGGCTATGCGGAAAGACGCGGCACCGCTGTCCTGTATTATGACCGCACCGGCAAGGCCGTGCGTGTCGATACGAACCCGTATGGTCGCTAAAAGCCTGCTTGAAAGTAAAAGTTTTTGGGTGCCGCCTATTTCCAAAAAAGCGGCGTTTTCCAAAGCTTTTTGAAAAAAGCTTCACCAAAAACTTTCTTCAGTTCTTTTCCTGATCCTGTGGCGCGTAAAGCTGGTCCAGCATGGGCGGCGCCAGCAGGGATGCAGCCGGTCCATCCGCCATGACCCGGCCATGGCGCAGCAGGATGGCCCGGTCAAATATGCCAGCAGCCTGAACCGGGTCATGCGTGGTGGCGACAATGGCGCGGCCCTGTGCCGACAGGCTGCGCAGCAGGGCGTACAGCCGCTGTTTCTGTCCGTAATCAAGACCGGTTTCCGGTTCATCCAGAATCAGGATCTGTCCCCCCTGCGCCAGCGCGCGGGCCAGCAGCACGGCCTGCCGTTCTCCACCGGACAGTTCAGTATAGGGCCGCGCGGCAAGATGGGTGATCGACAGTTGCGCCAGCGCATGCGCCACCGCCGCCCGGTCGCGTTCATGCAGCGTGGGGGCAAACGGCGTTTCCGCCAGTCGTCCCATGCCAACGATATCACGCACACTATAGGGAAACAGCGGCACATGCCCCTGTGGCACATAGGCGATGCGGCGCGCGACGTCCCGCCGGGACCAGTCCGTCATGGGTCGGCCATCCAGCCAGACCTGCCCTGAATCCGGGCGCACCAGCCCCAGCAGCAGGCGCAGCAGTGTGGTTTTGCCCGCGCCATTCGGCCCCAGCAGGGCGGTCATCTCACCCGTGCGGATATCCAGCGAGACATCATGCAGCACCGTGCGATGTCCCCGGTGAAAACCCGCATGGTCCACCCGCAGAATGGCGCTGTCCCCGTTCATGCCCGCCATCCGCGCCGCAACAGCGGCAGCACCGCGACAAACACCACCACCCCCAGCAGGTCGGCAATCAGGCCCACGGGTATTTCCTCCGCCGACAGGGTGCGCGCCAGATCATCACACACCAGCAGGAACATCGCGCCGACGCAGGCGCTGACCGGCAGCACGCGCATGTTGCATGGCCCGACCAGCAGGCGCGCGACATGGGGCACCACCAGCCCGACCCAGCCAATCATGCCCGCGACCGCGACCGTCATGGCCGCCAGCACCGTGGCCCCGCCAATCACCCCGTATCGCAGCGCCATGACCGGTATGCCCAGCGTGCGCGCTTCCTCATCCCCCATGGCCAGCCCGTCCAGCAGCCGCCCACAGGCCGACAGCAGCACGATCCCCACCACAACCGGCCCCACCAATACGCCCAGCGCCTGCGGTGTCACCTGCGTCAGGCTGCCCAGCAGCCAGAATACGATATCGGGCAACTGGTTCTGCGGGTCCGCCACGTATTTGAGCAGCGACAGCAGCGCGGTAAACAGCGCCGAACTGATCAGACCGCCGAATATCAGCATCAGCATGGATGTCGCATCAAACATCTGCGCCACCCCTACCCCGAACGCCACCGCCGCCACACCGCCAAGGAAGGACAGGGCCGCCACACCGGGC
>NZ_VWPI01000015.1 GCF_015155755.1 Komagataeibacter sp. FXV3 | reverse complement strand
CCACCACCCGGACCGCCGGGACCACCCCGGCCACCAAATCCTGGTCCACCACCACCGTGGCCACCACCATGGCCGCCGGGGCCTCCACCACCGGGGCCATGCTGCGCATGTGCATGGGACAGCGGCAGAACCGGTGTCGCGGCCAGCGCCACGACGGTCAGTGCCATCGTCAGGGATTTCATATGCCTCATTACCCTACTCCTTTTCCCTTAACCTGATATCACGTCACGACAAAACAATGGCGGATTGTCACAATACTGTATCAATATCCTATTTATTCCGGGAAACAGGCATGAAAACCTTGCATGACCACAGGTACAGCCAGAGGAAAATACATATTTTAATAATGGCAATAGGATAAACCAAAATTTATGGTGCAGTGTCGGTAATGAATATCACATTACATAAATATAATTCATGACAACAAACAGGAACAGCCCCAGTGAAATAGTAAAACATCGGCAGGCAGAATGCATAAGTCCGTTGACCTGAAACGGGTTCCCGATACCCGATGGATCACGACATGGATGCAAATGCAGCCCCATAATCCGTTGGGTCACGCCATGCCGGAGGCCATTCTGCTCGTGGCAGGAGGGACATAATGATCCCCCTGTCCATCCGGCATGATGATGTTATGCCGGTTTGTTATAGCAGGCCACGGATCGGCTCCGCATACTAGATCCCGGCCGCCATTCTCCCGCCTGCTGCCACAGTGATGGTCAATCCCGACCTGCATGCTCCCTGGCGCGACGAATGGGTTGTCCTGTTACGCGACAATGCCTGCATACGCGATGATGGGGGACTGTCCGTCGGGTATGCAGGGCTGTCTGAAAAGTCAGATCAGGAAATATCCTGCAATCATACGAGCGTTGCTGGTGAAGCGTTTTTCAGAAAAATTCGAAGAACACCGCTTTTTTTTAAAAAAGACGGTAACCAAAAGTTTTTATTTCTTATCAATCGGTTATTTTCAAGCAGCTTCTCAGTCAGAGCACGACCAGACAGGCAGATTCCCATCTGGTTGGGGTGCTTCGGTTGCGGCCTGCCACAAGGCATGCTCGATCACCCGTGGCGCAAGGGTTCTTTTGGCCGCATTTTCCCGGTCCACCTCGGCGTCCTGCATCAGGCGGTCCGCCACATCACGAAACAGGATGCGTGAAGGCCGCCTGCCGCACAGCATGTCTTCAACTTCGGGAATATACCATGGCCTGCTGGCTAGGCCACCCAGTGCCACCCGACCGTGCCGGATGACATCGCCATCCATTTCCAGCCCCACCGCAACCGAGACGACGGCCAGCGCCAGCACATTCAGGTCACGTATCTTGAGATAGGTATAATGATGCCCGAACGAAACCGGTGGCAGGTCAATCGACAGGACCAGTTCACTTGGCCGCAGAACGGTTTCAAGCCATGGCGTATTGCCCGGCAGGCGATGATAATGCCGCGCATGGACCCGGCGCGCGCCCTGCGGTCCGTACAGGTTGATCGTGGCATCCAGCATGGCCAGCACCACGCACATATCGGACGGGAAGGCCGCGATACAGTCAGCGCTTGTGCCCAGTACGGCATGGACCCTGTTGGGTGTGCCCCGCGCCGCACATCCCGTCCCGGGCGCGCGCTTGTTGCATGCGGCATTCGTGTCATAAAAATAATGGCACCGCGTACGCTGGTTGATATTGCCCCCGTTGGTGGCAACGTGGCGAATACGCGCGCTGGCTCCGGCAAGAAGGGCGGAGGCCAGGATGGGATAGTGCCTGCGGACCAGCGGATGGGCGGCCGTCCGGGCATTGGTCGCCAGCGCACCAAGCCGCAGCCCCCCGCCGGGCAACGGTTCGATGGCATCAAGCGACAGCGCCTTGATGTTGATGACATGTTCGGGCCGTTCGACATCCACCTTCATCAGGTCGATCAGGCTGGTCCCTCCGGCAAGGTAACGGCTATGGGGCGGCGCGCTTACGACAGCCGCCAGCGTATCGGGCCTGCTGTAAAAAAATGCCCTCATGCCATCCCCCTGGGAAAGTCCGGAACCGTTCCAGTACGCCTTCCCAACTTCGGGGCGGCAGCAGGGTTGCCGGTCAGGCCCCTTACAATCATTCACTTATTCATGAAATGTGCCGGTTTTATGTCTTGCCATTCCATACCAATATTCGGGATGTCATGAACATGGGACTGACGCAGGGGTGCATCGGCCGGAAACACCCCATTTTTCACTGGTCTTCCTGCGCGGACAGTTGCCCTGTCCGCTACGCCGGATCCGGGAATGGCATGCATATGAAAACGGGCACCATGAAACCATGGCGCCCGACAGTGTGGCATTCATATCATCATGCAGCGAAACGGCATGTCACCCGCATCCGCAGCGTATCGCAATCAGGTCGCTGGATTTACGCGGGCTGTGCCTTGCGTGCCGCCAGATAGTCCTGGGTCGTGCGGAAACCGGTTTCCTGTGCGTTGAGCAGGCTTTCAAGGTGCTCCCGGTTATTGACCAGACCACGGGAAAGGATATGCCCCTGCCCGTCCAGCAGGAAGGCGGATGGCAGCTTGTCCACTTCAAGGATGCGGCCAAGATCCGGGTCGTTTATGAATTTTTCCGGGTCGATATGCTGGCTGCTGACGAAGGCCTGCTGCATCTGCGGCGTATCATCGCCTGCAAAGAGCAGTTCCAGTTTCTCCCGCTGGCAGAACATGCGGGCGATCGGAATCATCTTGCGCGAAATGGGACAGGTCGATGCAACGAACATGACCAGCCGGCCAGCGGGCGCGCCCTGTGTCAGCACGACATCACGGCCCGTGGCCAGGGTATGGAATGCCCGGTCGGGGCAACGGTCGCCCGGCTGGGGACCGGCAGCACTGATCAGCGCGCCGACAGGCGGGATTTCACGGAACATCTGCCGGACCTGCCGCAGCAGCTGCCACAGCGTCCATGCCGCCATCAGCAGGACCAGCGTACATATGGAAGATGAAACCACGAGTATTTCCATTGGTCGGCCTGCCACTGCTGTGTGGAAAATAAAGACGAAATGCCCCATGCCTGTCCATGCACGGGATGGAATGATCCTACCGCCATTCATCCGGCATAATCCAGATGCCAGGTCGGCCCTTTGTGCCTTTTGAAAATAAACGTGACATATCCGTTACATATGTGCATCTAAGCCATAACGTTTCTTGATCGTTCTATAATGCTGGTATAATCCTTGAATGATTCCTGGATGGGATAACGATTTCATGACTGTAAGTTACAGCGGCGCATGCCGTAACCTGTTTGGCCTTTTCCTGTGTGGACTGGTTGCGTCAACCGCCCTTTCCCCGACCACGGCGGTCGGGGCGGAACCTGTTCTGCAGACGGAACAGAGCGATACCATTACCCTTCCTTCTCCCGGTCCCCACACGATCCTGGTTGAAGATGCCGTTTACGACCATAATAAGGACGGGCGGGTCTATGTGGTGGATGCCGACCACGGCCGGCGGCTGGGCATGGTGCAGGCCGCCTACAACGCCAATGTGGCGCAGTCCCCCGATGGACAGCATTTCTATGTTGCCGAAACGACATGGGCACATGGTAACCGTGGGCAGCGCGACGACCTGCTGGTCCAGTATGACCCGCATACGCTGGCTGTCCTGTCGGACGAAAAATTGCCAGCGCGCGCACTGGTCACGCCCAAGAAAAACGATCTGGCCATCAGTGCCGATGGCAGCCGGGCCTATGTCTATGTCATGAGCCCGACTAATGGCGTGGAAGTAATCGATACGCACAACCATACGGTTGAACAGACGGTTGAAGTCCCCGGCTGCGCGCTTGCCTATCCATGGGGCAATAGCGGGTTCTCATCGCTGTGCGCGGATGGCACGCTGGCCAACGTATCCATCGCGGATGGCAAGGCGTCACTGACCCATTCTGCCCCCTTCTTCGTGCCGGACCGTGATGGCGTGCTGGAACATAGCCCCGGCACGCATGACGGGCATATGTGGTTCATTACCGACAGCGGCATGGTCTATCCCGTCAAGCTGGGCGCGACGGACGAAATCGGTACGCCGTGGTCCCTGCAGCAGGGTGCCGGCATGCCGGTTGCATCCGACGCGCGCGCGCCCTTCGACGTGGCATGGCGCCCTGGCGGCTGGCAGCTTTCCGCCCTGCATGCCAGCAGTGGGGAACTGTATGTCCTCATGCACCGGGGTACGTTCTGGACCCACAAGGAAGACGGCACGGAAGTCTGGGTATTCGATACGAATACGCACAAGCGCGTGCGCCGCATTCCCCTTCCCGCCGCCAGCCCGATCGTGGGCGTGACGCAGGATGAGCATCCCCTGATGTTCACATCGGATGAAGCGGGCGACCTTCATATCTTCGATGCCCGTAGCGGCAAGCTGCAGCGCACCATGAAACATCTTGGCACGGATCTGGTCTTCACGGTCGCGCCGGGGGAATAAGAGATGGATATGCTGGTTTTGCAAGGGGCATGCGGCCTCTGTTGCGGACTGGTGGGGGGCATGTTCCTGCTTGCGGGCCTGCCTAAACTTGCGGATCACGACAGCTTCCTTGGGGTCATCGCGTCCTACCGGCTTGTGCCGCCATCACTTGTGACCGTGGCGGCATGGGGTATTGCACTGGCGGAAACGCTGGCCGCGGCGGCCCTGCTGTCCGGCATGGCAACCCGTATGGGTGGCCTGCTGTCACTGGCGCTGATTGCCGTGTTCACGCTGGCGATGGGCGTAAACGTCGCCCGTGGCCGCACCGCCCTGTCATGCGGCTGCATGCCCGGCAGCGATGGCGAGCACCTGTCATGGAAGCTGGTCGCCCGCACGGCGCTGTGCGCGCTGCCCGCGCTGGTGCCCGTATGGATTGCCCTGCCGCAGGCTACGGTACTGCGGGTGGAAAGCATTGCGGGCGGGGTCTGCCTGTTCATGATGTGGCGGGCGACCCGTGTGCTGGCCCCCACGAATACGGAAGGACTGTCATCATGATGACACTTCTGGTGATCTGGCAGGTAGCCCTGGCGATTGTGGCACTCGGGCTGGCCGCGGGCCTGTTCGCGCTGGCCCGCCAGATCGGCATCCTGCACGAACGCCTGGCGCCCATCGGCCCGCAGGCCGCGCATCAGGGACTGGATGTTGGCCAAAGCGTCCCCCGTCTGGTCATGCGCACGCTGGCGGGTGAACCGTTTGTCATTGGCGGCCCGCTGGATGCGGGTCGGCGGATGATGGTCATATTCGTTGCACCTGACTGTCCCGTCTGCAAACGCGTCGTGCCGCTGGCACGCGCGATTGCGGGTGAGCAGGGACTGGATCTGGTGCTGGTGGGTGACGGGGCGGAACCTGAACTGAAGGAAATGGCCGCCCGTCCCGACATGGCGGGGCTTACGCTGGTTACCGGCGTAGAACTGTCACTGGTGCTGCAGGTCAACCGGTTGCCCACGCTGGTCATAATCGATGACCATGCGACCATATTGGCCAAGGATATTGTCAATACGCGCCGGCAGATCGAAGCTGCCGTCCAGTCTTCTGAAGCCGGAGCCAAGAATGCCGGTAACGTCACAAAGGAAATTGCCCATGCTGCCGTCTGACAGGGCTGATAACGAACGTAACGGGTCCCTGATGGACCGCCTGACGGAAAATCTGGTGCGCAGGCTGGCCGGACAGTCCTCGCGCCGTGGCGTGCTGGCCCGCCTGGGCGCCGCCATGGCGGCTGTCCCGGCATTTCCGCTGCTGCCGGTGACCCGTGCATCCGCCGCTACCGCCCCCCCTGCGGCCAAGA
>NZ_VWPI01000149.1 GCF_015155755.1 Komagataeibacter sp. FXV3 | reverse complement strand
ACCCCAGACAATGCCCAGCGCCGCCCCCATGCCGGCCCCCGCCAGCACGCCAAGCAGGCCGGGGGAAACCAGCGGATTACGAAACACCGCCTGATACGCAGCCCCCGCCACCGACAGCGCCGCCCCAACACATATCGCCCCCCCGATCCGGGGCAGGCGCGCGCCAAACAGGACAGTATGCACCATATCGCCCTGCACCGGGGCATACCCCGCCGTCAGCAGGGCATGCAGGACCTGCCCCGGCTGCAACGGGAACCGCCCGATACACGCCGACAGCAGCGCCAGCACCAGCAGACCCACCACACACAGGCATCCGACCACGCGCGCGCGCAGGTTCACGGCGTTCTGTCCGCCGTGGGTTCGGGCGGCTGCCCCGCAAGGATGCGGGCCGCGTCCTGCGCGCTCAGGGCATAATGGAAATAGATATCGTAGAATTCACGTGTCAGGGTCAGCGGATCCACGTCGGCAAACCGGTCGGGGTGCAGGATCTTCGCAGCCCAGCTGATCTGCAGCGGCAGTTCGCTGCCATAGCGGTCCCACGGAAAAACGCCCGACGGGTTGTTATGCACCCTGCCCTCCCGCACCGCGCGCAGGCGCTGCCACACACCGCCATTGACCGCCGGGTCCAGCGTGCCGCAATCAGGGCCAAGGATGATGACATCCGGGTCCCATGCTGCAACCTGCTCGACCGAAACCGGCTTCATGTTGCCGCTTACGCCCCGTGCGGCGTTGCGGCCACCGGCAAGGGTGATCCATTCATCGACAATGCTGTCCGTCCCATCCACCTTCAGCGGGTGCAGCGACTGGATATGCAGCACGCGCGGGCGCTGGGCATCGGACAGACCGGACAGCCGGTCCCGCGCGTCATTGACGGTCTGCAGCATCATGGTGCGGTAACGGGTGGCGGTCATATGCGCCTGTTCCGTGCCCAGGGCTGTCGCCGTCATGTCCATGACCCGCAGCAGTCCATCCACATCATGGAAGGCGGAGACAAGGGTTGGCACCCCGACCCCACGGAACGCCGCGATGGCCGCCGAGGCATCGGGCATGAAGACAAGGTCCACCCGGTCCTGCAGCAGGGTTTCGGCATTGACCTGCGGGCCGTTGACCACCTGTGCCTGATGCAGTGTGGGAAAAACCTTGTACATCCATGGCCGTGCCTGCGGGCGGTCGACGGTCATGACAATCTGCCGTGCACCGCCCAGCATCAGCACCAGTTCGTTATGGGCAAACCACAGGTCGGCAATCCGCGCGGGGTGATCGGGCACGGACTGGGCAACGCCCGCCATGTCCGTCACCTCACGCGCCATGGCAGGCGGCAGGATAGGGGCACCTGCCGCAATCATGCACGCCAGTATCCCGATGCTCAGCCTGTGTCTGCCAATCTTCACCGTAGCTGTCCCCTTCCGCGGTCCAACGTATTATATCGAAACAGATATATACATGAACCACCGGGACGCAATCAGCCCCGAAGGAAGGTTTTCTGACGGATTACCCTGAAAGACGACTGAAAATAATGGAAGTTTTTGGGAAGCTTTTTTCAAAAAGCTTCAAGGAATGCCACCTTTGGGGAAAAAGCCGGCACCCAAGAACTTCTTTTATTTCCGGTCAACCAATTGTTCTGAAATCCCCCTAACCGGCATAGGTGCTGATATCGGGGCATGAGCAGACAAGGTTGCGGTCGCCATACGCATTGTCCAGCCGGTTGACCGGGGACCAGTATTTGCTGGCCGCCACCACGGCACCCGGCAGGCAGGCCTGCGCACGGTCATAGACATGGGCCCATTCCGGGTCGGTCACGTCGCGCACGGTATGCGGGGCGTGGCGCAGGGGGCTGTCGTCGATGGTCAGTCCGCCATTTTCAACCGCCGTGATTTCGGCGCGGATGGCGATCATCGCATCACAGAAACGGTCCAGTTCGGCCCGGCTTTCGGATTCGGTAGGTTCGATCATGAACGTGCCCGCAACCGGAAAACTGACGGTCGGCGCATGGAATCCATGGTCGATCAGACGTTTGGCGATGTCATCCACCGTAACGCCGACCTTGTCCTTCAGCGGGCGCAGGTCGATGATGCATTCATGCGCGACCCGCCCGTTCGCACCACGGTACAGCACAGGGTAATGCGCTGAAAGCCGGGTGGCGATGTAGTTGGAGTTCAGGATCGCGATCTCGGTCGCGCGTTTCAGTCCCGCATCGCCCATCATGACCATGTACATCCACGAAATGGGCAGCACATCGGCGGAACCGAAGGGGGCGGCGGAAATGGCAATGCCCTGCCCCGTCTGCGGCGCACCAGGCAGGTAGGGGGCAAGATGCGCACCCACCCCGATCGGCCCCATGCCGGGACCACCGCCGCCATGCGGAATGCAGAAGGTCTTGTGCAGGTTGAAATGGCTGACATCGCCGCCATACACGCCGGGCTGCGCAAGACCCACCTGCGCGTTCAGGTTCGCGCCATCGACATAGACCTGCCCGCCTGCCGCGTGCACCAGTGCACAGATCTCGCGCACATTGTCCTCAAACACGCCATGGGTGGAGGGATAGGTAATCATGATCGCGGCAAGCTGGTCGGCATGTTTCACGATCCTGGCCTTCAGGTCGTCCATATCGACATTGCCCTGCGGATCGCACGCCACCACCACAATGCGCATGCCCGCCATCTGGGCCGATGCCGGATTGGTGCCATGCGCCGATGCCGGGATCAGGCATACGTCACGCCCCACATCGCCACGCGCGCGGTGATACCCACGGATGGCCATAAGCCCGGCGAATTCCCCCTGCGCGCCGGAATTGGGCTGGAGCGATACGGCAGCATAACCGCTGATCTGGCACAGCATCCGTTCAAGGTCGGCAAACAGCCGGGCATAGCCGCGCATCTGGTCCGCCGGGGCGAAAGGGTGAATGTTGCAGAATTCAGGCCATGTGATCGGCAGCATTTCCGCCGTGGCGTTCAGCTTCATGGTGCATGACCCCAGCGGAATCATGGACCGGTCCAGCGCCAGGTCGCGATCGGCAAGGCGGCGCAGGTAGCGCAGCATGTCGGTTTCCGACCGGCAGGCGGAGAAAATGGGCTGGGTCAGCATTTTACCCGTGCGGGCAAGGCCCGTGGGAATGGTGCTGCCGATATCGGCAAGGCTGGCCTCGACCTGCGCCACTTTCGCGCTGTCGCCACTGACACTGGCCCAGACCGCGCGCACCGTGTCCGGCGTGGTCGTCTCATCCAGACTGATCCCCACATGTGTCACGTCAACCCGGCGCAGGTTCATGCCCGCACCCAGCGCGCGCGCCATCACGCCGTGCGTATCCGTGCCGGTTTCAATCGTGACCGTGTCAAAGAACGCCGTTGTCACCACCTTCGCCCCTAGCGCGCGCAGGCCGGCGGCCATGATGGTGGCCAGCCTGTGGATGCGGGTGGCGATGGCCTTCAGCCCCTCTGGCCCATGATACAGCGCATACATGGACGACACGATGGCGGGCAGCGCCTGCGCGGTGCAGATGTTCGATGTCGCCTTTTCACGGCGGATATGCTGTTCGCGCGTCTGCAGCGCCAGCCGGTAGGCCGGATTGCCACGCGAATCGATGGATACGCCCACGATCCGCCCCGGAATGTTGCGGCGGAATGCATCGCGCGTCGCCATATAGGCCGCATGCGGCCCCCCCGCCCCCATGGGCATGCCGTAACGCTGCATGGACCCGATGGCGATGTCCGCCCCCAGCGCGCCGGGGCTGTCCAGCAGCATCAGCGCCATGGGGTCTGCTGCCACACTCGCAATCGCGCCCGTCGCGTGCAGGCTTTCGATCCACGCGCGCGGGTCACGGATTTCACCCGATGACCCCGGATACTGGAACAACGCGCCAAAAACCGCCTGCGGGTCCAGATCGGTGGCGGGATCACCCACCACCACCTGCCAGCCCATCGGTTCGGCACGGGTGCGCACGACCGCGATGGTCTGCGGATGGCAGTCGGCATCGATAAAGAACGCATTCGCCTTGGTTTTGGCAACGCGCCGGGCCATGGCCATGGCTTCGGCTGCCGCCGTCCCCTCATCCAGCAGCGAGGCATTGGCCACGTCCAGCCCGGTCAGTTCGATCACCAGGGTCTGGAAGTTCAGCAATGCTTCCAGCCGTCCCTGGCTGATTTCGGGCTGGTACGGGGTATAGGCCGTGTACCAGGCCGGGTTTTCCAGCACGTTGCGCTGGATCACACCAGGCAGGATCGTGTCGTAATACCCCTGCCCGATCAGCGATGTCAGAACCCGGTTTTCCGCCGCGATCGCGCGCAGGCGGGCCAGTGCGACATGTTCGGGCACACCCGCGCCAAGACCCATGGCGCCCGACAGACGGATATTGCCCGGCACGGTCTGCGCCATGAGCGTATCGAGGCTGTCCGCCCCCACCACACGCAGCATGTCGGCCACATCACTGGCGTCCGGCCCGACATGCCGGGTGCAGAACGCACCGGCATCATCGCCCAGACCATGCCACAGGGAAGAAGAACCACACGGGGAAGACGTCACGGCCAGCATACTCCGTAAAGATAGGGGGAACGGTCGGGAAGATCAGCCAACCAGCGCGGTATAGGTGGCCCTGTCCATCAGGCCTTCAAGCTGGGATGCATCCGCAATGGTCATGCGCACGATCCAGCCCTCGCCTTCGGGGTCGCGGTTGACCAGGGCCGCGTCATCGGTCAGCGCATCGTTGAACGCCAGCACGTCACCCGTCACAGGTGCGTAAATGTCCGATGCTGCCTTGACCGATTCCACCACGGCCACGCTGTCGCCCTGTTCCACCGTCGTGCCGGGGTCGCGGGCTTCGGCAAAGACCAGTTCGCCCAGTTCGTTCGCCGCATGGGCGGTAATGCCGACAACCGCAACGTCACCCTCAACGCGCAGCCATTCATGTTCCTTGGTGTAATAAACGGTCATGTCCATGCTCCATTGATCTGAAATATGTTTGAAAAACAGGGGGGAAACCTAGCGTTTGAACGTCGCCGCCACGAAAGGCTGCGCGGTTACCACCACCGGCAGCAACCGGCCCCGCACGCTGGCGAACAGTGCCGTGCCGATGGCCGCGTGGTCAGCCGCCACGTAGCCCATGGCGACGGGGCCACCCACGCTGGGACCAAACGCGCCCGACGTCACGCGGCCCGCGGGCTGCGTGCCCGCTTCATCGACAAACAGTTCGGCCCCGCCACGCACCGGTGCCCGCCCCTGTGCGCGCAGGCCCACGCGGCGGCGCGTCGTGCCATCGGCCAGCTGGTCGGCCACGATTGCAGCCCCCGGATAGCCACCGGCCCGCGCACCGCCGGGCCTGCGGCTTTTCTGGATGGACCATTCAAGGGCGGCCTCAACCGGGGTCGTGGTCAGGTCAATGTCGGAACCATACAGGCACAGCCCCGCTTCCAGCCGCAGGCTATCCCGTGCGCCAAGGCCCACGGGTGCCACATCGGGATGGGCCAGCAGGGCGCGGGCCACGGCAAGGGCGCCGTCATTCGCCATGCCGATTTCAAATCCGTCCTCACCCGTATAGCCGGAACGCGAGACGATGCAGGGCACGCCCGCCAGCGCCATTTCCGCCACATCCATGAAGCGCATCCCGGCGGCTTTTGGGTTGAGGGCCACAAGGGCAGCCTCGGCCGCCGGTCCCTGCACCGCGATCAGGGCGCGATCGGCCAGCATGTCCACATCACAGGTCGCCCCCAGCGCGGCACGCACATGCGCGAAATCGGCATCCTTGCACGCGGCATTGACCACCAGCAGCAGCCAGTCCCCCATGTTGGTGACCATCAGGTCGTCGCTTATGCCGCCATCGGCCGTGGTGAACACGGCATAACGCTGGCGACCGGGTTTCAGGCCGACGATATCGGCTGGCACCAGTGCCTCCAGCGCATGGGCGGCGTCCGCGACCTGACCGGATTTCGGGCGGATGCGCACCTGCCCCATGTGCGAGACATCAAACAGCCCCGCCTTTGCCCGGGTATGCAGGTGTTCGGCCATGACCCCGGCAGGATACTGCACCGGCATGTCGTAGCCCGCGAACGGTACCATGCGGGCGCCAAGTTCAAGATGAAGGTCATAAAGCGGGGTATGCAGCAGCGACTGGGTCATGCGGGCTGGGCCTTGTGCAGGTCCGCATGCGCGCAGGCAGTCCCGCATGCACGGCATGCGGGTGACATGGCACGATACGCGCCAGCGGAACGGGAAACAGGAAGCAGGGAGTGGGGGAAAACACGGGCGGACAACGGCGTGGACATGCGGCACTCCTGTCGAATCCGGATGGATTCAAAAGTGCCCCTTCTGTCGCATGTGCCTGAGATCGCTATCCCGTCGGCGGGTGCCCGGATCGGGGCACCTCTTTCCAGAATTCTCGGCCGACCGGTCCTTTGGCCTGAGAGTTTCCGGGGCGGTTGCTCCTTCGGCGCTGGCGCGGGGCCAGTCTCTCCCGTGTCGACAAAGCTGACTTGACATGACCGGATGCGCCAAGTCAATCCATGAAAACCATCCCGTCTTCCGGACACCGTGACACCACGGCATTCAGGCACTACGTTCTGGTGTCGTAATATAAAAAAGGATACATCGCCATGACCACAAGCCCGTTGACCATCGTGGCCGAATTCCGCGTTCCTGCCGAAAACCGTGACCATTTCCTCGAACTGTGCGCCTATGACAGCGCGCATTCCGTGGCGGATGAAAACGGCTGCCAGCGCTTTGAAGCCGTAAGCCCGATGGATGACCCGCAGACCGTCATCCTGGTGGAAGTCTATGATGACGAAGATGCGTTCGAGACCCATCTCGCCACCCCCCATTTCAAGGTCTTTGAAGTAGGCGTGAAGGAACTGGGCGTGGAACTGGTCAGCCTGCGCAAGACCGCGCGCATTGCGCCCAGGTCCTGACGGCCTGCTGACGGCGCAATAAAAAAGGCCGGGGGGACTTCCCTCCGGCCTTTTTTCATTTCATCCGCACCACAGGGTCAGCGCGGCAGGTTCCGCGCGATATAGGGCGGCAGGGTGAAGGATGCGACGTGCATTTCCGGCGTCCAGTACCGGGTGTCCGCAATACCCGCCTTCTGCGCGCGCGCGCGGATCACATCGACCGGCTGTTGGCCCGGCACGCTGCCCTTGGCTGCGACACCGAGCGTCATGAACCCGCCGACATAGGTGGGAACCGCCGCGACATAGGCCGATACATGATCGAAGAACTGTGCCCGCCGCGCGCTGGTGTCACGCAGTTCATCCGCCTGCATGAACGGCACGCCGCACTGGTTCACGATAATACCGTTGGCTGTCAGGATGCGGGCGCAGTGTTTGTAGAACGAATCGGTAAACAGCACTTCGCCCACACCGATCGGGTCGGTGCTGTCCACGATGATGACATCAAACGACCCATCCGCCGCATTGGTCACGTATTCGATTCCGTCGCCCACGATCACCTCGGCACGCGGGTCGTTCCATGCATTCCCGGCGATGGAGGGCAGGAATTCCTTGGACAGCGCGATCACATCACCATCGATTTCGACCATCACGGCCTTTTCCACGGTGCCGTGTTCCAGCACGCGGCGCAGCACGCCGCCATCGCCTGCGCCGATGATCAGCACGCGCTTCGCATCGCCATGTTCCAGCAGGGGCACGTGGGTCAGCATTTCCTGATAGACGAATTCGTCACGTTCCGTGATCTGGACCACGCCATCCAGCATCAGCACACGACCGAGATCGACGTTCTCGAACACGGCGATATCCTGAAACGCGCTTTTTTTGCGCGCCAGCATCCGGTCCACACGCAGTTCCTGCCGCCAGCCTTCGTACAGGCCCTCGCTGATCCACTCACGGGACATTGCGATCCCCCTTTCCGTCCTAATCAATGCACATGAAAAAGCACGGGCCGGAAATCAATCCGGCCCGGCACTTCTGTTTTGTCGTGAAAGTCACATCGGAACAGGGGGTAAACCCCGTCCCGACCACAGCCGGTTAAAGCTGCACGCGCCCGCGGCGCTGTTCATCCACTTCGATCCGGCCGGCCTGGAACAGACGCTGCATGACCGGGATCGCAAGATGCGGATCGCATGCCCCACACATGAAAATATCCACGGCAGCGAAATTCCGCTCGGGCCATGTGTGGATCGAGATATGGCTTTCCGCCAGCACGACCACGCCCGACACGCCACCATTGGGCGTGAAGTGATGGAAATGACTGTGCAAAATCGTAGCCCCGGCCGTCACGGCGGCTTCGCACAGGGTACGGTCGATCTGCTCGGGATCATCAAGATTCCGGGCATCCCAAAGATCGACAAGAAGGTGCGTTCCCGCAAACTTCATTCCGTCTTTCTCGACGAAATAATCCTTCCGGTCGTCCTCGGACGAAAACGGCGCTGAAGAAATCTGGTTATCGCTCGGGTGTTCCGAGACCATCCCCAGTTGAGCAAGTGCGTTCATCACGTACCCCCAAACCAGTAGACAGCCTGTTGGGCAAGATTGCCCCCTTGGGCCAAGAGAGGCGCTGATAGGGCCTGCGGGCCTTGTGGCGCAAGTGTTTTTCGCACCCCCGCCAAAGTTTTTTCAAGCCCAGTCATCAGCGCCCACGAAAATAGACGTCTATTTTACAGATTTACGACCGGTTTTTACCGGTTTCCCCTTCTTTTTGACGGGATCGGACGCTTTGGCCGCTGTGGCTTTTTTGCCGCGTGCCCCTGTCTTGCCCACCGGCTTCCCGTCCGGTTCGGGAACCGGCACCAGCGGCCTGTGTTCCAGCAGCGGACGCAGGAATCGCCCCGTATGGCTGTCGGGGCTGGCCGCTACCTGTTCGGGCGTGCCGCAGGCCACGATCCGTCCGCCGCCATCCCCCCCTTCCGGCCCCATGTCGATCACCCAGTCCGCGGTCTTGATGACCTCCAGATTGTGTTCGATCACCACGACCGTGTTGCCCTGGTCCACCAGCGCGTGCAGCACCTCCAGCAGCTTGCGCACGTCTTCGGTATGCAGGCCGGTGGTGGGTTCATCGAGGATGTACAGCGTCCGGCCCGTGGCCCGGCGCGCCAGTTCCTTGGACAGCTTGACGCGCTGTGCCTCGCCCCCTGACAGCGTGGTCGCCTGCTGGCCCAGGGCGACGTAGCCCAGGCCCACCTTCTGCAATATGGCCAGCCGGTCACGGATACGCGGCACGGCGGAGAAATAGGGCAGCGCCTCATCCACCGACATGGCCAGCACATCGGCAATCGACTTGCCCCGGAACTTTACGTCCAGCGTTTCGCGGTTGTAGCGCGCCCCCTTGCAGGTATCGCAGGTGACAAACACGTCGGGCAGGAAGTGCATCTCGATCTTCAGCACCCCATCGCCCTGACAGGCCTCGCACCGCCCGCCCTTGACGTTGAAGGAGAAGCGCCCGGGCTTGTATCCCCGCACCTTGCTTTCCGGCAGTTCGGCAAACCAGTCACGGATGGGACCGAACAGGTCGGTATAGGTCGCCGGGTTGGAACGTGGCGTGCGACCGATGGGCGACTGGTCGATGTCGATGATCTTGTCCAGCTGGTCCAGCCCGTCGATGGCCGTATAGGGCGCCGGATTCTGCCCCGATCCCATCAACCTGCGCGACAGGGCCTTGTACAGCGTGTCGATCACCAGCGTGGACTTGCCACCGCCCGAAACCCCGGTCACACAGGTAAAGGTGCCCAGCGGGAACTTCGCCGTCACATCCTTCAGGTTGTTACCCGTGGCCCCGTGCAGCACCAGTTCGCGCTTCGGGTCGATTTTCCGGCGTTTTGCGGGCACGGGAATGCATTTGCGCCCTGACAGGTAATCCCCCGTCAGACTGTTGGGGTTTTCGGCCACTTCCTGCGGCGTGCCGGCGGCCACGACCGTGCCGCCATTCACGCCCGCGCCCGGCCCCATGTCGATCAGCCAGTCGGCGGCGCGGATCGCGTCCTCGTCATGCTCGACCACGATCAGGGTGTTACCCAGTTTCTTGAGCCGGTCGAGCGTGCCTAGCAGGCGTTCATTGTCACGCTGATGCAGCCCGATGGAGGGTTCATCAAGCACATACAGCACGCCCGTCAGCCCCGACCCGATCTGGCTGGCCAGCCGGATGCGCTGGCTTTCGCCCCCCGACAGGGTGGCCGATCCACGTGACAGGGTCAGGTAATCCAGCCCCACATCATCAAGGAAACGCAGGCGGTCGAGAATTTCACGCAATATGCGGTGCGCGATCTCGGCCCGCTGCGGCGTCAGCGTCGCTTCCACCGTGCCGAACCAGTCCAGCGCCTTGCGGATGGGCATATCGGATGCCTGCGCGATGTTCAGCCCAGCGACCCTGACCGACAGGGCTTCGGGCCGCAGCCGTGCGCCATCGCAGACATGGCATGGCTTTTCGGACTGGTAGCGCGACAGTTCCTCACGCACCCATACGCTGTCGGTTTCCGCCATGCGGCGGCGCAGGTTCCTGACCACGCCCTCGAACGGTTTGGTCAGGCTGTAGGCGCGGCGGTCATCGCGATACGTGAACTCGATCGGGTCTTTCCCGCCTTCAAGGATCACGTCGCGCACGCCTTCGGGCAGGTCTTCCCATGGCGTATCCATCGACACGCCATAATGCTTTGCGATGGAGGCCAGCGTCTGGGTGTAATACGGGCTTTGGCTGTTGCGCCACGGCGCGATCGCCCCTGCACCCAGCGAAAGCGATTCGTCGGGCACGATCAGGCGCGGATCGAAAAAGGTTTCCTGCCCGATGCCATCACAGGCCGGGCACGCCCCCTGCGGCGCGTTGAAGGAAAACAGGCGGGGTTCGACCTCTTCCAATGTAAAGCCGCTGACCGGGCAGGCGAAACGTGATGAGAACACCGTACGCGGGGCTTCCTCGCCCTCCGGTGTGTTCTTCACCACTTCTTCCGCATAGACCAGACCGTCGGACAGGCCGAGTGCTGTCTCAAAACTGTCGGCAAGGCGGCTTTCGATGCCTTCCTTGACCACGATGCGGTCCACCACGGCTTCAACCGTGTGGCGCAGGCGGCGGTTGAGTTCGGGTACCTCGTCAATGGTGTACAGCGTACCGTCCACCTTCACGCGGGTGAAACCCTTGCGCTGCAGTTCGGCCAGTTCCTTCTTGCATTCGCCCTTGCGGTCGCGCAGCACCGGGGCCAGCAGCATCAACCGCGTGCCTTCTGGCATGGCCATGACGCGATCGACCATCTGGCTGATCGTCTGTGCCTCGATCGGCAGGCCAGTGGCGGGGGAATACGGCACGCCCGCGCGCGCCCACAAAAGGCGCATATAGTCATGCACTTCGGTTACGGTACCGACTGTGGAGCGGGGATTCTTTGACGTCGTCTTCTGTTCGATGGAGATCGCGGGTGACAGCCCCTCGATCGAATCGACGTCCGGTTTGCCCATAAGCTCCAGGAACTGCCGTGCGTAGGCCGAAAGGCTTTCCACGTACCGCCGCTGCCCTTCGGCATAGATGGTGTCGAATGCAAGCGACGACTTGCCCGACCCGGACAGCCCGGTCATAACCGTCAGTGCGTCACGGGGTATGTCGATATCGACATTTTTCAGGTTATGTGCCCGTGCCCCGCGTACACGGATGGATTGCGGGCTGACATGCTGTGCCGCCGGAACCTGTTCCGGACGCGAAGAAACGCTCATGAACTCTCCCTGTTCCGTTCCCGTGCGGGAAAGCGGATACCGGCCGCCATTTCGGGCCACCCCATATCTGGTCCTGACGGTCCATTACGACAAGGGCGGCGACGCACAGACCGCAACAATGCCGCTTATCCGCCCCTTCTGGCGGCCTGTGCCCGGATTGACGGCGGCGGCGTCCTCACACTCGCAATTTATGGGACGATACAGTAAGATCGTCGCATCCATTCGCCACCCCCGCCATCTGGCGGCCCATGGTGGCATGTCGGCAGCGGTTCATCCCCTGCCGGTCCCATACTCGAACTGCAGCAGGACAGCATATGGCGGGCAGCGTCAACAAGGTCATTCTGGTCGGCAACCTGGGCAAGGACCCCGAAGTCCGCAACAGCCAGAGCGGGGCGAAGATCGTCTCGCTGACATTGGCCACAAGCGATACATGGAATGACCGCGCATCGGGTGAGCGGCGCGAGCGGACGGAATGGCACCGTGTCGTCATCTTCAACGAACGCATTGGCGACGTGGCCGAGCGTTTCCTGCGCAAGGGCCGCAAGGTCTATCTTGAAGGCTCGCTCCAGACCCGCAAATGGACCGACCAGAGCGGCCAGGACCGCTACACCACCGAAGTGGTGGTGGACCGCTTCCGTGGCGACCTTGTGCTGCTGGACAGCAACCGTGGCGGTGACGCCGGTGGCGGCGATGACATGGGCGGTGGCTATGGCGGCGGTGGTGGTGGCGGCTACAGCGCGCCCGCGCGCCAGCAGCCCCAGCGTAACGAACGTCCTGCCACGGGCGGCGGTGGCGGCTGGGACGCGCCTGCCGGCGGCAGCGACCTGGACGACGAAATCCCGTTCTAGACCCGCCTTACCCCCCTCGCGTGGCGCTTCGCGCCGGGGGACAAGACATGCTATACATATGCAGGGACATGATGGCCGCGCCCCGGCCATAGCCTTGCCTTCCGTTCCACCCGCGTGCCTGCACGGCCACGGGGGTGGATAACCCTGACATGACGGAACTGCCTTGACCGAGATACCCGACGATCCCCTGCCCCCGTCCGACATGCTGCCGGTCACGATCGAGGAGGAAATGCGCTCCTCCTACCTCGCTTACGCGATGTCCGTCATTGTCAGCCGCGCCCTGCCGGACGTGCGCGACGGGCTGAAGCCGGTGCATCGCCGCATCCTGTATTCCATGCGCGAAAGCGGGTTCACCCACGACAAGCCCTATCGCAAATCGGCCCGCGCGGTCGGTGACGTGATGGGTAAATACCATCCGCATGGCGACTCCTCGATCTATGACGCCATGGTGCGCATGGCACAGTCATGGTCGATGCGGGTGAAGCTGATCGACGGGCAGGGCAATTTCGGGTCGGTCGACGGGGATTCGCCCGCCGCCATGCGTTATACCGAAGCACGCCTGGCCAAGGCCGCGTCCTTCCTGCTGGATGACATCGACCGCGATACCGTCGATTTCCAGCCCAACTATGACGAAAGCGAGCAGGAACCGACAATCCTGCCCGCCGCCTTCCCCAACCTGCTGGTCAATGGCGCGTCCGGCATTGCGGTGGGCATGGCGACCAACATCCCGCCGCACAACCCCACAGAAATCATTGACGCGACCCTTGCACTGATCGCGCGTCCCGACATGACGCTGGATGACCTGCTGGAATACGTGCCGGGACCGGACTTCCCCACCGGGGGCACCATCCTGGGGCGCGCCGGCATCCGCAGCGCGTTCGAAACGGGTCGCGGGTCGGTCATCATCCGTGCGAAGGCCGAGATCGAGGAAATCCGCAAGGACCGCCGCGCGATCATCGTGACCGAGATCCCGTATCAGGTGAACAAGGCCACGCTGCAGGAACGCATTGCCGACCTGGTGCGCACCAAGCAGGTCGAGGGCATTTCCGACATCCGTGACGAAAGCGACCGTTCGGGCATGCGCATCGTCATCGAGATCAAGCGCGAGGCGACGCCGGAGGTGGTGCTGAACCAGCTCTACCGCTTCACGCAGCTCCAGACCTCGTTCGGCGTAAACATGCTGGCCCTTGATGGCGGGCAGCCGCGCCTGATGGGCCTGAAGGACGTGCTGGAAGCGTTCATCCGCTTCCGCGAGGACGTGATCCTGCGCCGCGCGCGCTTTGACCTGAACAAGGCGCGTGATCGTGGCCACCTGCTGGTGGGCCTTGTCATCGCGGTGGCCAATATCGACGCGGTGATCGCGCTGATCCGCGCTGCCCCCGACACCGCATCCGCCCGTGCGGCGCTGATGGCGCGCGCATGGGATGCGGCTGATGTGGCGCCGCTGCTGGAACTGATCCATGACGAGGGCAATGTCATCATTGATGGCAAGGTCCACCTGACGGAAGCACAGGCCCGCGGCATCCTTGAACTGCGCCTGCAGCGCCTGACCGGGCTGGAACGTGACAAGATCCAGCAGGAACTGTCCGAAGTGGCGGTCAAGATCAACGACCTGCTGGACATCATCGCCAGCCGCCCGCGCCGCATGGAGGTCATGCGCAACGAACTGACCACCATCCGCGCCGAACTGGCCACGCCGCGCGCGACCGACATTGCCGATTATGCCGGTGACCAGACTGATGAAAGCCTGATCGAGCCGGGCCAGATGGTTGTCACCATCACGCGCGAAGGCTTCATCAAGCGCACCCCGCTGGATGTATTCCGCGCGCAGAACCGGGGTGGGCGTGGCCGCACGGCGGCGGGACGGCGGGGCGATGACATCATTGTCCGTTCGTTCAACGCGCATACGCACCAGTGGGTGCTGTTCTTCTCCTCCGGCGGCAAGGCCTATCGGGAAAAGGTCTGGCGCCTGCCTGAAGCCAGCCCGACCGCAAAGGGCCGCGCGCTGGTCAACCTGCTGCCCGACCTTGGCAGCGACACGATCACCGCTGTCCTGCCCCTGCCGCAGGATGAGGAACTGTGGGAAAACCTGCACCTTGTCTTCGCCACCGCATCGGGTAGCGTGCGGCGCAACCGGCTGAGCGATTTCCGCAACATCCGCTCGTCGGGCCTGATCGCCATGAAGCTGGACGAGGACGACCGCCTGATCGGCGTCGCCACCTGCCGCGAAGGGCAGGACGTGTTCCTGGGCACCCGCAATGCGCGCTGCATCCGTTTCCAGATCACCGATGATACGCTGCGCGTGTTCGCCGGGCGCGGCAGTTCGGGCGTGCGCGGCATAAGATTGGCCGAGGGCGACAGCGTGAACAGCCTGTGCGTGCTCAACCATGTCGAGGCCACGGTGGAGGAACGCGCCGCCTACCTGCGCATGGCCAATGCCCGCCGCCGCGCGGAAGCTGCCCTTGAAGGCGAGGATACGGATGAGGTCACACACGCCGATGACGGTGAGACCCCGGCCGATGACCTGCCCCTGACGCCCGAACGCTTTGCCGAACTGGAAGCGGCGGAGGAAGTGCTGCTGATCGTCAGCAATGCGGGTTATGGCCGCCGGTCCTCGGCCTATGATTACCGTGTCAGCGGCCGTGGTGGGCAGGGCATCAACAACATGACCTTCTCCGCCAACAAGCGTGGCAATGCCGTGGTGGCGACGCTGCCGGTGCTGGCGGGCACGGATATCATGCTGGTGACCGATGCCGGCCGCCTGATCCGCCTGCCCATCAACCAGGTGCGCATCATGTCGCGTCAGGCCAGTGGCGTAACGCTGTTCCGCCTGAATGACACCGAAGAAGTCACCAGCGTTTTCCCGGTCATGGATGACGGGGAGGAAGGCGAGGACGGCGAAGGGGGCGTGACCGAACCCTCCACCGATGACGCCCCCACCCGCGATGCAGGGCAGGATGACTGAGGCTACGACCATCCGGACGGGGTTCTACCCCGGCACGTTCGATCCCGTGACCAGCGGGCACATGGATATCATCGAACGTGCGGCCGGGCTGGTTGACCGGCTGGTGATCGGGGTTGCGGAAAACCGCGACAAGCATCCCCTCCTCCCGCTGGAGGAACGGCTTTTGTGCCTGCGCACCGATATCGGACCGCTGAATGCCGGGCGCACCATTCCCATTACCGTGGTCGGTTTTACCGGGTTGGTGGTGCATGCTGCGCGTACGCATGGGGCGCATGCAATCATTCGCGGGCTGCGGGCGGTTGCGGATTTCGAGTATGAGAACCAGATGTTTGGTATGAACCAGCATATGGCACCGGACATTGACGCGCTGTTCCTGATGGCGCGGGAGGGGCACCAGTACATCTCCTCCCGGCTGGTCAAGGAAATCGCCCGGCTGGATGGGGACATTTCCGGTTTTGTCCCGCCCTTTACCCGCAGGCACATTCTCAGCCGCCTGCGTGGCTGATGGACCGGGGCCATATGTCTGGTCCCGTGCCTCCAACCCTTCATTTTACGAAACGGATCACGATGTCTGCTACAGAAAACAAGTCCGACCTGATCAACATGGATCTCAAGACAGGACGGGTGGTGATCCGCCTGCGTCCCGACATCGCACCGCTGGCGGCCGAACGTATCCGCACGCTGGCGGCGGAAGGGTTTTATGACAACACCCCCTTCCACCGCGTGATCCACGGCTTCATGGCGCAGGGCGGCGACCCGACGGGCACCGGCACGTCAGGCAGCAAGCTGCCGGACCTGAAGGCCGAGTTCACCAACAAGGCCAAGTTCGAACGCGGTACGGTCGGCATGGCCCGCACCATGAACCCCGACAGCGCGAACAGCCAGTTCTTCATCATGTTCGAACCCTCCCCGCACCTTGATGGCCAGTACACCATCGTGGGCCAGGTGATCGAAGGCATGGACCACATTGACAAGGTCAAGCGTGGCGCGGGCCAGAGCGGCATGGTGCAGGACCCCGACCGCATCATCAAGATGCGCCCTGCTGACGCCGAAGCCTGATTTTTCAGTACACGACCGGACGACGCGCCCCATTGCGGCGTGGCCGTCCGGCCAGCCCGGGCTGTGACCGGTGGCCTGACGCCCATGGGGCGTCACCGGTACCACAGCCTGTTTTTGCGGGCCTTATGCATTCATGCACAGGTTGACACCCCCGCCGGGGATGTTTAGAGACCTGCCCAAGGTGTGACGCCACGGTTTCTGACCATGGATAGCGCCTTCATACAGGTGATGTGAGCCGGTAGCTCAGTCGGTAGAGCATTCGACTTTTAATCGAATGGTCGTGGGTTCGAGCCCCACCCGGCTCACCATTTCCTGTCTTCCCTTTTCCATTGCCATGCAGACCCTTCCCTTCGGGCCATACGCCATTTCCGGGCGTTCAAACCCGTTGCCGGATACGTTCGCGCACAGCAATGCGAACCTGCCGGGTTCATGGCCTGGTTCACCGAAATACACCTTTTCATATGCCATTTCCCCTCTCGCATCCGGGAAAACCGTCACCTGTATCCGGCCCATCAGGACGGGACAGGTGGGACGAGCATGTGCGCCCACAGGCATATGAATGTTCGATTTAATAATTAAGTTATGTATTTGTGATTATTTTTATAATTTTATGTCTTGATCTGCGCTTATTTTTTCCAATAAATCACCATTCGCCATGCGGTCACAGGATATTCGCACATTCCGGCCGCTTTTAAACCCGCTGTCGTTGCCGGTGCAATGGATGGCGCATCCGCCCGCCCCGCCTGCGGGCAGGTCTATCAATGTCTGTGAGATCCCATGACCCTGCACCCCGTCCTGACCGCCGTGACCGAACGGGTCATTTCCCGTTCGGCCCGTACCCGCCGCGCCTATCTGGACCTGATTGCGCGTGAACGTGACAACGGCATAAGCCGTCCCCGCCTGGCCTGCGGCAACCTTGCGCACGCCATCGCGGCATCGGGTGATGACAAGACGGGGCTGCGGTCGGCGCGTGGCATGAATATCGGAATCATAACGTCTTACAACGACATGCTGTCCGCCCATCAGCCCTATGGCCGCTATCCCGACCAGATCAAGCTGTTCGCGCGCGAAGTGGGCGGCACGGCGCAGGTAGCGGGGGCAACACCCGCCATGTGTGATGGCGTGACGCAGGGGCAGCCGGGCATGGAAATCTCCCTGTTCAGCCGCGACGTGATCGCCATGTCCACGGCGGTGGGGCTGAGCCACGGCATGTACGAAGGCGTGGCGATGCTGGGCATCTGTGACAAGATCGTGCCTGGCCTGCTGATCGGCGCGCTGCGCTTTGGCCACCTGCCCACCATCCTGATCCCCTCTGGCCCGATGCCATCGGGACTGCCCAACAGCGAAAAGCAGCGCATCCGCCAGCTTTACGCCGAAGGCAAGGTGGACAAGGAGCGGCTGATGGATGCGGAATCCGATTCCTACCACGCGGCGGGCACCTGCACGTTCTATGGCACGGCCAACACCAACCAGATGCTGATGGAGGTAATGGGGCTGCATCTGCCCGGTTCCTCCTTCGTGCCGCCCAATACGAAGCTGCGGCAGGAACTGACGCGGGCCGCCATCCACCGCCTGAGCGAAATCGGCGCACGCGGCGACGACTATCGTCCGCTGGGCCTGTGCGTGGATGAACGCGCCATTGTCAACGCGGCCGTCGGCCTGCTGGCCACGGGCGGGTCCACCAACCTGGCCATCCACCTGCCCGCCATGGCGCGGGCAGCGGGTATCGTGATCGACTGGGACGATCTGGACCAGCTATCCTCCATCGTACCGCAACTGACCCGCGTCTATCCCAACGGGTCGGCAGACGTAAACGCCTTCCACACGGTGGGCGGCATGCCCAGCCTGATCGGTTCCCTGCTGGATGCGGGGCTGCTGCATCCCGACATCATGACCGTGGCCCGTGGCGGCTTTGCCGAATACCGCACGAAGCCGTGCATGAAGGACGATGCACTGGCGTGGGAAGAAGCCGGTCCCTCCACCGATGACACCATCCTGCGCGCACCCGCCAACCCGTTTCGTGCCGATGGCGGCATGAAGGTCATGGACGGCAATCTGGGCCGTGGCATTTACAAGACCAGTTCCGTCGCCCCCGAACGCTGGACGATCGAGGCCCCGGCCGCCGTGTTCGACCATCAGGAGGACGTGCTGACGGCCTTCCGTGATGGAAAGCTGGACCGTGACGTAGTTGTCGTCGTGCGCTTTCAGGGTCCCGCCGCCAATGGCATGCCCGAACTGCACAAGCTGACGCCAACACTGGCCGTACTGCAGGACCGCGGGCACAAGGTGGCGCTGGTGACCGATGGCCGCATGTCGGGTGCAAGCGGCAAGGTGCCCGCCGCCATCCATATCGGCCCCGAAGCCTATGTCGGCGGCCCGCTGTCGCTGCTGCGCGACGGGGACATGGTGCGTGTGTGCGCGCAGACGGGCCAGATTGATGCGCTGGTTTCGGCCACGGAACTGGCGAACCGCACGCCATCACGTCCGCCCGCACCGCAGTTTGGCACGGGGCGCGAACTGTTCGCACTCATGCGCGCAAATGTGGACATGCCGGAACAGGGGGCCTCGGCCATCCTTGCCTCCATGGACCACATGGCGGCACAAGAAGACGCCTGAACCCCGGCGCATACGCCGCGAACCGTTGTAAAAAAGGGAAGCCGACATGGCCCGCATTGAAGACATCATGACCCTTGCCCCGGTTATCCCGGTGCTGGTCATTCACGATCCCGCCCATGCCCGCCCGGTGGCCGAGGCCTTGGTGGCCGGTGGCCTGCGCGCGCTGGAAGTCACCCTGCGCACCGAATGCGCACTGGATGTCATTGCCGAGATGGCGAAGGTGGAAGGCGCTGTTGTGGGCGCTGGCACCGTGTTGAATGGCGATGACCTGAAAAGTTCGGTTGACGCGGGTGCCCGCTTTATCGTCAGCCCCGGCCTGACCGCCAATGTCGCTCATGCCGCAAATGCGTGCGAAGTCCCGCTGCTGCCCGGCACGGCCAATGCCAGCGACATCATGCGCGGGCTGGACCTGGGGCTTACGCATTTCAAGTTCTTCCCCGCCGTTGCGGCAGGTGGCATCCCGGCGCTGAAGGCCCTGTCCGCCCCGTTCGGTCAGGCGCGTTTCTGCCCCACCGGCGGCATCAAGGCCGATACGGCAGCAGACTGGCTGGGCCTGCCCTCCGTTCTGTGCGTGGGTGGATCATGGCTGGTACCCGCGGGCACGCCCGATGTCGCGGCAATTACGGCACGCGCGAAACAGGCTGCGGCGCTCAAGGCCTGATACCCCATAATCAGTTGATAAAAATAAAATTTTTCGGATGCTGCCTTTTTTTAAAAAGGCGGCATTCTTTCTGAAGCTTTTTTGAAAAAAGCTTCACCAAAAACTTCCATTCCATCTACATGCCCGACGGTTGCTGGTGTCGCCTTCCCCTTCCGCGTTTCCTGACAGGGTGCAATACCGCCATGATGGTCCGATAAAGGAACGGGCCAGTCATGGATCATGACCAGGGCAGAACGGACCATCGCCCGCAACGCCCCCTACAACCCATATTTCAGCGACCATGCATTCATCGGCAGGCTGTATGAAGAATGCGTGTGGGATAAAAGGGAATTCCGGCAACTGAAGCAGGCCGTTTCGCCAGCCCTGAGGCCGCACGATCTTACCAGACCCGCCGAAAGGTCAGGTTGTAACGGCACGGCCCCGTCACCGGGTGCAGGCCTGCCCGCAATGCTGCGATACCGTGAAACACCAGCCGTGATGGGCCGCCCCACACCACGACATCCCCATGCAGCAGGGGAATGCGCCGGACCGGGTCATTACGCTGCAACCCGCCCCACTGGAACATGGCGGGCAGGCCGAAGGAGACGGACACAACCGGCGCATCCGTCCGTTCATCATCATCCTGATGCAGCCCCATGCGCGCACCCGGACGATATCCGTTGATCAGGCAGGTATCAGGTACGAAACCGTCATGCCCCGCCAGCCGCGCGGCGTCGGTGGCCCATGCCCGCCACGCAGGCGGCAAAGCGGGCCACGACCGGCCGGTCAGGGGATCACGGGTTTCATAACGGTGCCCACGCGCATCACTGCACCAGCCAGCAGCCCCGCAGCAGGTCATGGCAACCGACATCGTGCCGCCGCCCGCCGTCGTCATGCGCCGGAAGGGGGACAGCCGCGCAATCTGCTTTATGCCCGCCAGCATGTCCGCCGCCTGCATGGCGGCATGGCCACGCAGCACAGCGGCCCCCGTATCAAGCACCTCATGCTTCGGAACAGGGGAAGGTGGCAGGTCGAGCATGAATTCCCGCTGTGTCATGCCCTGCCCTTTCCCCTGCTGCGATTTGAAAACAAATCACTGATAAACATGAAAATTTCTGGCGAAGCATTTTTCAGGAAGCTTCAGGAAACGCCACTTGGAAAAAAAAGGGGCACCCATAATGGATGCCCCTTCCCTGCCGCGCCATGAGGCCGGTCAGAAGCTGTTGTCGTCGCCCGCGTCGAAACCGCCGCCGTCGAATCCGCCACCATCATCCCCACCACCGGCGTCAAAGCCGGAATCGGCACTGGTGCCGCCACCGGCGAACGGATCGGCACCACCGGTGCCCGCCGTGCTGTCACCGTAGTTGTTGTTGATGATCGTCTCACCACCCGGCTGCGGCATCCCGCTGGCAAATCCACCCGCGTCATGGTGACCGCTGAACAGGCCCGTCAGCGCATTGCCCATCATCATGCCCCCGGCGACACCCGCCGCCGTTGTCAGGGCCGAGCCAAGGAAACCCGACCCGCGGGAGGGGAACATGCCCGGCTGCATGCCCGGCGGATAGACCGGCTGCGGCGGCGGGGCGGACGGCGCGTTACCTCCCCAGCCCGGCGGGGGTGCCGCCTGCTGCGCGCGCTGCTGACCACCGCCGAACATGCCGCTGAGGAACCCGCCACCACCCGACGCGGGCCGGGACTGGGCCTGCTGCTGCAGCTGCTGGATCTGCTGCTGCGCCTGCTGCACCTGCCACTGAAGCTGGCGGATCTGGTTCTGGGCCTCCGCCAGGGCGGCTTCCTGCACCACGGCGGTCTGGGTAATGCGGTAACGGGCTTCAGGATATTTCTGGAACATCTCCCCGATATACTGGTCGGCCTGCGGGTCGATCGGCGGAAGGGCGTTTGCCGTCTGGGGCACGCTGCCGGGGGCATTGCCCCCGACGCGGGCAAAAAACTGTGTGATCAGTTGGCGTTCCTGGTCATTCATCCTGTCTGTCCTGCCTTGGGCTGGGGATATCGTTCCCCTGCCGATGTGGTTCGTGCGGGCGCAATAAGCAAGGGCGGATCCTGCCATGCAGGGCCGATCCCGGCTCAGGGCACGCCCTACCTTCCGGTCGGGGCCGCATAACGGTATGCTGTCCGGCGATTTTGCGCCAGATGGTGCATACCTGTCCCCGTTTTGCGGAGCATCTTGTTCATGGACCCGGCCCCCGTGCCCCGATCACCCACGTCTTCCCGCCCGCTGTCGTTTCAGGGGCTGATCCTGAAACTGCACCAGTTCTGGTCCGATCAGGGCTGCGCCATCCTCCAGCCCTACGATACCGAAGTGGGCGCGGGCACGCTGTCGCCGCACACCACGCTGCGCGCGCTGGGCCCGAAACCGTGGAAGGCAGCCTATGTCCAGCCCTGCCGCCGTCCATCCGACGGCCGCTATGGCGAAAACCCGAATCGGCTGCAGCACTATTACCAGTATCAGGTACTGCTCAAGCCCACGCCGGAAGACAGCCAGAAACTGCTGCTGGACAGCTACCGCGCCATCGGCATCGACCCGCTGGAACATGACATCCGCTTTGTGGAAGATGACTGGGAAAATCCCACCATCGGCGCATGGGGCCTGGGGTGGGAAGTCTGGTGCGACGGGATGGAGGTGACGCAGTTCACCTATTTCCAGCAGGTTGGCGGCATTCCCACCGTCATGCCCTCGACCGAACTGACCTACGGGCTGGAACGGCTGGCGATGTACGTGCAGGGAATCGAGAATGTCTATGACCTCGATTTCAACGGGCAGGGCCTGAAATACGGCGATGTCTTCCTGCGCGCGGAGCAGGATTATTCCCGCCACAACTTCGAGGTGGCGGATGTGGAGATGCTGCACCGCCACTTCATCGACGCCGAACGCGAATCGACCGCTCTGGCCGAAGCGGGGCTGGCCCAGCCAGCCTATGACCAGTGCCTGAAGGCCAGTCACCTGTTCAACCTGCTTGATGCACGCGGCGTGATCAGCGTCAGCGAGCGTGCATCCTATATCGGCCGCGTACGCGCGCTGGCCAAACGCTGCTGCGAAGCGTGGCTGGCGGGCGAGGAATAAGAGATCATGCCCGAACTTCTTATCGAACTCTTTTCCGAGGAAATCCCCGCCCGCATGCAGACACGCGCGGCGGCTGACCTTGAACGCCTGGTGTGCGAGGCACTCAGCCCGCTCAACCCGCGTAATGCTGCGGCATTTGCCGGTCCCCGCCGCATCGCGCTGTCGCTGACGGTCGATACAACCGTGCCCGGTGGCACGGTGAACGAACGCGGCCCGCGTGAAAGTGCGCCGGACAAGGCGCTGGCGGGCTTCATGCGCAAGCATGGGGTGGACCGTGACGCGCTGGTGGCGGAAAACGGCTTCTGGGTGCTGCACCGTGAGATCGCACCCATCCCCGCCGCCCGGCAGGTAGCCAATGTCATGCCCGGCCTGCTGCGCCGCTTCCCATGGCCCAAATCCATGCGCTGGGGTGTGGGCAGCGCCTTTACATGGGTGCGACCGCTGCGTCGGATCGTGTGCATCCTTGATGGCGTGGTCGTGGACTTCACCCTGGCGGAAGGCGAGGATAACGGCCACGGCCTGAAATCCGGCAACCTGACCGAAGGCCACCGCTTCACCGCCCCGGGCGCGTTTGCGGTCAGCAGCACGAAGGAATGGCTGGATGGCCTGCGCGCCCATCAGGTCGAACCTGACGCAGCCGCGCGCCGCACCACCATTGCCGAGGGTGTGGCCAGCCTTGCCGCCGAGGAAGGGCTGAGCGTCGTGGCCGATCCCGGCCTGATTGACGAAGTCGCGGGCCTGACCGAATGGCCGGTGCCGTTCCTGGGCCAGATCGACGACGAATTCATGACCCTGCCGCCCGAGGTGATGCAGGTATCCATGCGCGTGAACCAGCGTTACTTCGCGCTGCGCAACGCCGATGGCTCGGCCGCCCCCCGCTTTGCCTTCGTCGCCAACCTGCTGCCCCGTGATGGCGGTGCGCTGACCATTGCAGGCAATGAACGCGTGCTGCGCGCACGCTTTGCCGACGCCCGCCATTTCTGGGACCTTGACCGCGCCCGCACGCTGGAAAGCCGCGTGCCCGCGCTGGACCAGATCGTGTTCCATGCCGCGCTTGGCAGCCAGGGCGCACGTGTGCAGCGCATTGTCCGCCTTGCCGGGCTGCTGGCCCCGCTGACGGGGGCGGACAGGGCACAGGCCGAACGCGCGGCCCTGCTGTGCAAGGCGGACCTGACCACCGGCATGGTAGGGGAATTCCCCGAACTGCAGGGCGTCATGGGGGCCTATTACGCCCGTCATGACGGGGAAGCGGATGCGGTGGCCGATGCCATTGGCGCGCATTACATGCCACGTGGCCCGCAGGACGACGTGCCCCATGCCCCGGTTTCGGTCACGGTCGCGCTGGCGGACAAGATCGACATGCTGGTCGCCTTCTTTGCCGTGGGTGAAAAGCCGGGTGGGTCGGGCGACCCGTATGCCCTGCGTCGCGCAGCACTGGGGATCATCCGCATCATCCGTGAAAACGGGCTGCGGCTGGATCTGGCCAAGGTGTTCTGGGAAGCGGCACAGGGGCTGCCCGAATCCCTGCGCCTTGCCCCCGATCTGGACGTTCTGCCGGAATTCGTGGCCGACCGCCTGCGCGTGCAACTGCGTGGCGAAGGCGCGCGGCATGACATCCTGGCGGCCGTATCGGTTGGCAATACGGATACCGACATCGTGCGCCTGCTGGCGCGTGCGAAGGCCATTGCCGACATGCTGGAGACCGAGGACGGGCGCAACATGCTGGCGGCGACCAAGCGCGCGGCCAACATCCTGCGCATCGAGGACCGCAAGGATGGCCCGCATGAGGGCACGCCCAACCCGGCGCTGTACACCCAGCCAGAGGAAAAGGCGCTGGCCGAACAGTTGCAGAAGACCATCCCGGCTGTCGAGCAGGCCATCGCACAGGAACGCTACGCGGACGCGATGCGTGACGTGGCGGCCCTGCGCCCGACCCTTGACCAGTTCTTTGACAAGGTCACGGTGAATGACACCGATCCCGCCGTGCGCGCCAACCGCCTGCGCCTGCTGTCGGAACTGTGCCGCATGACGGTACTGATTGCTGATTTCAGCCAGATCGAGGGCTGAACAGACTACTGATAGACGTTTTGGGTGCCGCCTTTTTTCCAAAAAGGCGGCATTCTTTCCTTACGGCAGATACACCAGCCGCGCGGGCCGCGCGCCATGCAGCACGACCACCGCATTCTGCCGAAACAGCCGCGCCAGCCACAGCCCGCGCGCCAGCGGCACCCGCACCGCATAAAGCGGTTCGGACCACCGGCCCAGCCGTCCTTCACCCAATGCATGCGGCACGCCATGCAGATACCGCGCCAGTGCGCGCATCATCCGCCGGTTCCAGCCATCCGCACGCAGCCGACCACCGGGATTGCATGCGCTCAGCAGCACGATATCGCCTTCTGGCACCCTGCCCCGCCAGCGCGGCGGCTGGCCAATGCGGATAACCGGCAGGCCACGCGCGTGATAGGTACTCAGGCGATAGGCACGGTGAACAGCAGCCGTGGGCGGGACAATGCCCGCCATCAGTCCCTGTTCTCCAGCGTTTCGCCAAAGGTATCATTGCGATGCACCCATGCGGACATGAGCAGCCCGAAACCGAACATGACCATCAGCATGGCCGACCCGCCATAGGAAATCAGCGGCAGCGGCACGCCCCCCACTGGAATCGCCCCCATCACCATGGACAGGTTGACCGCGCAGTACAGGAAGAAATTGACCGAAATGCCCAGCCCCAGCAGTCGCCCGAACTGGTTACGGCTGCGCATGGCAATCAGCATGCCGCCAAAAACCAGCAGCAGCAGCATGCCAATGACGGTAACGCCACCGACATACCCCCATTCCTCGGCAATCATGGTGAAGATGAAGTCGGTCTGTTTTTCAGGCAGGAAGTTCAGCTGTCCCTGCGTGCCGTGCAGATAACCCTGCCCCCACATGCCGCCTGACCCCAGCGCGATCTTGGACTGGATGATGTTGTAGCCCGCCCCCAGCGGGTCACTTTCGGGATGCAGGAAGGTGGTGACCCGCGCCTTCTGGTAATCATGCAGGTGGCCATAGGCAATCTTTGCCAGGAACGGCATGGGCAGGATCAGCAGCGCGATCTGCCATAGCCGCATGCCCGCGGCAAAGAACATGCAGGCCCCCACCGTGCCGATGATGACGGCGGTGCCAAGGTTGGGTTCCTTGAGCACAAGGGCGACCGGCACAAGCACCATCAGAGCAGGCGGCGCCAGAAACAGCGGATTGCCCATGCGGCGGTAACTGATCTTGTGAAACCATGCCGCCAGCATGAGGACAAGGGCGATCTTGGCCAGTTCCGATGGCTGCACCTGCATCCCACCCAGCATGAGCCATCGCTCCGCCCCCTTGCCCACATGCCCCATACGCAGCACGGCGACGAGCAGGATGAGCGAGAAGATGTAAAGCGGCCACGCCATGCGTGCCAGAATGCCCGGGCTCATCAGTGAAATGCCCAGCATCATGACCACGCCAAAGCAGAAGCGGATGGATTGCGGCCCCGCAAACGGGCGCGACGTGCCGCCGCCTGCCGAATACAGTGCCCCATACCCCACCACCGCCAGCGCGCAGATCAGCAGCACATACAGCCAGTTGACCTGCCATAGCTTGGTCAGGATCTGGAAATTGGGTTCGGCGCGCAGCAGGCGTTTCTGGAATTTCATTCCATTCTCCACAACAGGCACGGCAATGGCGTGGCCCCGGACGGGATCGCGGCCGGGTGGGTCAGTCCACCTCGGCCTGTGCCACTTCCTGCCCCGGCGGTTCACGGTGGTTGACCGGATCGCGGCGCAGGGTATCGGTCATGATATCACGCGCAAGGGGGGCGGCGACATCCGCACCCGCATTGCCATGCTCGATCACGACCGCCGTGGCGTAACGCGGCGCGTCATACGGGGCATAGCAGATGAACAGCGCATGCGGCCGGTATTCCCATGGCAGGTTGGCGGAATTGAAGTGCCCGCTTTCACGCATCGCGCGCGAGACGCGACGCACCTGCGCCGACCCGGTCTTGCCCGCCATCTGCACGCCCGGAATATCCAGCCGGGCCTTGGGGGCCGTACCCCCTTCCTCATTCACCACGGCGAACATGCCCGCGCGGATGTCCTGAAAGAACTGGTCGGGCATGTCCATGCCCGATGCATGGCCAAGGTCGGTCAACGCCGCCGTGCGGCCTGCGATGGAACGGATCAGGTGCGGCTGCACGTCACGCCCCGTGGCGATGCGGGACGCATAGGTCGCCAGTTGCAGCGGCGTGACCTGCACAAATCCCTGCCCGATGCCGCTGACAATGGTATCGCCGCCATTCCAGTGGTGCCCGTGCTTGCGCCGCCATGTCGGCGTGGGGATCAGGCCCTGGCGCACATGGGGCAGCTCGATTTCAGGCAGCTTCGCACCCAGCCCGAACAGTTCGGACGTGGCCGCGATCGCGTCCATGCCGGTACGGCGCGCGACTTCGTAAAAGAAGACGTCACAGGAATATTTGAGCCCCTGGCGCAGGTTGATCGACCCATGCCCATAGCGCGACCAGCAGTGGAAGCGCGTGCCGCCCACATCAATGTAACCGGGGCAGGAAATCCGGTCGGATGGCGACAGCGTGCCCGCGCGCAGGGCCGCCATGGCCACGGCGGGCTTGAAGGTGGAACCGGGCGGGTACAGTCCCGACACCGCCTTGTTGATCAGCGGGGTCTGGCTGTTGTTGGTCCATTCGATCCACTGGGCCTGGCTTACGCCACTATCGAACAGGGAGGGATCAAATGACGGGTTGCTGACCATGGCCAGCACTTCGCCATTGCGGCAGTCCATCACCACGGCGCTGGCCGACTGGTCGGCAATGCGGCCCAGCACCTGCTGCTGCAGGCCGCTGTCGATGGTCAGGGCGATCTCGTCCCCCGCCAGTCCCTCGTCACGGTCCAGTTCAGCCATGACGCGACCAACGGCGTTGACCTCCATCTCGACCGAGCCGACCTGCCCGCGCAGGTTGCCGTCCTGTGTCTGCTCGATCCCCGAACGGCCGACGCGCATGCCCGGCAGCGCCAGTTCGGCATTATGCACCACGTCCTTTTCCGCGGGCGGGGCGACATAACCCACCACATGCGCCAGTAACGGGCCAAAGGGATAGACGCGCGTGGTGCCCACATCAATCAGCACGCCGGGCAGCGAGGGCATGTTCAGTTCCAGCCGCGCCATGTCATCCCATGACAGGAAATCACGCAGCATGATCGGGATAAACCGCCGCTTGTGCTTCAGTTCATGTTCGATACGCGTCAGGTCTCGCGGCTCCAGCGGCACAAGCTGGCCAAACCGTTCCAGCGTCCCGGCAATGTCGGTGGTTTCTTCCGCCAGCAGCAGCGCGCGCCAGTTGATGCGGTTGGATGCGACCGAAATGCCGAAACGGTCCGTGATCCGCCCGCGTGGCGGCGCGAAGAAGCGTTTGCTCAGGCGGTTGTTTTCCGCAAGCTTCGCATAATGGCTGCCGTTGAGAACCTGAAGCCCGTACAGACGTTCCCCCAATGCCCCCAGCACGGCGCCCTGTGCCGCCATAAGCACGAGCGCACGGCGGGTGAAGACGCCACGGGAAGGATTCTTGCCTTCCTCGGGACGGGACATGAGCCGGTTGCCGGATTTCTTCTTACGAAACTTCATTCATTTATCCGGCGCGGGCGCACGATCGCATCCGCTTCAGGAAGGGTCCGCGTTGTTGACGACAAAACGATAGGTCCAGACAAACCCCGTATACAGGACAGGAAAACTGCCGAAGGCCAGGACTGTCTCGAAAACAAAGGGTAGAAACTCCACAATATGCAAGGCCAGTGCGGAACACAGCACCCATTGTAGCGCCGTAATGCCCACCATCACCACGCCAAACACAAACCAGAGTACAAAAAAATTAACCCGTGCCAGCGTGTAACGTCCCGACAGCGCGATGCCATGCACGATCAGCATCATCAGCAGCATGACCCCCACCGGCCCGAAGCTGAGGATATCCACCCATATGCCCAGCATGAACACGGCAATCGAGGGCATGAACACCGGCACGAACACCGACCACAGGAAAACGGTGGCCATGATGACGGCGGGCATCAGTTCCACCTGCCCCGGCAGGTTCAGCGGTGCGGACAGCACCAGTGCCACGAAAAACACGAACAGACATGGCACGCTGCTGCGCATGCCATGGTCAATGCGGTAACCCAGCCCCGAACGCGGGTGGATGCCGGGCCGGATCGGGGGCGGCGTGAAGGTTTTCATCCATGCAGCCCCTGATCGGGATGGGACTGGAACTGTGATGGCAGGGACATGGTCCGCCCGACATTGGGCAGCGGCACGCGGCCCGGGGCATCGGGCGGGGACACGCTGTCCTCGTAATCGAATATGCGCAGGATATCGATATGGTCCAGCGCCGCCGCCGGCACCACGACAGGCTGCCCCGGCCGCAGGTAATGCACATGCCCCACGGGCAGGCCCGCCGGCAGGCTTTCGATTTCCCCATTGGTCACGACACGTTCCCCCTCGATCGGGACGTTATCCTGCGGATAGAAGATGATGCGCGGCAGGGCGGTGTTGTCCCCCGCCATGATGGCCGCCGCATGGCTGGATTCCAGCGTGACCGGCAGGCGGCTGGACGAATCGGTAATCAGCAGCACGCGGACCGAACGCTTGCCCACCTCGGTCACCCGGCCCACCAGCCCCGATCCATCCAGCGCGATTCCCCCCTTGCGGACCGCCGTGTCGGGATTGATCGCCAGCAGCACGGCGCGGGCATACAGACCGCTGGTATCACGCACCACGCGCCCGGTGACAAAGGCGGGCGCGTTATCGGGAATCCAGTGCAGGTTCGATTTCAGCGCGGCGTTTTCATCCGCCAGCGCCGCCGCCACGTCATACCAGTGGCGCAGCGACACGTTTTCGGCACGCAGGCGGATATTTTCGGCTTCGAGGTTACGGATATCCTGCAGGTTGCCCGACAGCCAGCGCAGCTTCGCCTGCGGCCACGCCACCAGACCGTAGGCAGGGGCCAGCAGGTCAGCGGTCTGCATACGCAGTTTTTCAATCAGCGGGCGATCCGCCTTGCCCAGCAGGATCACACCGCAGGCCACAAGGATCAGCGCAGGCAGCACCAGCTTGCCAAGCGCCTGACGGAACTGGATGGAAACAGGCATCAGCCCAGCCTTCCATGCGCAACGGTTACGTCACGCCTGCCGGGTCGTCCAATACTGCCTGGTCGCCGGACCTGCATCGTCCTGCGTCTCCCCCATGCGCACGCTGCCCTCCCTACGCAGCAGGCAGCGCACCTGTCCCGTTCGTCAGTACATACTTGTCAGTACATTGCGCAGGCGCTTCATTTCCTCAAGCGCGCGGCCGGTGCCCATCGCCACACAGGACAGCGCGTCCTCACCTACCGTAACCGGCAGGCCGGTCTCACGCCGCAGCACTTCGTCCAGACGATAGAGCAGCGCCCCACCGCCCGTCAGGACAATGCCCTTGTCCACGATATCCGCCGCCAGTTCCGGCGGCGTGTTTTCCAGCGCGGTGGTCACCGCATCAAGGATCTGGCTGACCGGTTCGGCCAGGCTGTCAGCGATCTGCGCCTGCGACACCACGACTTCGCGCGGGACACCGTTGATCAGGTCGCGCCCCTTGACCTCACGCCACGGACCCGGGTCATCCGGGTCATCGGGCGGCATGGCGGAGCCGAGGTGGATCTTGATCTGCTCGGCCGAGCTTTCGCCAATCAGCAGGTTATGGTTGCGGCGGATGTAGGAAATGATCGCCTCATCCATCTTGTCGCCACCCACCCGCACGGAGCGGGCGTACACGATACCGCCAAGCGAGATCACGGCCACTTCCGTCGTGCCGCCACCGATATCCACGATCATGCTGCCCGAAGGCTCGGTCACCGGCAGGCCCGCGCCGATGGCGGCGGCCATGGGTTCCTCGATCAGGAAGACCTTGCGCGCGCCGGCGCTTTCCGCACTTTCCTGAATGGCGCGACGTTCCACCGCAGTCGAACCGGATGGCACGCACACGATGATCAGCGGGCTGGCAAACATGCGGCGGTTATGCACCTTGCGGATGAAATGCTTGATCATTTCTTCCGCGACTTCAAAATCCGCGATCACGCCATCACGCAGGGGCCGGATGGCCGTGATGTTGCCGGGGGTACGGCCAACCATCTGCTTGGCTTCCTCACCGACCGCAAGAACCTGCTTCTTGCCCCGTACCTCTGCCAGCGCGACGACCGACGGTTCATTCAGGACGATACCACGCCCCTTGACGTAAACCAGCGTATTCGCCGTGCCGAGGTCGATCGCCATGTCAGCGGAAAGCAGACCCAGTACACGAGCAAACATCCAGAACTCCCGACATCAACCACCAGACAGGACTGTCCTACATCCCGACCAGCAAGGCATACCCTGATGGCATGCCTGCCTTACTGTCGAAAACCGTCTGGATCAGGTTGAGGGATTACCGGCGCGCGCAGGGAGGGGCAAGGGGCCAGACAATTTTAATTTGTTAAAATCTTCACACTTTTGATGATTGTTACAAAATGCCCCGCTTTGGTCATGGCCAAACCATCCGCGCCATACCATTTTGTAGTGACAGCGGCTGGGATGTCATCGTGCCATCCATGTCCGCAATACCGGAAAAAGACATACATGAAAACCATATTTCCCCGCATGACCTTCCGCCCGGCAATACTGCTTGCCGCCGGGCTGTGCCTTGGTCTTGGTGCGTGCGAGGACACCCGTGATCCTGGCCAACGCGCCATTGGCGGCGGCCTGCTGGGCGCAGGGGGCGGGGCACTGATCGGCGGCCTGGCCGGTGGCGGACGGGGGGCTGCCATTGGCG
>NZ_VWPI01000148.1 GCF_015155755.1 Komagataeibacter sp. FXV3 | reverse complement strand
CTGGCGGGCGGTGCGGGCGGGGCCGCGATCGGGGCCGCAACGACACCGCCGCGCCGTCCGCGTGCAGAAGCCCCTTCCACCATCTGCCCCGACGGGCGCGTACTGCCGCCGGGCTATTCACCCCAGTCCTGCCCGCAGGGCGTCCCCCAGCGCGCCGCCTATCCCGCGCAGCCGCAGGCGGGCTATGGCTATGCCCAGCCCAGCTATCCCCAGCAGGGCTATCCCCAACAGGGCGGATATGGACAGCAGGGCGGGTATTACGGCCAGCAGAATGGCTATTACGGCCAGTCCGGCGGATACGGTCAGGAAGGCTACCCACAGCAGGGCGCCTACCCGCAGGAAGGCGCCTATCCGGAAGGTTATGGCGGGTACTGACCCGCCAGCCATTCCCGGACAGCAGACACCCCGCCACGGGCTATCCCGTGGCGGGGTGTTGCATCAGTGGCGGCAGGGCGTTGCCCGCACCGCAGGGGATCAGGCATCCAGTGCTGCAGGTTCGGCACGGTCACGCTTGACCAGCAGCTTGTTCAGCGCATGGACATAGGCCCGCACGGCGGAAACCAGCGTATCGGCATCCGCCCCCTGACCATCAACCAGCTTGCCGCCTTCTTCCAGACGGACCGAAGTGCGGGCCTGCGCATCGCTGCCTTCGGTCACGGCGCCGACGGAATACAGCTGCAGGGTGGCGTCATGGGCGACAATGGCGCGGATGGCGTTGAACGCGGCGTCAACCGGCCCCTGCCCTTCGGCATGGCCTTCCTCGCGCTTCCCATCAACGTCCAGCACCAGGTCGGCGGTGGCGGGGCGGCGCGAACCGGCGGTCACATCCAGCGAAACGAAACGGATGCGGGCATGATCGCGCACTTCATCATCGACCAGCGCCACCAGGTCCTCGTCGTAAATGACCTTCTTGCGGTCAGCCAGATCCTTGAAGCGTGAAAACGCCTCGTTGAACTGTGCTTCTTCCAGGTTGTCGTAGCCCATTGCCTTCAGCTTGTCGCGGAAGGCCGCACGGCCCGAATGCTTGCCCAGCACCAGGGAGGAACGGGTCCAGCCCACGCTCTCGGGCGTCATGATTTCATAGGTCGCGGCATTTTTCAGGATACCGTCCTGATGGATGCCGCTTTCATGCGCGAACGCGTTGCGGCCCACGATGGCCTTGTTGGGCTGCACGTCAAAGCCGGTGATGGTGGCCAGCATGCGCGAGGTGCGCAGCAGGCGTTCGGTATGGATGCCGGTGGTAAACGGCAGCACGTCATGGCGCGTGCGCAGCACCATGATGATTTCTTCCAGCGCCGCATTGCCCGCACGTTCGCCAATGCCGTTGATGGTGCATTCCACCTGCCGCGCGCCCGCCTTCAGCGCCGCAACCGTGTTGGCCACGCCCAGACCCAGATCATTGTGGTTGTGGGTGGAGAAGATGACCCCATCGGCACCGGGCACGCGGGCGCGCAGGTCGGCAAAGATGCGGGCCATGTCCTCGGGCGTGGAATAGCCGACGGTATCGGGAATGTTGATGGTGGTGGCGCCCGCGCGGATGGCAGTTTCCACGCAGCGGCACAGGAAGTCAGGATCGGTGCGCGAGCCGTCTTCCGCTGACCATTCCACATCGTCGGTAAACTGGCGGGCGGCGCGGTTGCCGGCCTCGATCACCTCCAGAACCGTTTCAGGCTCCATGCGCAGCTTGTATTTCATGTGCAGCGGCGAGGTGGAGATGAAGTTGTGGATACGCCCGCGTTTCGCCGGTTTGATCGCCTCGCCCGCACTGGCGATGTCGTTCTTGCCACCGCTGCGCGCCAGTGCGCATACGACGGTGTTCTTCACCTTCTGCGCGATCTGGTAAACGCTGTCGAAATCCCCCCTGGACGCCACGGGAAAGCCCGCCTCCATCACGTCCACGCCCAGTTCCTCCAGCGCTTCGGCCATGCGCAGCTTTTCCGCGAGGTTCATGGAAAAACCGGGCGACTGCTCCCCATCACGCAGGGTGGTGTCAAAAATGATGACACGATTGGGGTCGATACGGCCAAAGGAAGGATGGTCGATGCTCATGGTAATAACCTCGGACTTGGTCCTGTTGTGTGACGGGAGGGGACACGGTTGTCGCGCGCCCCTGTCAATTCGTGTTCGCAAACCGGCGTTAGGACGGCCTGATCAATCCCCTGGGCGCGCCGGCACGCAGCCGGCCCTGATCGCTCAGGGGCGGATAAGTCGAAGACGAAGAAGCCCGACACCGGCACATGCGCGCGCGGACAGGTGCGCGTATGCGCCCGTTCCAGCCCCAGCAATGTGCGCTATCGTTACCATGGCGCGCACAATACAGGCCCGCCCCCCGATTGCAACCGTAAAAGCACGCCCCTTCCCATCACGCGGACGGGCCGCCATGTCCCCCTGCGCGCCACGTCAGCCCGTGGCATGGGTCACCATGCTGTCGGTTGCGAAATAGCGGTCGATCGCCTGCACCATCGCCCCCGCCACCACCATGCGGTGGGCAGCCTGCCGCAGGGCGGCTTCATCCATGTGGTTGGACATGAACCCCATCTCCACCAGGACGGAAGGGATATCAGCCGATTTCAGCACCACGAACGAGGCATGGCGCGACGGGTGCTGCAGCAGGCCGATGCGCGGACGGAAGGCGGTGACGATGCTGCTGGCCATGTGGGCCGCGCCGTGGCGCGTTTCCTCGGTCACCAGGCTGGCAAGGATTTCCTGCACCTCGGGCGAATCCGCATGTACCTGCGGGCCGCCATAGCGGTCAGCGCTGTTTTCCGTCCGCGCCAGCATGGCCGTCTGCCGGTCCGACGCCTTTGACGACAGGGTATAGACACTGGCCCCGCGCACGGCGCGGTTGGTCAGGGCATCCGCATGCATGGATATGAACAGCGACGCCTTGTGGGCATGGGCGATGTCCACCCGGCCTTCCAGCGGAATGAAGCGGTCATCGGCGCGGGTCATCGCGACACGGTACCGCCCGCTGGCTTCAAGCTGGCGCTGCAGTTCGCTGGCGGCGGCTTCCGCCACATGCTTTTCATACGTCCCGGAAATGCCGATCGCGCCGGGATCCTTGCCGCCATGGCCGGGATCCAGCATGACCAGCGGCTTGGGCGGCGCGGCGCGGCCGATAATGGCCGGGGCGTGCAACGGCGCATGGGACGGGTGGGCAGCATGATGGGTGGTCACACCATGGGCCGGGGCATGGGCTACCACCCGCGCCAGTGCCGTCGTGGGTGCAAGCCCGGCCAGCCCCCCCACCAGCAGGCGCCGCGTCAGGTCGGGCATGCGCCTGCCCGCGCCATCGTGCCATGACGTGGACTGCGGGGCATCATTTCCATCCGGCCGGCCTTTGGGCATGCATCTTGTTCCGGTCAAAACAGTTACGGGTCTGTCTGCTTTCCTTATCACCGTACGGGTCGGTCGTCAGCGGGATAAACGCAAGGCCCCCTTGCAGGAATGGTTTCATTGCGTCATGCTGCCCAGCCGTGATGGACCACGCCAAGTCCGGCTGCCCTGCGGGCATGTCCGAAACGGCCCGATGCCAGCAGGCATGACTTTCTCCATCCGGCATGCATCAAGCATGCGCGGCATACGCTTACCGGTCTTACATACCGGCCACGCCACGGCGTGGGGGCACATGCCACGCACGACCTGACGCTGCCGCGCCGGTGTTCCCCATCGACAGGAAACCGGATGGCATACCAGTCGATACGGAAGGTCCCGCCCCGGCAATCAGGCCGGGCCGCGCCCTCCCCCAGTCATGACCGAGGATGGATTGAACACCACGCGGGTTTCTGCCGCACATGCGATGACACCATGCCCCACCGCGGGCGGCGCGAATGCGCCGCATCAACGCGGCAGGCATGGCCTGTCCGCCCGCGCGCCGCGCGGTGGTGTTCCGTCCGGGTCCGGTCGCCTGTTTTTTCATGTTTCTGTCCGTTCCCCCTGCCTCCCCCTGCCGCCACGGACCACGCGCGCAGCCCGGATGCCGGAACGTGACATACCGGAGTGCGCCTATTTATGAGCAAACGCATGCTGATCGACACGACCCACGCGGAAGAAACCCGCGTGGTCGTGATGGATGGTAACCACCTGGAAGATTACGATGTTGAAGCTGCATCCAAGAAGCAGCTCAAGGGCAACATCTATCTGGCCAAGGTTATCCGCGTGGAACCCAGCCTGCAGGCTGCGTTCGTGGATTACGGCGGTAACCGCCACGGGTTCCTGGCCTTCAGTGAAATCCACCCCGACTATTACCAGATCCCCGTAGCCGACCGCGAAAAGCTGCTGGCGCTGCAGGAGGAGGAACGCCGCGCGGAAGAAGAACGCCGCGCGCGTGACGACGAGGAAGAAGACGCCCCCGCCGCCACCGAGGAAGGCGAGGAACCCGGTGAGGACGACGAGCCCGAAACCGTAGGCGGTGAAAACGACACCGGCGACGAAGCCCAGGCCCAGCGCCGCATCGCCCGCTTCCTGCGCAACTACAAGATTCAGGAAGTCATCCGCCGTCGCCAGATCCTGCTGGTGCAGGTGGTCAAGGAAGAACGCGGCAACAAGGGTGCGGCGCTGACCACCTATGTCTCGCTGGCGGGCCGTTACTGCGTGCTCATGCCCAACTCGCTGCGTGGCGGGGGCGTATCACGCAAGATCACCTCGGTAGCCGACCGCCGCCGCCTGCGTGACATCATTACCGAACTGCAGATCCCGCGCGGCATGGCCATGATCGTGCGCACCGCAGGCGCCCAGCGCCCGCGCGCCGAAATCATGCGCGACTGCGAATACCTGCTGCGCCTGTGGGACGATATCCGCCAGCACACGCTGGAATCGGTTGCCCCCGCGCTGATCTATGAAGAAGCCAGCCTGATCAAGCGTGCCATCCGCGACATCTACACGCGTGAGGTCAGCGAAATCCTGATCGATGGCGAACCGGGCTGGAAGTCCGCGCGTGAGTTCATGCGCATGCTCATGCCGCAGAACGCGCAGAAGGTGCGGCTGTGGCAGGACCATGAACAGAGCCTGTTCTCCCACTACAAGGTGGAGGGGCTGCTGGATTCCATGCTGTCACCGTCCGTGCAGCTGAAATCGGGTGGCTATCTGGTCATCAACCAGACCGAAGCGCTGGTCGCGATCGACGTGAACTCGGGCCGCGCCACGCGTGAGCGCAATATCGAGGAAACGGCGCTGCGCACCAACCTCGAAGCGGCGGAGGAAGTCGCCCGCCAGCTGCGCCTGCGTGACCTGGCCGGGCTGATCGTCATCGACTTCATCGACATGGAAAGCCGCAAGCATAACGGCATGGTCGAGCGCAAGCTGAAGGACGCGCTGCGCACGGACCGCGCACGCATTCAGGTTGGCCAGATCTCGCATTTCGGCCTGCTGGAAATGTCACGCCAGCGCCTGCGCCCCTCCATTGCCGAATCCGCCTTCATGCCCTGCCCGCACTGTCAGGGCACCGGCATCGTGCGTGGGATCGAAAGCTCGGCGCTGCATGTGCTGCGCGCGATCGAGGAAGAGGGCATGCAGCGCAAGGCGGCGGAAATTTCCGTTGGCGTCACGCCGGAAATCGCCTTCTACATCCTCAACCACAAGCGCAACTGGCTGTCGGAAATCGAAACCCGGCACAAGATGCAGGTCACCTTCGCCCCCGATGCCGCCCTGCAGCCGCAGGACTGCAAGATCGAGCGCGTGCGCCAGCAGACGGCCCGCTTCGACGCGCCGGTGATCGAACAGGCACCGGCTGAAACCGGCCATGTGCGTGAAATCCAGATCCAGGCCGAGCCGCCAGCGGCGGAAACCCCGGCCGAAGCCGTGGCCACCACGGAAGAGGACGAGGATATCGCATCGGGTACCGACCATCGCCGTCGCCGCCGTCGCCGTCGCCGTCGTGGCAATGGTACCGCAGCGCAGGGCGCCCAGACGCCAGCGACCGAGGATACGGCACAGGAAGCACCCGCACCGGTCGCACCTCCCACGCCCGCACCGGCTCCTGCACCCGAAGCCTATCGTGGTCCCACCCCGGCTGATCCGTATGGCGATGCGATCATCGACATCTTTGACGTGATCGAACAGACGACCGCCCCCAGCGAAGTGGTTGTGGAAGCCGATCCGGTGGTGGTCGAAGTGGAAGAGGCAGCCCCGGCCCCGGTGGCCGAGGAAGAAACCACCAAGCCACGCCGCACGCGTCGCCGTACGCGCCGTCGCACCACCCCGGTGGAAAACGGGGCGACACCGGTCGCACAGGAAGCCGAGGC
>NZ_VWPI01000147.1 GCF_015155755.1 Komagataeibacter sp. FXV3 | reverse complement strand
ATCCCCCGCCCCGGCCGCCGAAGCCACCCCGCCTGTCGTGGAAGCCGAACCCGAAGCCGTCCCCGCACCTGCGGAACCGGCAGCGGAAGAAGCGCCCAAGCCGCGCCGCCGTCGTGCCAGCACGACCACCACGCGCCGCACCGGCACCCGCCGCAAGGTCGCTGATGAGGCCGTAGAGGCGGAAACCCCGGCAACGGAAGCCGAGGCGAAACCGGTGGAAGAAAAGGCAACCGAGGAAGCGGCCCCGGCCAAACCCGCGCGCAAGCGTGCGGCCAGCCGCAGCACGGGCACGACGGCGACCACACGCCGCCGCACCACCCGCGCGGCGGCAAAGGCTGAGGACACGGCCGGGGAACCGGCGGCGGAAACGCCTGCCGCCCCGACCAAAGCCGAAGCCACGGCCACGGAAGAAGCCCCCAAGCGTCGCCGCACCACCACGCGCCGCAAGAAGGCAGAACCCGCGCCGGAAGCGGAAGCTGCACAAACCGTAGCCGACACAGCGGACGCCGCACCGGAAAAGGCAGAAAAGCCCGCCCCGAAAAAGCGGACCACAACCCGCAAGGCGGCCACGACCACGCCGGCAACCCGTCGCCGCCGCAAGAAGGCCGATGAAGAGGCTGAAGCCACGGCCACCACGGCGGACGCCGCGCCAACCCCGATCGATGTGGACGCCACTCCGGCCCCGCGCCGTCGCACGGGATGGTGGAAGCGCTGATAACAGCGTGACTGACTGACCGGTAAAAAACCTGCCTTCGCAAGAAGGCAGGTTTTTTTGTGCCCGGTCAGCTCTTGATACCCACCTGAATTAAAAGTTCCGGATACTGATTTTCTTAAAAACCGTTGCGAGGAAACTTTTGTTTCTCTTCCGTCGATGTATCATGACCATACATACATTATGCATGACCTGATCATGTGAAAACTGTACAGGTCAGAGGACCGTCATAACCATAACCCCGGTCGGCCGCGAAAGCTTCAGTCAACTCAGCAACCTGCTGCGTCCGGCCCCCGACCAATCCGGTCATGGTTCTGCCGTGGCGTGGGCCATCCGGATGCAGGCCTGCTTACATGGACCCACATGGAACGGCAGTCCCATGGCCCTGATCCTGCAGAACCGCATTGATGAACTGCCTTGCGTGCCGAAGCCGCTTGCCAATCCGGCCCTGGTTGTCGTGTTCTTCAGCATGGCGGATCCGCTCTTTGACCGCCCCCATGGCAAAGTCTGTCTGATCCGCCAATACACCACGACCGACAGGCCGGTACCGCTGCCCGCAACCATCCATTCCTTCAGGCCCTTCCCGATACGCTGGACACATGTCGAAGATGACCACCGGTCAGGAAGATGCCGGGGGCCTGCCAATCGACATACACGCCCTGCCAGATGACGACACGGGACGCGATGCCGTCTTCAATGACCTGTAACGCCATGACCGGACCAAGGTGGGCGGCTACCCGACCGCAGTGCGGTATGGGGTCGGGCTGGGGGATTTCGTGTTCCAGATCGGCTCAGAAGAAAAAGTCCATATGGTCTGGGTTGACGACAAAATCGCCTTATTTTTCCTTACACCCGGTGGGGAATGGCACGGGTCGTGCCAGTTTTACTGACGCGCACGACCAGAAATAAAAGTTCCCGGGAGCCTTCTGTTTTCAAACAGGCGGCATTTTCAAAAGCTTTTTTGAAAAAAGCTTCACCAAAAGCCTCTTTACGATTGACCGCCATCCGGCAGGGCAGGCGCGGTTTCCCACCCGGGGCCGATAATGGCGGCACTACGGCGGCCCAGCCCGTCATTGCGCAGGACAATCATGTTCTGCTCCTCCAGATAGGCCAGTTGCCGCCGGGCGCGCCCCAGGGAATGGGTGCCGTATGTGCGGGCAATCAGACTGTCGGATGGGCAGGGTTCGCCATGCAGGGCGGCGCGTGCGATCAGCAGGAAAATGCCCTGCACGTCATCGGGCAGCACGCCTGCCATCTGTTCGGCCTGCCGCCACTGGCCGCTTTCCGCCGTCTGGGCATCCACACCAGCCTTGGCGACCGCCAGCAGGCGGCGGAAGCGCGGCATGTCCAGCGCATCACGTCCCATACCCTCGATCCGGCAGCGGACAAGGAAGTCCTGATACAGTACATGCACGGGACGGAAGCCCGCGTCCTCGTCACGCAGGATATCGCTCAGGATCTCGATAAAGCGCAGCCGCTGGGCTGCCGCATCCACCGGTGCTGCATCCGGTTCTTCTTCCGCTACGTCCACCGTCGCGGTTTCGGCATGGGCGGCAAGCTGGGACAGGATATCGGGTGGCGGGCTGAAACTGCGTGGCTGACGGGCCGGAACCTCACGTTCGGGCACGGGGGTCAGGATCAGTTCACGGATCTCGTCCCCTGCGGGCACCGGATCAAACGGCATGAGCGTGGGACCGGCCGAACGACTTTCGGTTTCCACCGGCCCGATCTTCACCGCAAGCGGCCTGCGGGATATCGCGGGGCCAAGGGCTACGAAATAACCGCGTTCAAGGTCACGGAAACTCTCGGCCTGCCGCCGCTCCATACCCAGCAGGTCAGCCGCCCGCATCATGTCGATATCAAGGAAGGTGCGGCCCATGAGGAAGTTCGAGGCCTCGGCCGCGACATTCTTCGCCAGCTTGGCCAGACGCTGGGTCGCGATCACACCCGCCAGCCCACGCTTGCGCCCACGGCACATAAGGTTGGTCATGGCGCCAAGTGAGGCCCGACGCGCTTCGTCCGACACCTCGCCCGCCGCCGCAGGCGCAAAAAGCTGGGCTTCATCCACCACGACCAGCACGGGGTACCAGTAGTCACGCGGCACCTCGAACATGCCACCGAGGAAGGCTGCGGCGCGGCGCATCTGCACCTCCGCATCCACGCCCTCAAGGTTCAGCACGACGGAGGCCCGGTGCACGCGCATCCGCTCCCCCGCCGCCTGCAATGCGGCCTCGGTATGTTCGGCGGCGTCAATGACCAGATGGCCGTAACGTTCGGCAAGGCTGACGAAATCGCCTTCGGGGTCAATGATCGCCTGCTGCACCATACGCGCGGACTGTTCCAGCAGGCGGCGCAGCAGGTGTGACTTGCCCGACCCGGAATTGCCCTGCACCAGCAGGCGGGTGGACAGCAGTTCCGCCAGGTCCATCGTCACGGGGGCATCCGTCGCCATGGCCCCGCGCCGTTCACCAATCGTGATCGCAACACTCATGGCGCTGACGGATACCGCCCGCGCTGCGAGTCCCGCAACCACTCCCATGCTCCCTGCCCCGCCATGCGCCCGGTCGCGATGCAGCCCTGCAGCAGATAACCGCCGGTCGGAGCCTCCCAGTCCAGCATTTCACCGGCAGCAAAAACACCAGGCAACGCACGCAGCATGAAATGTTCATCCAGCGCGGGCCACGCGATTCCCCCCGCGACCGAAATGGCGCTGTCCAGTGCCGCAGGCGCACGCAGCACCACCGGCACGGCCTTGACCAGACGGGCAAGGGCCTCGGGATCGCGCGGGGGCGGTCCCCCGTCACCTTCGCGCAGCAGGGCAATGGCCACGGGGGGCAACCGCAGCGCCTTGCGCAATGTATTGGACAGGCTTTCACGTGAACGTACGCGGGCAATGCGGGTGGCGATTTCCGCCACATCCAGCGCGGGACGCAGGTCAATATGGACCAGCGCATGGCCATCACGGGCAATCCGGCCCCGAATCGCGGCCGACAGGGCATAGACCGCGCCGCCTTCAATCCCCGTACCGGTCACCACCGCCTCGCCCCGCACCGTGTCGGCCCCATCCAGCGTAAGTGCGATACCCCGCAGCGGCGTGCCGGCGAAACGGGTGGTAAACGGCGCGCCCCAGCCGGTCACGAAGCCACAATTGGCCGGGGCAAAGGGTTTTACATCCACATCATGGTCCAGAAGGCGCGCCCGCCATGCGCCATTCGATCCCAGCCGTGCCCAGCTTGCGCCACCCAGCGCCAGCACCGTAGCGTTGACCCGCCACGATGCCGGGCCACCGGGACCCGTAACCCGCAGCCTGCCATCCGCATCCCACCCGTCCCAGCGGTGGCGCGTCAGCAGCCGCACGCCGCCTGCCGCCAGCCGCGCCAGCCATGCCCGCAACAGCGGCGACGCCTTCATGGCACGGGGAAAGATACGTCCGCTGCTGCCGGTAAAGCAGGGCTGGCCCAGTCCTTCGGCCCACTGCACCATGTCCTGCGGGGTAAAGGCCCGCAGGGCGCGTTCCATCATCGGGCGTGCGGCGCCATAACGGGCGGCAAAGGCATCGGCCGGTTCGGAATGGGTCAGGTTGAGGCCCCCCCGCCCGGCCATGAGCAGCTTGCGCCCCATGGTGGGCATCTGTTCCACCACGCTGACGCCACACCCGTGGGCGGACAGGATTTCGGCCGCGGCAAGACCCGCAGGCCCACCGCCAATAACCGCGACGTGCGGCCTGAAAACGAATTCGGTCATCAGATGATATAATCGATCGGCGGCAGCATCTGGTCCATGGTAAAGGCCGGCAGGCTGGAATGTCGCGTGCCTACGATACGGGCGGGATTGCCCACCACGGTCGTGTAGGCGGGCACGGATTCCAGCACGATGGAGCCAGCGCCGACCTTCGCCCCCTCGCCAATTTCGATATTGCCCAGGATCTTGGCCCCCGCCCCGATCAGCACGCCACGGCGCACCTTGGGGTGGCGGTCGCCCACGTTCTTGCCCGTCCCCCCAAGGGTCACGCCCTGCAGCAGGGACACGTCGTCCTCCAGCACCGATGTCTCACCAATGACGATACCCGTGCCGTGGTCCAGCAGGATACGCCGCCCCAGCCTTGCCGCAGGGTGGATATCAACGGCAAACAGTTCGGAACACCGGCTTTGCAGGTGCAGGGCAAGGTAGCTGCGATTGTTGTGCCACAGCCAGTGCGCCACGCGGTAGCTCTGCACCGCGTGATAGCCCTTGAAGAACAGGAAGGGGGTCACGTAATTGGCCGTGGCCGGATCGCGTTCACGGATGGCGACAAGGTCGGCCGCCGCCGCACTGACAATATCGGGATCGGCGTCGAACACCTCGCTCACCAGTTCGGCCAGCGCGTCATCCGCCACCGACCGGTCCCCCAGCTTGCGTCCGATCAGGGCGGCCAGCGCACAGCGGAAGGACGCATGGTTGCGGATGCCGGTGGCCAGCAGGCCCTTGACCAGCGGATCATTGCACCCGCACGCGCCGTTCACGATTTCCTGCCACAGCGCGATGGGGTCCACATGCCCCAGCGTTGGCGGCATGACGGGACGCGTGCGTGTATCCATGGGAATGCCAGCAGGCTGCTTTTCAGACATAAGCCATCCGTTCCGGCCCCTTGGGGCCTGTTAGTCGTCGCGATCCCGTTTTACAGGCCCATGGCGTGCCGGGCAAAGCTGCGGCGCAGCGGGGTGATGCGGTTGACGGTCGCAAGCCCCACGTCACGCGCCAGCCGCAGGACGGGGTTATCATTGCCAAACAGCCGTTCCAGCGCATCGGTCGCCACCAGCATGAGCATGTTGGCGGGACGGCAGCGCGCCTGGTACCTGCGCAGCACATCCGC
>NZ_VWPI01000146.1 GCF_015155755.1 Komagataeibacter sp. FXV3 | reverse complement strand
GGCATGCACGCGGCCAAGGATATCGGCCATGGCAATCACGTCACGGAAACCAAGGTTCAGCCCCTGTCCCGCAATAGGGTGAATGCCATGCGCCGCATCCCCCACCAGGGCGAGGCGCGTATCAACATAACGCTGTGCGTACTGCGCGGAAAGCGGATAGACCCACCGCCGCCCCACCGGGTTGACCGCGCCCAGCCAGTCATCACCCATGCGGCGGCGGATTTCGTGCGCGAAGGCATCATGCGGCAGGTCGGCCAGACGGTGGGCGACCTTCTCGCTTTCGGTCCAGACCAGGGCGGACAGGTTGGGGTGTTCGGCCGTGCCTGCCATGGGCAGTTGCGCAAACGGGCCGGCCGGCAGGAAATGTTCCAGCGCGCGGCCTTCATGCGGGCGTTCATGGGCCACGGCGCAGACGATGCCGCACTGGTTGTAGGGCAGGCGCGTAACCGCAATGCGGGCCTGTTCGCGCAGCGGGCTGCGCCGCCCTTCGGCCGCGACCACCAGGCGCGCATGGATTGCCCGCCCGCTGCTGGTGCGGATGACCGCGCCATCGGGGCCGCGGGTCACGACCCCTTCATCGGGGGCGAAAACATGCAGGCCGGGCGTTGCATGCAGGCTTGCGTTCAGCGCCACGCGCAGGGCGCGCGCCTCGATCATCGCGCCAAAGGGCTGGTCGGCATCGCCGCGCCCGAATTCAAGGAACAGGGGCGACGGCGGCCGACCCGGACGACCATCGGTCACGCGGATTTCACGAATGTCGCACGATTCCATGGGCAGGCGCTGCCACACGCCCGCTTCCTCCAGCAGGCGGCGCGATCCTGCGGCGATGGCATAGGCGCGGCCATCGAAGGCGGGATGTTCCATCGGCGGCAGGGCCGCGCGGTCAATGATCGCAACCTGCATGCCATCAGCGGCCAGACGGCAGGCAAGGGTCGCACCCACCGGCCCAGCCCCCACAATGCAGACATCGACCTCAAGAGGTCCGGGCGCGGCGTGGGATGACATGTTCGCGGTCATTTCGTTTCCTGTTCTGGCCCGTTGCGGGCAGGGACGGCAAGCCTGCCGGATTTACGCCCCTCCACGGGGACGACACAAGCGCGCTTAACACATCGGGTGCGCCAAGGCGGATGACATGCATCACCCGATCAGGGTATAGACGGAACGTTACCTTGCCTTTCACACACGGTCATCCAGGCCGGACAGCAGAATGGAGACGCGGTGAGATGAAGCTTGTCACAGCCATCATCAAGCCTTTCAAGCTCGACGATGTGCGTGAAGCCCTGACCCCGCTGGGGATACAGGGGCTGACCGTATCGGAAGTCAAGGGCTTTGGCCGGCAGAAGGGCCAGACCGAAATCTATCGCGGGGCGGAATACCACGTCAGCTTCCTGCCCAAGATCAAGATCGAGGTCGCCGTGACCGACGACCTGGTGGAACAGGCGGTGGAAACGATCCTGGAAGCCGCCCATACCGGCAAGATCGGCGATGGCAAGATCTTCATTTCCCCCCTCGACAGCGTCATCCGCATCCGCACGCGCGAAACCGGCGACAGCGCGCTGTAAACCGCGTGTTTTTCACAACCGTCATTTCAGGACCGACCCACTCAATGGCCACATCATTCCGTTTCAAGATCGCGACCGCGTCCGTAATCGCCCTTGCCCTGTCCACCGGTGCCGCACACGCGCGCGAAACCTCCAAGTCGTGCCACCAGAAGTTCACCACCGCCCGCACTGCGGGTACGCTGAACGGACAGAGCTACAAGGATTTCAAGACCGCCCAGTGCGGTGATGCTGCAACACCGGATACCAAGACCGCCGAAGCGGCAGCCCCTGCGGCCAGCCCTGTCGCGGCACCAGCGGCCCCCAAGGCGACCCCGGCCGCAGCCCCCGTATCCACCAGTGCGACGCTGCCCGACGCCATTTCCGCAAAATACAGCAAGGAAGCCGCAGGCAAGGCCCGCATGCACACCTGCCTTGACCAGTACAACACCAACAAGGCCGCCAACGCCAATGGCGGCCTGCGCTGGATCCAGAAGGGCGGTGGATATTACAGCGTATGCAACGCCAAGCTGAAGGGCTGATCCACCCCGATCACCACGGCGGTTATCCCAGGCCCGGCGGACCATGCCGGGCCTGATTTTTTAAAAGACTGTTTAAAAACAATTCACTGATTAAAAAATAAAAGTTTTGGGGTGCCCCCTTTTTTCAAAAACTTCTTTTAATCCCAAGCTGTCATGAGCTGGTTTTTCAAACAGTCTCTTGAATAAAGGCAGCGTCCAGAATCCTCTGTTTCCCAAGCAATCCCTTATCTGGTGGGCTGCCGTGGCGCGGGCCGGATGAAGATCTGGTTGGTGGCATAGGATATCCACACCTGATGGGTGGCGAACCAGTCCGACCCCAGCAGCATTTCCAGATGTTCGCGTAACGGCGCCACCGTCAGCGTGACATTACGCTCCAGCTCATGGCCAACCTGCAGGCTGTCGAAGCGGTGCCAGTGATAGATATCCTTGTGCCCGTCCACGCTGGCGGTCATGCCACCGGGGTCGCGGTCAAGCTGTGACTGGCTGACACCGGCGCGATGTGCGACTTCTGGCGAGACAATGCGTGAGCGCGCGCCACTGTCCAGCAGGGCCGTGACCGGCCTGCCATCCAGCTTCACTTCCAGCAGGAAACGGTTGTCCTGCCTGTGCAGCGGCACGGTTTCATACGGCCCGTCCCATGCCGGTGGTGGCGCACAGGCCATGGATCGATGCTGGATGTTCCACAATGTCAGCATGCCGCCAGACACATTCATATCCAGATCGAATCGCGACAGGATATCGCCCCCCAGCAGTCCCGCCACCGGGGGATGGATCATCGGCTGGCCCGGCAGTTCACCCACCGGCACCGAACGCGCGCCGAAATCAACGCCGCCCACCCGCAGGTCCGGCACCAGGGCGTTCGGTGTCGCCTGCGCCGTGCCACCCGTGCCGTGGATGACAGTTTCATGGTCGGGATCAAGCCGCAGCCGCAGGTAGCCAACCATGTCAGGGGTCAGCAGGCCGCCATCCGACCCCGTATCCACCAGCGCGCTGAGGTCATGGCCCGCAATGCTGACGACAATGGACAGGTACCCCCCGTCATCACGCAGCGGCACCTGCGCCACGCGTTCATGGTTGCACAGGCGCGGCACCGTATCCTGTGCCGCCACAGCCGATGTGACCGGCAGGCCCGCCCCCACGGCGGCAGCAAGCCCCCACGCCGCAAGCCAGTTACGCATTCCCGCCACTACGACAGTCGTCCGGCCATGGTGTCGGTTGCATCCAGCAGGGCAGACAGGATACCCGGCTCGGTCATGGCGTGGGCGGCGGTGTCAATGATCCGGAAATCCGCCTCGGGCCATGCGCGGTGCAGATCCCACGCGGTGCGCATGGGCGTAGTGACGTCATAGCGCCCCTGCACGATAATGGCGGGGATATCACGGATACGGCCGACATCACGGATCAGCTGCCCTTCGTCCAGCCATCCGGCATTGATAAAGTAATGGTTTTCGATACGCGAAAACGCCAGCGCGTAACGTGGGTCGGCATGCTGGATGATGGTGTCCGACGCGGGCAGCAGGGTAATGGTGCGCCCTTCCCACATGCTCCACGCAATGGCGGCGTTCATCTGCACATCCGGGTCCGGGCCGGTCAGCTGTCGGTGATAGGCCGCCATCAGGTCATTGCGTTCATCGGGCGGAATGGGGGCGACAAACTGTTCCCACAGGTCGGGAAACAGCCATGACGCGCCATCCTGATAATACCACAGCAGTTCCGCCCGGCGCAGGGTGAAGATACCGCGCAGCACCAGCGCGCTGACATGGTCGGGATGCGCCTGTGCATAGGCCAGCGCCAGCGTTGACCCCCACGACCCGCCAAACACCATCCATTCCTGCGCACCCGTCATGACACGCAGCCGCTCGATATCCGCCACAAGGTGCCATGTCGTATTGTTGACAAGGGCGGCATGCGGGGTCGATCGCCCGCAGCCACGCTGGTCAAACAGCAGGATGCGGTAGCGGTCGGGATCGAACATCTGGCGCTGGAAGGCCGAACAGCCGCCACCGGGACCGCCATGCAGGAAAACCACCGGGATGCCGTCAGGATTGCCGCACAGTTCCCAGTAAATGCGATGCCCCTCGCCCGTATCAAGCCAGCCGTGATCGTAAGGGGCGATCGGGGGATAGGGAAACCGCTGGGACATGGGCAATCCTGTTCATCGTGCAGTATCGGGCGGGGTATCGGTGGCATGGGGATGGGCCCGTGTCCAGACATCCATCAGCCTGGCTTCGTCCGCCAGCGTATAACGCTGCGTGGTGGACAGGCTGGCATGACCCAGCAGATCCTGTATCACGCGCAGGTCGGCTCCCCCCTCCATAAGGTGGGTGGCGAAGGAATGCCGCAGGGCATGCGGGGTGGCATGGTCCGGCAGGCCCGCCATGTGCCGCCACGTGCGCATGGCGCGCTGGGCAATGCCCGCCTGCAGGCGACCGCCGCGCACGCCCATGAACAATGGCGCATCGGGCTGCGGCAGCGGATGCACGCCCCGCCAGCGCAACAGCGCCTGCATGACCTGTGGCAGTACCGGCACCATGCGTTCCTTCCCGCCCTTGCCCCGTATGCGCAGCACGCCATCACCCTTCGCGCCATCGCCAAGGGTGCGGGCCTGATCCAGATCACGCACATCCAGCGTCAGGGCTTCGGAAATACGCAGGCCACAGCCGTACAGCAGCATGAACAATGCCCCGTCGCGCACCCGTGCCATGGGGGTATGGGCAATGTCGGATATCCCTTCGGGCACCTCCAGCGCCTGTGCCTGTGGCAGCGGGCGGGGCAACGGGCGGCGCGTGCGCGGCGTGGCCAGCAGGCCCGGTGCGGGATTGTCAACACCATGATAGCGCGCCAGATAACGGTAAAAGGACCGTAGCGCCGAAACCCGGCGCGCGCGCGTACGCGCGGCGCGATCCTGTGTCGTGGGGCGGCGGCCGCTCAGGGCCGCGGCATGTTCATGGGCCAGCCATGCCCGCAGGTCGGCCAGCGACAGGCCTGCCAGCGCCCCCAGATCCGGCACGCCCCCCAGATGCGTGGTCAGGAATGCAAGGAACCGGTCCAGATCCCCCCGATAGGCCGTAAGCGTCAGGGCTGCGGCACGGCGTTCGGTTTCCATCCATTGCAGGAAGGCGTCACGTGCTTCGGTTGCCATCATGTCCTGCGCCCTTTCATCTTGCCGCCACGTAGCCTTAAAGATTTTCCGGAAATAACGCTTTGATAAAAAATAATAAAAGTTTTTGAGTGTCGCCTTTTTCCAAAAAGGCGACGTTCTGCGCAGCTTTTTGAAAAAAGCTTCACCAAAAACTTCTTTATGATTGCAGGCTGTCTCACAGGCAGGCTTTTCAGACAGTTCCTTATGATGGTGTGCGCCATGCGCAAATGATGGACAAGACACGGGCGATGCCTGACGGTAGAAAAACACATGCCGCATCGCAATGCTTCACAACCGGACCTGCTGCCTACCCCTGCTGATGGTCGGGTGCGGGTCATGCTGACCCTGCCCTTTGCCGGGCCGCTGGACTACCTGCTGCCGCCACGGCTGGCCAATGTGCGGCCCGGTGATATCGTCAGCGTGCCACTGGGCCGCCGCACCGAAACGGGCGTGGTCTGGGACGCGACACCGCACCTGCCCCCCGAATTCACCCCGCCTGCACCAAAGGAAGTGGCGACATCCCGCCTGAAACCCGTAGCGAGCCGTCTTGACCTGCCACCGCTGCCCGCGCAGTTGCGGCAGTTCGTGGACTGGGTGGCGGCCTATACCCTTTCTCCGCCGGGCATGGTGCTGGCCATGGCGTTGCGCGCCAACGCGCTGGCCCCGCTGCCGCGTCCCGCTACCGGGTGGACCGTGGCCCCGGCGCGGCCCACGGACCTGCGCCTGACACCAGCACGGCAAAAAGTGCTGGATATCGCAGCCAGTGGCGCGCCCCTGACCACGACGGAACTGGCCCGCCGCGCCGGCGTGGGGGCCACCGTGATACGCGGCCTGGCACAGGCGGGCGCATTGCAGGCGGTTGAAATCGCCCCGCCGCCGCCCTTCAGCAATCCCGATCCCGCGCATTGTCCCCCGGTGCTGGAGGGCGATCAGGCGACGGTCGCCACCGAATTGCGCGCCCGCGTGGCGGAAAACGGCTTTTCCATCACCCTGCTGGAAGGGGTAACCGGATCCGGCAAGACCGAGATTTACATGGAAGCCATAGCCGCCTGTATCGCAGCGGGGCGGCAGGCGCTGGTGCTGCTGCCCGAAATCGCGCTGTCGGCCCAGTGGACCGGGCGGTTTGCCCGCCGCTTTGGCGCGGAACCCGCCCTGTGGCATTCCGACCTTGGATCGCGCCTGCGCCGGGTGACATGGCGGGCAGTGGCCGATGGCACGGCACGGGTCGTGGTCGGCGCGCGGTCGGCGCTGTTCCTGCCGTTTGACCAGCTTGGCCTGATCATTGTCGATGAGGAACACGAAACCGCCTTCAAGCAGGAAGATGGCGTGACCTACCACGCCCGCGACATGGCGGTGGTCCGCGCGCGCATGAGTGGGGCGCCCGTGGTTCTGGTTTCCGCCACGCCCAGCCTTGAAAGCCTGGCCAATGTGGGCGCGGGCCGGTACCGGCACCTGAAGCTGGGGGCACGCCACGGCAACGCCAGCATGCCGGATGTGGAAACGCTGGACATGCGCGCGGACCCGCCCGAACGCGGGCTGTTCCTGTCACCCACCCTGACCGGCGCGATCAATGATGCGATCGGGCGCGGAGAACAGGCGATGCTGTTCCTCAACCGCCGGGGCTACGCGCCGCTGACGCTGTGCCGCACCTGTGGCCACCGCATGCAGTGCCCCAACTGCACCGCGTGGCTGGTGGAACACCGTGCGCGCCATATCCTGACCTGCCACCATTGCGGGTATGACGAACCCATTCCCCAGACCTGCCCCAAATGCGCCGATGCCGACAGCCTGACCCCCATCGGCCCCGGCGTGGAGCGGATAACCGAAGAAGCCCGCGCCACCTTCCCCGATGCGCGGATACTGGTCATGGCCAGCGATACGCTGAATGGCCCCGCCGCCACCGCCGCTGCCGTCGAGCGCATAGCACGACGCGAGATCGACCTTGTGATCGGCACGCAGATCGTGGCCAAGGGCTGGCATTTCCCGCACCTGACGCTGGTGGGAATCGTGGATGCCGACCTGGGCCTGGGAGGAGGCGACCTGCGCGCATCCGAGCGCACGGTGCAGCTATTGCACCAGGTCGCAGGCCGTGCGGGCCGTGCCGAAGCACCGGGCCGCGTGCTGCTGCAAAGCTACGTGCCCGACCACCCGGTCATGCAGGCGCTGGTATCGGGCGATTTCGCAAGCTTCATGGAACAGGAAGCCGAGCAGCGCCGTCCTGGCTTCTGGCCCCCTTACGGGCGGCTGGCCGCCCTGATCGTCAGTGCCGAAATGCCTGATGCGGCAGACCTGACCGCACGCGCACTGGGCCAGAACGCGCCCCGGATGGATGGCGTGCAGGTACTGGGTCCGGCACCGGCGCCACTGGCCATTTTGCGCGGACGGCACCGTTTCCGCCTGCTGCTGCGCGCGCGGCGCAATATCGCGGTGCAGCCGATCGTGCGCGAATGGCTGTCGCGCGTAAAACCCGAACGCGGGGCACGGATCGATGTGGATATCGATCCGGTCTCGTTTTTGTAGATCACTGATAAAAAAACAAAAGTCTTTGGGTGCCGCCTTTTGTCAAAAAGGCGGTGTTCCTTGAAGCTTTTTGCAAAAAGCTTCGCCAAAAAACCTTTATCCGTTTTTATTTACTGCGCGTCGGTCGCGTGCGTCATGCCGCGCTGCATGGCCACTTCAACCGGGCGACCGGCCAGCGACAGGGCCACGGCCTCGGCAATGCGGATGCCATCAATCCCCGCCGACAGGATGCCACCGGCATAACCCGCCCCTTCGCCCGCCGGAAACAGGCCGCGCGTGTTGACACCCTGCCCATCGACCCCACGCGGGATGCGCAGGGGGGAGGACGTACGCGTCTCCACCCCGGTCATGATTGCGTCACGCATGGAAAAGCCCGGTATCCTGCGCTCGAATGCAGGCAGCGCCTCCCGCATGGCGGTCACCGCGAATTCCGGCAGGCAGCGTGCAAGGTCAGTGGGGGTGACGCCGGGTTTATAGGACGGCACGACATCGCCCAACGTGGTGGACGGCCGACCATCAAGGAAATCCCCCACCGTCTGGGCCGGGGCGAAATACGCGCCGCCACCGGCTTCGAACGCCCTGCGTTCCCACTCACGCTGGAACGCGATACCGGCCAGTGGGCCGCCGGGATAATCGCGTTCCGGCGTAACACCCACCACGATACCCGCATTGGCGTTGCGTTCGGCGCGGGAATACTGGCTCATGCCATTGGTCACCACCTGTCCCACTTCCGACGTGGCCGCGACCACCGTGCCACCGGGACACATGCAGAACGAATAGACCCCGCGCCCGTTGGCCGCATGGTGCACCAGCTTGTAATCCGCCGCCCCCAGCAGCGGCACGGTTTCCGGCTGGCCATAGCGGGCGGTGTTGATGATGGATTGCGGATGTTCGATCCGCACGCCGATCGAAAACGGCTTGGCCACCATGTCCACACCTGCCGCGTGCAGCGATTCAAATGTATCACGCGCACTGTGACCAATGGCCAGCACGACATGGTTTGCCACGATTTCATCGCCATCCGCCAGCCGCAGGGCGGCAATACGCTGCCCGCCCGCACCATCGTCGCGTGTCACGAAATCGGTCACATGCGCGCCAAAACGGTATTCACCGCCCAGCGCCTCGATTTCGGCACGGATATGCTCCACCATCGAGACAAGGCGGAAGGTGCCGATATGGGGGCGGGAGAGATACAGGATTTCCTCCGGCGCGCCCGCACGCACGAATTCCGACAGCACCTTGCGCCCGTAATGCCGGGGGTCGCTGACCTGGCTGTACAGCTTGCCGTCCGAGAACGTTCCCGCACCCCCTTCGCCAAACTGCACGTTGCTTTCGGGGTTCAGGATGGATTTGCGCCACAGGGCGAAGGTATCGACGGTGCGTTCGCGCACTACCTTGCCACGTTCCAGCACCAGCGGGCGCAGCCCCATCTGCGCCAGCACCAGGGCCGCCATCAGCCCGCATGGCCCCGCCCCGATCACCACCGGGCGCACGAATCCGGCCGCCCGCGCCATGGCCGGGCCATCATCCACCACGAAATGATAGGACGTATCGGGGGCAGGCATGATGTCGCGCGCGCCGTCATGCGCCGCAAGGACGCGGGCTTCGTCCCGCACGGCACAGTCCACTGTATAAACCAGCATGATACGGTGCCTGCGGCGGGCGTCATGCCCGCGGCGGAATATGGTCACGTCACTGATATCCGTGACAGGCACGCCCAGCCGGTCGGCCACGGCCTGCGTCAGGGCAGCGTCATCATGATCGATGGGCAGGCGCAGTTCGGTCAGTCGGATCATCGGGTCGCGTTTCCATGGCAGTGGGCCGTGGCGATGCCATATCACGGCGGCCCCATGCACAAAATGCGCTAAGTGCTGGTGACGTGCGGCAACCTTCTGCTAGGAAGGCGGCACGCTTTCAATCCCACTGCTGAATGGATGCTGCCCCATGGGTGAGTGCCAGCATAACCATGGCGACCATGACAGCCATGGGCACAACCACGATCATGACCATGATACCCACAGCCCCGACGGTCATGCAGGGCACGATCACGGCGCTCACGACCATGACGGCCATGACCATGCGGACCATGACTGCGGGCATGACCATGGTGGCGGGCTGTTTGGCCATCATCATGTCCATACGCCTGCATCCTATGGCCGGGCGTTTGCCATCGGGATCGCGCTCAACCTTGTCTATGTCATCGGGGAAGCGGCATGGGGCGTGCGCAGCCATGCGCTGTCGCTGCTGGCGGATGCGGGACACAATCTGTCGGACGTTCTGGCGCTGGGCGCTGCGTGGCTGGCGGAAATCCTCTCGCGGCGTTCACCCAGCCGCGATTTCACGTACGGGCTGCGCCGGTCGTCCATCCTTGCGGCGCTGGGCAATGCGGTGGCCCTGCTAGTCGTGACCGGCGGCATCATGTGGGAAGCCGTGCTGCGCCTGATCCACCCGCACCCGGTAGCCGGTGTCGCGGTCATGGTGGTCGCCGGCATCGGCATTGCGGTCAACGGGGTAACGGCCATGCTGTTTGCAAGCGGTGGCAAGACGGACCTGAACCTGCATGGCGCGTTCCTACACATGGCGTCGGATGCGCTCATGTCGCTGGCGGTGGTGGCCGGTGGCGGGCTGATCCTGATGACGGGGTGGCTGCGAATCGACCCCATCATCTGCCTTGTCGTGTCGGTGTCCATTATCGTGGCGACATGGTCGCTTTTGCGGGATTCGCTGGACATGGCGCTGGATCGCGTGCCGCGTGGCATCAACGCGGCACAGGTGGATGCCTTTTTACGCACCCTGCCCGGCGTATGCGATCTGCATGACCTGCATATCTGGCCGATCAGCACCACCGAAACCGCGCTGACGGTCCACCTGGTACGCAGCGCCAGTGAAAATGGCCATGCCCCCGACGGGCTGCTGAACCGCGCAGCGCGTGAACTGCGTGAACGCTTTGGCATTGTCCACCCCACATTCCAGATCGAAACGCTGAACGACGCCGATCACTGCGTCCTTGCCGACGCCCATACCGTATAGGCCCAACGAGTCCCCTGCCCGACATGTTTTCCAATACCAACACCAAGATACGCGCGGCCTGGTGCAGCGTTGTGGTCAGCATTATCGCGCTGGGCATGAAATACGCCGCATGGCGGGTAACGGGCAGCATCGCACTGTATTCCGATGCGATCGAGACGATCATCAACGTGGTATCCGCCGTGGCGGGGCTGTGGGCGCTGCGGGTGGCCAGCCTGCCGCCCGACCACAACCATACCTATGGACATTACAAGGCCGAGTACCTGTCCGCCGTGGCGGAAGGGGTGCTGGTGGTCATTACCGCCATCACCATCGCGCATGAGGCATGGGTCGGGTTCATGCACATGCATCCGCCCGAGGATTCGCTGCTGGGCATTTCCCTCAATGGCGGGGCGGGGCTGCTTAATCTCGGGTGGGGGCTGTTCCTCATGCGCATGGGACGGGCGCACCATTCCCCCGCCCTTGTGGCCAGCGGGCACCATGTGCTGTCCGATGTCTGGACATCTGCCGTGCTGATTGGCGGCTTCATCCTGATCCCGCTGACGGGATGGCTGTGGCTGGACCCGCTGCTGGCTGCGCTGATCTCGCTCAACGTGCTGCGCACGGGCTGGGACATGATGCGCACCTCCATCGCGGGTCTTATGGACGAAGCCCCCGATTCCGGGACGCTGGCGGAAATCCGCTCCATCATTTCCCATACCGCCACCGGCGCGATGGAAGCCCATGATATCCGCGCCCGTATCGTGGGCGCCATGACATTCATCGAATTTCACCTTGTGGTGCCCGGCACCATGAGCGTAGAGGACGCCCATCATATCTGCGACCGGATCGAGAACGGTCTGCGCGCGGGTCTGGGCGACGCGCTGATCAACATCCACGTCGAACCCGAACGCAAGGCCAAGCATACCGGCGTACTGGTCCTGCCCTGATCTGATCCCGGTTGCCTGCGCCCGACCGGAAAACCGCAGGCCGGACGTGCCGCAAATGGCCGTCCGGGTTGCGATAAATGCTGCCCTTGTCCCGCAACCGGACTGTCCCCGCCCGGTTTTAACTGTCAGTGCCGTTGCTGAAAGTAGATGACCGGTAATGCGAACCGACCTTACTGAAATCCGCAGGAAGCACATGCGCCACCTGCGTCGTTCCGCCCGCATCACCACCGAGCAGTGGCGGCGCAAACTGGCGTGCTGGGCGGCGGCGGTGGTGGTCGGTGTGGTCGCGGTGGGATTCGCCATGGCGGCGGACGCGGCGGCCACCCTGCGCAACCATATCATCGGCATCAGCCCGTGGATCATGCTGGCGCTTACGCCGGGGGGGCTGGCGCTGTCCACGTGGCTGACGCGCACATGGTTCCGTGGCGCGCAGGGCAGCGGCATTCCCCAGACCATCGCCACCCTGCACCTTGAAAACTTCGCCATCATCGACCGCCTGCTGTCGCTGCGGGTGGCGGCGGGCAAGATCGTGCTGACCACGCTGGGGCTGGTGGCAGGCGGGTCGATCGGGCGTGAGGGGCCAAGCGTGCAGATCGGCGCCGCCATCATGCATGCCTGCGGGCGGTGGCTGAACCTGTCCACCATCAGCATGCGGCGCGGGCTGATCCTGGCGGGTGGGGCATCGGGCGTATCGGCGGCGTTCAATACGCCGCTGGCCGGTATCGTGTTCGCGATAGAGGAACTCAGCCACTCATTTGAACAGCGCACCAGCGGCACCATGCTGACGGGGGTGATCCTGTCGGGTGTGACCGCCATCGCCCTGGTGGGGAACTACAGCTATTTCGGCCATACCGACGTGGTGGTGCCGATCGGCATAAGCTGGATCGCGGTGCCGACCTGCGGCATCCTTGGCGGGATCGGTGGCGGCGTGTTTTCGGCCATCCTGATCCGGGCCACGCGCGGCCTGCCCGGCAGTGTGGGCCGTTTCGCGCGTGGCAGGCCGGTGGCGTTTGCCGCCGCCTGCGGGCTGCTGCTGGCGATTATCGGCATTGCATCGGACGGCATCACCTACGGCACCGGCTATGAACAGGCGCACGAAATCATTGAAGGCAAGACGCATTATCCCGCGTCCTTCTTCATCCTGAAGTTCATCGCCACCATCATTTCGTACTGTTCGGGCATTCCGGGGGGGCTGTTTGCACCATCGCTTGCCATCGGGGCGGGATTTGGCGGATGGGTGGCGCAGTTCCTGCCGCACACCACGCCAGGGGCCGTGGTGCTGCTGGGTACGGTGGCCTATTTTTCCGCCGTGGTGCAGTCGCCGCTGACCGCATCGGTGATCGTTATGGAAATGTGCGACAACCAGCAGGTGACGCTGGCACTGCTGGCCACGTCCTTCCTTGCCTATGGCGTTTCACGCATGATCTGTTCGCAGCCGCTTTACGCGGCCCTGGCCGAAGCGTTCCTTGACGGCATGGCCTCGGCCCCCAGGCCGCCCG
>NZ_VWPI01000145.1 GCF_015155755.1 Komagataeibacter sp. FXV3 | reverse complement strand
CCCGCAGCGCCACTACCGGCCGCGCGCTGACAGCACGCGTTCATACAGCGCAAGCCACTGCGCGGTGACGGCCTGACGGGTAAAACGCGCTTCGTAATCCCGCCTGCCGCCTGCCACGATCCGTGCGGCCAGTGCCGGATCATCCAGCACACGCTGTATGGCGGTGGCCAGTGCAGGCGCGTCATCAATGGGCACCAGCATTCCGTTATCCCCATCGCGCACATGCGCGCGCGGACCGGCTGCCGCACACGCCACCAGCGGTACATCCGCCGACCAGGCATCCAGAATGACAGTCCCGAAAGGTTCATAACGCGACGGCAGCACGCATATGTCGGCCGCCGCCAGCAAGGCACCACGGTCGGACCGCCAGCCAAGGAAATGCACCCGCTCCGCAATCCCCAACCGGGCCGCCCGGGCCGCAAGGGCAGCCTTCAGTTCGCCATCCCCCGCCAGCCACACATGGCAGCGCGGCAGCAGCGGCAGCGCATCCAGCAGCGTTTCCAGTCCCTTGGCCGGATGCAGCCGCGACAGCACCAGCAGCACCGGCACATCATCGGGCGTATTCAGCGACCGGCGGGAAACCGGCGGCTGGGCCGTGACGGAAGGAAAGGTCGGCACATAGGCCACCCGGTCCGCTGGCGCGCCCCGTTCACGCATGGACTGCGCCATATCCGGCGTACACCCTACGAACCAGTCGCAATGCGCAAACGGACGCAGGTCCTTGTAATTGCCGAACCAGCCAATGACGGGAATACCCGTATGCGCGGGTACCAGTTCCGCCGCCCGGCGTAGCCAGCAATGGATCAGGTCGGGCCGCATGCGTTCGATCAGGCCATGCAGCGCATACCGGATAAGCGGACGCAGCGGCAGGCGCAGCGGACCTGTTTCCACCGCCATGCCCGCGCGCTGCAGTTCCACCCGGCGGGGGGCCGCAGGATGCATGACCACGCATTGCGTAAGACCCGCATCCTGCAGGCTGAGCATGACATCGGTGGAATACAGTTCGGCCCCACCATTGCCGCGGGCCGCCATGACATGAAGTACGCGCATAACGCCCTGCAATTCATGAAAAGGTTTTCTGGTGAAGTTTTTTTCAAAAAACTTCAAAGAGACGCCGCCTTTTTGAAAAAAGGCGGCGCCCGGAAACTTTTGTTACTTATTATCCGGCTTTATTTGGCGCTCAGGTCGACCACGCAGGCGCGGCCATCTTCCGAACCAAAGGCAAGGCAACAGCCATCGGGGCTGAATTCCAGCGCCGTCACCGCACCCGACCCGCCGATACATACCGGCAGGATACGCTGTGCCCCGGTATCGGCCATCAGCACCGATCCATCGGCAAACCCCGCAGCCACAATATCGTGGACGGGGTGGCAGGCCACGCGGGTACACATCACACCCGGCAGGCCACCGGCCTCCGCTGGCGGCTTGCCCATCGGGCCACCACCAAAGAACGGCCACATCACGATCGTGTCCGCCCCGCTGGTCACCAGCCACTTGCCGTTGCGGGTGAAGGCCATGGACTGCACCTTGGACGGATATCCGCTCATGCGCATGTTGTGTCCGTCCGACAGACGCCAGCCATGCAGTTCCGATTCCTGCATGGAGGTCACCAGTGCCTCACCCGCAGGGTGGATGGCGATGCCGATATGGCTGCCCTTCCATTCCAGCGGGCGAACGGTATCCACCTTCGCCTGCACGAACCACATTGACGCGCCATTATAGTGCGAGGCCGCGATGCGCTTGCCCTTGGCGTCAAATACGATGCCACTGACGGTGGACGGGTGTTCCAGCACCTTCAGGGTCGTGTGCCCGTCAGCATCGCGCAGTTCGACCTGCTTGCCCGATGCAAAGGCGATCACGCCGCCCTTGCCATTGGTCCATGTCGTGATGTGTTCGATCCAGCGGCGGCCTTTTGCAAGGTCGCTTACGCTGCCATCGGCCGCCACGCGGCGCAGGGCGTTATCATCGCCACCGGTCAGGAATCCGGTGGGGGCGGCATCGGGTGCAATGGCAAGGACCGCGCCATCATGCACGGTCATGACGTTCCATGCATCCGACTGGCCCCAGTCGGCCCGGTCCGCCACCATGATATCGCCCTCACCCGTGGCGAAAGCGACCTGCTGGCTGTCGCGTGAGATGGTGCAGCCGGTGATCTGGCCTTCCAGCTGGCGCATGGCCCCACGGCGTTCAAGCAAGCCGGTGGCGGGCATGGTATCGTTCACGGTATCGCTCATTTCGCACGGCAGCTTTCAAAACCGCGGCGAAGCTGCGGACGGTTGAGGTTACGGCCGATGAAGACCAGGCGGGAAACGCGTGGCTCACCTTCCTTCCACGGGCCGATGAAGCCGCCATCGGCCATCATGTGCACGGCCTGAAAGGCGAAACGCTGGTCCTCGCCAGCATAGTTCAGGATGCCCTTGGCGCGCAGGATATCGGCCCCCTGTTCCTGCAGCACCGCGCCAATCCATGCCTGGAACTTGGCGGCATCCAGCGGCTCTTCCACTTCATAGGACAGGGAAGTCACGTCCGCTTCGTGGGAATGGCTGGTGTCCTCAAGGAAATGCGGCGCGTGTTCCAACGCGCGCTGCAGGTCGAACCCGCCCTGGTCCAGCACATCGGACAGCGGCACGTCACCGCGCTGCGCACGGTGGATGCGGGCCACGGCATTGATGGAGCGGATGCGCGATTCGATGGTGGCCAGCGCCACTTCATCCACAAGGTCGGTCTTGTTGAGGATGATGACATCGGCAAACGCGATCTGGTTCACCGCTTCCGGGCTTTCATCAAGCGTCTGGATGACGTTGTAGGAATCGACCACCGTGACCACGGCATCCAGACGGGTTTTGCCGCGCACGTCCTCATCCACGAAAAAGGTCTGGGCGACGGGTGCCGGGTCGGCCAGGCCGGTTGTTTCGACAATGATGCCGTCAAACTTCGCCCGGCGCTTCATGAGGTTGCCGAGAATGCGGATCAGGTCGCCGCGCACGGTGCAGCAGATGCAGCCGTTGTTCATCTCGAACACTTCCTCATCGGCATCCACCACGAGGTCGTTGTCCACGCCGAGTTCACCGAACTCGTTCACCACCACGGCGTATTTGCGGCCGTGCTGTGCCGTCAGGATATGGTTGAGCAGTGTCGTCTTGCCCGCGCCAAGGAAACCCGTCAGCACCGTAACCGGCACAAGGGTGTTCTGGGCTGCGGCGTCGGGCGACGCCTGAACGGTATCGGACATGTGGCCTCCGGTCTTTTCAAATTGCCTGCATCATGCGTGGCGTAAGCCTTATGTGCCCAGATATAGGGCCATGGGGCGGCGTGTCCCATACCCGGCAGCACAGAAAAACGGAAAAGAGGGTCAGGCCCCGCCCCGGTGCAGGGCTGCATCACGCATCGCATCACGACAGGCACGGGCGTGTTCGATGCCAAAATGCGCGGCCTGCGCCCGGCCGCGTGTGGCCAGGCCCTCACGCGCGGACAGGTCATTCATCAACCCGGCCATGGCGCGGGCCAGCCCGGTTGCGGGATCGGGCGCGCACAGCAGGCCGCCATTGCCCACCACTTCGGGCAGTCCGCCCACCGGGGATGCAATCAGGGCAGCGCCCGCCGCCATGGCTTCCAGCGCCGTCATGCCGAATGGTTCGGGCCACCGGCTGGGCACGACCACGACGGCCGCCTGCGCCATGGCCGCCAGAACATCCGCATGTGGCCTGTAGCCAGCCATGTCCACGCCTGCCGCCGCGGCCTTGGGCGCCAGATCGGACACAAACGGGGTCAGCGGCGCATCGGTGCGGAAACGGTCGGCGCCGATCATGCAAAAATCCCAGTCGGGATGGGTTTGTGCCAGCAGCGCGCAGGCGGCAACAAACAGGTCCGCCCCCTTGTCCGCCACCACGCGCCCGGCAAACAGCACCCGGCGCGCGCGCTGCGCCATGGGGGGCACCCTTGCCGGCAACGCCACGCCGTTGGGTGACAGCCCGACCTGCCGCGCGCAGGAATCCGGCAGGCCATCAAGGAAGCGTTGCCGCACCCAGCCCGATACGCAGGCCACATCCATCAACCGCAGCAGGTCACGGCGCCGGGTGGGTGTTTCCGCCCCGCGCATGCCCTGCGGGTCGTTATGCAGCACCAGCAGCACGCGCTGGCCGGGACGGTGACGGGCAATGTAGTGGGCGGTATCGGGGCGGTTATGGACTTCCACCACGGTGGCCCCCGTCTGTGCCACAACGCGTGCAGTGGCCGCGGCATAACGCACGCTGCGCCGTCCCGGTGGCCACAGGCCGGGCTGCACGGCACGGTATTCATGGTCCGGCAGCAGGGATGGTCCGTCCAGCGGTGGTCCCACGATCACATCCTGCGGTCCGGCAAGGGCTGCGACCTGCAACCCGATCGCCCCCACGGCGCCGGGGGAAAATCCCTCACGCGCGGGCAGCACCACCGCCACGCGCCATGGCATGGTCACGGGCGATCCCCTCTCAGGCAATGTCCTCGAAACGGGACTGCCGCCATTCAGCGGGTTCCTGCGCGGCCTTCTGGTACCAGTCATCGATCAGCGGATGGGCACGCACGGCGGTCATGTAGGCGCGCGATTCCGGCGAGGGACTGATGCCATAGGACAGGAATCGCGAGACGATGGGCGCGAACATGGCATCCGCCATGCCAAACGTCGCGCCAAACAGAAAGGGTCCATCCTTGCCAAAATCCAGCCGGGCCTCGGTCCAGATGGCGTCAATACGGGCGATGTCCGCATCGATATCCGGCGTGGTGCCTGCCGCCAGCGGGCGGTTGTCGCGGCCGACATTCATGGGCATGGCCTGCCGCACGGCGCGGAAGCCTGCGTGCATTTCAGCCGAGATGCTGCGGGCATAGGCACGCTGGCGGACATCATCTGGCCACAGGCCCGGCGCCTGTTCGGCGCAGTATTCACAAATCGCGATGCTTTCCCACACCGCAACGCCCTTATGTTCCAGATAGGGCACCTTGCCATTGGGCGAGATGGTGCGGATGGCCGGGGTTTCCCCGTTATCGGCCAGCGGGATCATCTGCTCGCGCACATCCAGGCCGGCCAGACGTACCGCCAGCCACCCGCGCAGCGACCATGATGAATACCGCCGCGTGCCAATGACCAGAATACCATCACTCATGACGCTGCCTTCCCTTCGCTTCCGGCCTGAACAGCTTCCGCCCGACGGATGAAGCCACCGCCCAGCACCCGTGTGCCATCATACATCACGCAGGCCTGTCCCGGTGCGGGGACCGCGCCCTCATCCAGTTCCACCCGCGCACCATTGCCATCCACCTGCCATACCGTGGCAGGCCGGGCGGCTTCACGCGCGCGGATCTGCACCGCGCACCGCAGGCCTTCAGGCCCCGGCGAGGGCACGAGCCAGTTCATGTCACGCAGCACCAGCGTGCGGGCCACGGCGTGGGCGCGCGGGCCGATCACCACGCGCTTGCTGGCGGGTTCGATTCCCACCACCATCTGGCGCGCGCCATCGCGCATGGCGGCGTTGCCCAGCCGCTTGCTCTGCCCCACGGTGTAACGGGTCACGCCTTCGTGCTGGCCCACCACATGCCCGGACTGGTCCACGATTTCGCCGGCCCCGGTTACATCGGGGCGCAGCTTTTCCACCAGACCCGCATATGAACCATCGGTTACGAAACACAGGTCCTGGCTGTCGGGCTTGGCCGCGACCGCCAGGCCAAAGCGTTCGGCCTGTGCCCGCACGGCGGCCTTGTCAGGCATGTCACCCAGCGGAAAGCGCAGGAAATCAAGCTGGTCGCGGGTTGTGGCGAATAGGAACCATGACTGGTCACGCCCGGCGTCAACGGGACGATGCATTTCCACACCATCCGGCCCATCCACGCGGCGGACGTAATGACCGGTAGCCATGGCGTCCACCCCAAGGTCACGCGCCATGCCCAGCAGATCGGTAAACTTAACACCCTGATTGCACGCAACACAGGGTACCGGGGTTTCGCCCGCCGCATACGCATCGGCGAACGTGCCGATCACGCTGTCATGGAAACGGCGTTCGGCATCGATGACGTAATGAGGAATGCCCAGCCGGTCGGCCACGCGGCGGGCATCATGAATGTCACGACCCGCGCAGCATGCACCCTTTTTCGTGCTTTCGCGCGAATCATACAGCTGGAGGGTCGCGCCGATCACCTCGTGCCCCTCGTCCACCAGGCGGGCGGCAACGACGGAACTGTCCACCCCGCCGGACATGGCCACAAGAATGCGCATGGCTTGGTTCCACTTCCCAATGACAGGCAATGCCCGCAGGACTATCCGCCCCCGGGCATCGCACGTCAAACATCATGTTGCACGCGTCCCGTGACGCGCGGTGTGTAGCAGGTCGCCGGTCAGGACGTGCGCGGCAGGCGCACCACCAGACCGTCCAGTGCCTCGGTCATCACGATCTGGCAGCCCAGACGGGATGTTTTCTCCAGACCGAAGGCCAGGTCGAGCATGTCTTCCTCATCCTCGGTCGGCGGCGTCAGCTTGGGCGCCCATTCGGGGTCCACCACCACATGACAGGTGGCGCAGGCCAGCGAGCCTTCGCACGCACCCTCAAGGTCGATCCCGTTCTTGTGAGCGATTTCCAGAACGGACAGGCCCAGCGGGGCCGCAACTTCGCGGCGGCTGCCGTCACGCTCGATGAATGTTATATGCGCCATCTTTGTCATCCTGCCTGTGCTGTTTGCCCGTCATGGGGCCGAAACACTGCCTTGCGCGCGGCACCGTGCCACAGCCTGGCACAGGATCGCCGCCGCGCGATCCACATCGGCGGGTGAGGTATAGCGTCCGACGGCCAGACGCAAGCCTCCGGCGGCCTGATCCCCATCCAGCCCCATGGCCGTCAGCACGTAAGACGGCGTCACTTCGGCCGAGGAGCAGGCCGATCCGGTGGACAGGCACAGCTGTGGCGCTGCCGCCATAAGGTCCAGCGCGCGCACGGCGTCAAAGCGCAGGTTGAGGTTGCCCGCCAGCCGTCCCGCCATGGCCCCATGGACATGCACGCCGTCACATCCCGCCCTTAACGCGGCCAGCAGCCGGTCCCGCAGCCCCGCGACCCGCGCGCGTTCCGCTGGCGCTTCGGCACGCGCGATGCGGCAGGCCGCCCCGAATCCGATCACCAGCGGCGCGGGCAGCGTGCCCGAGCGCAGGCCACGTTCCTGCCCGCCCCCGGAAAACAGCGGTGTCAGCCGCACGCGCGGCCTGCGGCGCACGAACAGCGCCCCCACCCCTTTCGGCCCATACAGCTTGTGCCCCGACACGGACGCCAGATCGAGATCCCACGCCCGCACGTCCACATCCACCTTGCCCACCGCCTGCGCCAGATCGCTGTGCAGCAGCGCGCCCGCCCCGCGGACAAGTGGCGCAAGGGCCGCGATATCCTGCACCACCCCGGTTTCGTTATTGGCGGCCATGATGCTGACCAGCAGGGTCGGCACCCGCAGTGCTTCGCCCAGCACATCAGGGTCCAGCGTGCCATCGGGCCGGACCGGCAGGATCACCGGTTCGCACCCCTCGCGCGCAAGGTCGCGCACCGATTCCAGCACGCATTTATGTTCGGTCGCAACCGTGATGACCCGCCGGCGCGGATCTCCCCGGTCCAGCAGGTGACGGACCGCGCCCTTGATGGCGATGTTGTTGGCCTCCGTCGCACCGGATGTCAGCACGACTTCGCGCACGTCCGCGCCCAGTATCGCGGCCACTTCGGCGCGGGCCTGTTCCACCGCGTCATGGGCCGCACGCCCCGCCGCATGGTCAAGGCTGTGGGGATTGGCGAAACTTTCGGTAAACCACGGCATCATTTCCGCCACCACACGCGGGTCACACGGCGTGGTGGCCTGATAGTCGAGGTAGATCAGCCCAGACGGCACACTCATGCCGCACCCGCCTGCAACGCGGGCAACCGGGCGGCCATGGCGGTATGGGCCGCGATGAAGCCATCCACCTGCGCCTGTGTCACCGACCACGGCAGGGATACCCGGATGGCGCAGCCCGCGTCATCCCCAAGCCCCATGGCGTCCAGCACGTGTGAGCGCGTGACCTTGCCCGATGAACATGCCGACCCGGCCGAGACGCAGTATCCCGCCATGTCCAGCGCGATCAACTGCGTCTGCGCCCGCCGTCCCGACAGCACAAGACTGGTCGTATTGGCCAGACGCGGCGCCGTGCCACCGCAGATCCGCGCGCCCGCGGCCACCGCCGCCGCCTCGATCCGGTCACGCCATGCGCCAAGCCTGTCGGTCTGTTGCGCCATTTCCGCCACCGCCACCGTGGCGGCAGCGGCCATTCCGGCAATGGCTGGCAGGGCGGGCGTGCCACCACGCCGTCCCTGCTCCTGCCCGCCCCCGGCCAGAAGCGGGGGGATGGCATGGAACCGCGCACCCGCCAGCAGCAGTGCGCCCGCCCCCTTCGGCCCGCCGAATTTATGGCCCGAAATCGCGATGCTGTCCGCGCCCAGTTCCCCGATGGTGAAGGGAATACGACCCGCCGCCTGCACCGCATCCACATGCACCAGCGCGCCATGGGCATGGCATAGCGCTGCGATATCGCGCACGGGATTGATAACGCCGGTTTCGTTATTGGCCAGCATGACACAGACCAGGGCCGGGGCCGCGCCATCGGCCGCCAGCATGCGTTCCAACGCCCCATGGTCCAGCACGCCGTCGGGCCGCACCGGCACCACTTCCGCCCGTATGGCACCGCGTACGGCGTCGTGTTCGGTCGCGCCCGCCAGCACACGCCTGCCCTGTGCCTGACCGGTGATGGCCAGCACGTTCGCCTCCGTCCCGCCCGACGTCAGGACACAGTTTTCAGCAGTGACCCCGAACAGGGCGGCCAGCCCCTCCCGCGCGGTTTCCAGCACGGCACGCGCGGCCCGTCCCGCACGGTGGACGGATGACGGATTACCCACCACTTCCGCCGCCGACACCATGGCCGCCAGGGCCTGTGGCCGGAGCGGTTCGGACGCGTTGGCGTCAAGGTAGGTAAAACTGTCGCGTCGGGTGTTCATGCTGTCCAGCCATATGGTTACGCCAAGTCGTTTTGCGAGGTGGATTACGATTTATCTGGCATTTTGTGAATCCACACCGCTATAAGGCAGCGCAACATAATATTTATTGCAACGTGTTATGGCGGGTGCGCGCACCTTTCCCATACCGCTGCCTCAATGTCGCCCGCCCGCCATCCGGGCCATGGCAAGGAGAGCGAACCAACACGACACACCCGGCCCGACGGGGAAAAAGCCTTTTCCCCATGCCGGGTGGACACGACGTATTACCATATCTGCCCCCCGCGCAGGGCACGCCTGCCAAAGACGCACTTTATATCCGGTAGGCAGCAGGCCCATTATCAGGCGGGTGGGTATACTTTCGGCCTGGCGCACCAGACCGGACCAATTCTGTTTTTCGTGCCACCATCACCGGATGAATACACGGCGTATTCCTGCTTCCGGCACGGATGACACCGAAGGACAGCATTTTCTCTGCCTGCCGACCTGACGGGGCATCGCCGGTCGGGCGGGCTGTAACAGCAACCTTTCCCGCTGCAATGCCTGGAATGCGCGGGGAAATGCAAATGCGGGATACCTATGCCTGAGGTCATGTTTGCCGGCCCTGATGGCCGCCTGGAAGGTCGATATCACCATTCAAGCGCGCCCAACGCGCCGCTTGCGCTGGTACTTCATCCCCACCCGCTGCATGGCGGGACCATGAATAACCGCATCACCTATGCGATGTACCGCGCGTTCGAGAAAATGGGCTTCTCGGTCATGCGCTACAATTCGCGTGGGGTTGGCCGCTCGCAGGGGCGCTATGACGGTGGCATTGGCGAAATTTCGGACGCCGCCGCCGCCCTGGACTGGATGCAGATGGTCAACCCGAACGCCAGCGGCCTGTGGATCGCGGGCTATTCGTTCGGTGCGTTCGTCGGCATGCAGCTGCTCATGCGCCGCCCCGAAATCACGGGCTGGATCAGCGTGGCGCCGCCTGCCAACCACTATGATTTCGGCTTCCTTGCGCCGTGTCCGTGTGGCGGGCTGATGATCGCGGGGGAAAACGACGAACTCGTGCCCGAACCCGCCGTGCGCAAGCTGGTGGACAAGCTGAACACCCAGAAGGGTGTGACCGTGGATTACCGCATCTTCAAGGGTGCCGACCACGTCTTTGCCAACCATGCCGATCAGGTGGCCGAAGCGCTGGAAGACCACGTCAGCACGGTCATGAACCGCAAGGCGCTGGCGCTGGCGGCCGACTGACAGCCTTAATCCACCCCGGTCGGGCCGGGCTGTTCCATGATGGGCCGTGAACATGCTAGAGGCTGGTCCGCGCCGGGGCGGCCCGGCCAGCGATGCCCATCACAGCGCGGAACAGATCATGCCCAAGAGTGAATTCCTCCGGGAAGCCGAAGCACGCGGCTTCATTTTCCAGTGCACCGACATGGACGCACTTGACGCGGCCATGCAGGCCGGTCCGGTAGGGGGCTATATCGGTTTCGACCCCACGGCGGACAGCCTGCATGTGGGCAGCCTGATCCAGATCATGATGCTGCGCCTGATGCACCGCCACGGCCACCGCGCCGTGGCCCTGATGGGCGGCGGCACGGCGAAGATCGGCGACCCGTCCTTCCGCGAGGAAGCGCGCAAGCTCATGACGGCGGAAACCATCGCCACCAACCTGCGCGGGGTGGAAGGCTGCCTGCGGCAGTTCCTGCCGCTGGGCACGGGACCGTCCGATCCGCTGCTGACCAATAATGCCGACTGGCTGGACCGGCTGTCCTACATCGACCTGCTGCGTGATGTGGGCATCCATTTTTCCGTCAACCGCATGCTGTCCTTCGACTCGGTCCGGTCGCGGCTGGAGCGTGAGCAGGGCCTGACATTCCTGGAGTTCAATTACTCCATCCTGCAGTCCTACGATTTCCGGGAACTCAACAGCCGTCATGGCGTGACCCTTCAGATGGGGGGATCGGACCAGTGGGGCAACATCGTATCGGGCATTGACCTGGTGCGCCGCATGAATGGTGCGCAGGTATTCGGCCTGACAACGCCACTGCTGACCACAAGTTCCGGCGCAAAGATGGGCAAGACGGCGCAGGGTGCGGTCTGGCTGTCGGCGGCCCGCCTGCCGGTATTCGATTACTGGCAGTTCTGGCGCAATGTGGAGGATGCGGATGTTGGCCGTTTCCTCAAGCTGTTTACCGAACTGCCGATCGCGGAATGCGACCGTCTGGCCGCCCTGGGCGGCGCGGAAATCAACGAAGCGAAGAAAGTCCTCGCCACCGAGGCCACGGCCCTGTGCCATGGCCGTGCCGCAGCAGAAGAAGCCGCGGAGGCCGCACGCCGCACGTTTGAGGAAGGGGCCGTAACGGCTGCTGCCCTGCCCACCGTCCACCTGCCCGCCACCCTGCTGGCGGAAGGCGTACCCGCCTTCCGCCTGTTTGTGGAAGCCGGTTTTGCCGCAAGCAACGGGGAGGCCCGTCGCCTGATCCGTGGCGGTGGCGCGCGGGTGAATGACGTGGTGATAAAGGACGAGGCGCAGGTCGTGTCCGACAGTGACCTGATTGACGGGTCGCTCAAGCTGTCATCGGGCCGCAAGCGCCATATCCTGGTCCAGCCGGCCTGAAGGACACGGCCATGACACGCAGGCGGCCAGGCCGGGACAGGGCGCAGGCACAACAGCCCGACCTGTTTGCGCCTGCTACGCCACCCTCCCCTGCCGCCCTGCAGGAAAATCCCCGCCCGGCCACGCCAGACCTGCAGTCCCTGCCGGCCGTGCCACGGGAACTGTGGGAACGGCTGGCCTATTCACGCTTTCGCGCGCGTTTCCACCTTGGGGCGAAGGAACGGGACTATCTGGCCACGCGGGGCCTGCCTGAAGTCATGGCGCACGCGGCGGATTTCATCGCCACCCGACTCGCCCCTGCCCATCCTGACAAGGACGGCCGCCAGACCCCGTGGCGGGGCCACCCGGTCTTCATCGCCCAGCATGCAACGGGTACGTGCTGCCGTGGCTGTGTTGCCAAATGGCACGCCATGCCCGCAGGGCAGGCGCTGGATGCGCAGCAGCAGGCCTATATCCTGTCGGTCATACAGGAATGGATCAGACGGGATGCGGCAGCCCCTATGGCGCAATCCGCGCCCAGACCTGATCGCCGCTGATCCAGCATTCATGGGACTGCGGCATCGGCCCCGCCGCTTCCATTCGCCCACCGGGGGCCTGTGCGTGCCCATCGGGACCGAATGTCCACATATGCAGCGGGCAGACAATGCGGCCATACAGCACGTAACCGGCGGAAAGCCGGGCATTGCCATGGGGGCAGCGGTCATCCAGCACGGCGGGGCGGTCGTCCTCCACCATCCACACCACCAGTGCACGGCCATCGCACATGACGCGCTGGGGTTCCGCACGCGCGGCGGATACCGCGCATAGCGGACGGGAACCCGGTGATGCCTGTTTCATTGTTTCCATGCCTTTCCCCCTGCTGCGCAGTTACCATTTTACGTGAATGGGGTGTGTCGTCTATCGTGCCTGCGCTTCGCGCATGTGTGTAGCGGCACAACGGCCAACATTAATCAGGATATGATGACGCATGGTTCTTTCCCCCCAGCATGAACATCTTCTGGACCGTCTGGCTGAAGTCGCCGTCCGGGTTGGCGTCAATATCGCGCACGGCCAGCAGTTGCTGATCACGGCCCCGCTGGATGCCGTGCCACTGGTCCGCCGCATCACGGAACATGCCTATAAGGCCGGGGCGTCACTGGTCACACCATTCTATGCCGATGACGTGACGACCCTTGCCCGCTTCCGCTACGCCGCTGACGATACCCTGGATACCGCTGCCGACTGGCTGCACGATGGCATGGCCAATGCCTACCGCAAGGGGGCCGCGCGCATGGCGATCACCGGGGCCAATCCCGTGCTGCTGGCCAATGAAAAGGCCGAACGCGTCTCCCGCGTGGGCCGCGCCGCATCACGCGCGGGGCGTCCGGCCATGGAACTGATCACCCGTTTCGCCATCAACTGGAACATCGTGGCCTTCGCCACCCCCGCATGGGCGCAGCAGGTCTTTCCCGACCTGTCGGTGGATGCGGCGGTCAGCCGGTTGTGGGATGCGATTTTCAAGGCATCCCGCGTCATGGTGGATGATCCGGTGGCCGCATGGAAAGCCCATAACGCCCATCTGCACAAACGCGCGGCGTGGCTGAACGACCGGCGTTTCGCGGCCCTGCATTTCAGCGGGCCGGACACGGACCTGACCGTGGGACTGGCTGACGGGCATGCATGGGCCGGGGGCGCGGAACCCGCAGGCAACGGCATTACCTGCAACCCCAACATCCCGACCGAGGAAGTGTTCACCACCCCCCACGCCCGCAAGGTCAGCGGGACGGTACGCGCGACGAAGCCGCTGTTCCACCAGGGCACGCTGATTGACGATATTGCCGTGCGGTTCGAGGACGGCCGCATTGTCGAAGCCCATGCCCGCACCGGGCAGGACGTGCTTGAACGCATACTGGATACCGATGACGGCGCGCGCAGGCTGGGTGAAGTAGCGCTGGTGCCCGCGTCATCCCCCATTTCCGAAAGCGGCATCCTGTTCCGCAACACACTGTTTGATGAAAACGCGGCCAGCCACATCGCCCTTGGCCAGTCCTATGCCAAGTGCATGCTGGATACCGACAGCCTGACCGAAGCCCATCTGGCGCAGCAGGGGGCCAATACCAGCTTTATCCATATTGACTGGATGATCGGGTCCAGCAAGATCGATGTGGACGCCATCAACCATGATGGCACCCGCGAACCCCTGATGAGACAGGGCGAATGGAGCAACCAGCCATGATATCTTCCTTCGTGCGCAAGGCGCTTTTGGCCACCACATGCGTCCTTGCCCTGGCCCCCCTTTCCGCCGCCATGGCCCAGCAGCCCACGCAGCAGATGACGCAGCAGGCCCCCAGCGCCGCACAGCAGGCCGCCATCCAGCATGACATGGAAACCGTGGCGCGGTACAAGCTGCCCAAGGATTTCTTCACGCGCATGACGCCGGTGATGGAACAGATCCGCAATTCGCGCATCTCGCCGCCCGAGACACCGAACATGTCGCTTGAAGACACCATCAAGCGCACGGAAGCCATGCCCCAGCTTCAGCCGATCCTGAAACAGGCTGGCATGACACCGCGTGAATTCGTCATGGGCATCACCACCTTTGGCATGACCGCCGCCGTGATGCAGCACCCGGCACAGGACAGCCGGTCCATGCCCGCGCTGAACCCGGACAATGTCAGCCTGCTCAAGTCCCATGCGGCCCAGACACAGGCGCTGATCCAGATCATGGGCGGCGGCGACAGCCAGCAGCAGCAGGCCCCGGGACGGTAAGGGAGATGTCAGGACATCTGTTGATAAAAAAACAATAACAGTTCCTGGGTGCCGTCTTTTTTCAAAAAGGCGGCATCTTCCTGAAGCTTTTAAAAAAAAGCTTTACCAAAACTTCTTTATGATTGGCGGTGCATTTCGTGGGCGGCAGGATGCCGCGCCGTCAGCAGGGCCACGGTGCGCGCCATGATGTCCGCCTGCGTGTAACAGGCCAGCGCACGCATCCGTCCAGCTTCGCCCATGCGCTGGCGTAGCGTGCCATCACGCACCAGATGGTCCAGCGCCGCAGCAAGCCGCCCGACATTGCCCGGGGGCACCAGCAGGCCGGTCTCGCCCGCCACGACCTGCTCGCACGGGCCGGAGATGTCACTTGCAACTACGGGCAGGCCGCACAGCATGGCTTCGATCACGCTCATCGGCAGGCCCTCGAAATGGCTGGGCAGGACAAAGATATCCGCGGCTGCCATGATCGGCGCCACATCCGCACGGTATCCAAACATAACCATACGCGCACCAAGTGCCGCGAGGGCCGCAGCGAAACACGCGCCAAGGTCCACGCCACGGTCGCTGGGCAGGCGTTCGCCCACCACCCACAACACCGCGTTATCAGGCAGGGTACGCATGGCCGCCAGCAGTTCGGGATAACCCTTGCCGCGCACCAGACGGGAGACGGCAAGGATGACAACCTGCCCCGCCCCCACGCCCATCCGCGCACGCAGAGCCGCGCGCTGTTCGGGCATGGGATGAAAAATGGCCGGATCGCGCCCGTTGCCAATGGCCGTGGCGTGGGGATGGATATGCAGCCTGCGGGCATCGCGGGCCTCCCCTGCCGATACCGTCAGGTAAATGTCGGTCACCCTTCCGGCCAGCCATTCCAGCACAAGGGCGATGGCGCGCCGCACCCGCGATCCCGGCTGGTTGAACAGGAAACCGTGGCAGGTATAGGCAATGCAGGGCACGCCACAACGCCATGCCGCGAAACGTGCCAGCAGGCCGCTTATGGGCATATGGGCATGGACCATATCGGGCTTTTCCGCCCGGATCAGGCGCACCAGCCCACGCCACGCCCGCCACTGCGCAAGGGGGGACAGGGTGCGTGACATGGGCACGGTCTCGACCCGCAGGCCCTGTGTCCGGACGTCCGCCAGCAGGGGACCGTCGGCACACACCCCGACCACATCATGCCCATCGTCGCGTAATGCCAGCATGAGGGGAAACAGGAACTGGCGTAGCGAAAAATCAACATTGGTGATTTCAAGGATCTTCATGTCAGCAGCAGCAGCTTTTCACGCCTGAACGCCCAGCGCACCACCTGCCGCACCTTGCCCATCGGCCCATCGGCCTGTGTCAGCAGGGCCGTGCCATTACTGCCTTCCGCGTCCTGCTGGCGGCCTGCAGGGTCAACGCGCACGACCAGTTGCAGGGTCGGTTGCGGGACCTGGCCGCCGGAATAGACGCTGTCCTCGATGGCGACCTCACCACCCGCCGCACGGAAACGCCAATGCTGCTCACCTGCCTCAAGCAGGATGGAGCCGTCCTGCGCATCAACCGCGTTGACCGATGGATGCAGGTGCAGGCGCAGGACGAAGGCCACTTCACGTTCGCCTTCCAGCATTTCCTCCCCGCGCAGGATCTCGCCGTCACCACCCAGATACAGCCTGCGGTAATACGTAATCCCCGCCGAGGGATGATAGCCATCATGCGACAGGTTCAGCCAGTGCGCCCCTTCGGCCACGGCATGGTCCACGCCCACATGGGCCGGCCTGCGCCGCACCGTGCCGTCCGGCCCGAATTCGGATGATGACATGTCCTCCACCACCACGACGGAATGGGCGGCGGTCTGGCGCAGGGCCTCTTTCCACGCGGGCAGCACGCCGCCGCCGCAATTGACGATCAGACGCTGGCGCGCACAGGAAAATTCGAATGAAAGCGTCCCCGCATGCGCGTTACGGTCATATTCGGCCGGCGCCGGTATCCCGACATCCACCAGCAGCAGCGACCGTATGGCCTGCATGCGTATGAAACCGCCATCGGGCATGGAATGGGCCACGACGCGGGTGCGGGTAGCCTGTGACAGCACCATCTCGATCAAGGTTGCGCTGCGTTCATGGCTGCCGTTGAACAGGGCAAGCCCGCCATCCCCATGTCGCATGGCCCGCAGCACGGGACACATCTTGTCCAGCGCGATGGCGACCGCATGCGGCAGCGCATGCTGCACCGCCTGCATCATGGCCCGCATTTCCGCCAGTTCCCGCACGGCGCGCAACTGCACTTCCGGGCTGCGTTCGATATGCCAGCCATCGGGCAGGATCTGGCTTTCCACCTCATTATCGATATAGCGGCGGTACCGGGTCAGGAAGCCGGTATATTCCGGCATGGCCACAGCGACAGCCAGCAGCCCCTTCAGCGCGGTCAATGACTGCCAGCCATGCCGTTCGGGTGGCATGAGGGCGGCAATGGTGCGCCCTTCCACCAGGATGCGGGCCATGAGGCGCTGGCGGAAGGAATCGCTGGCCGACGCGGCAAAGAAATCATAATGCCCCAGCCATGCAGCAACCCGCGCGCCAATCACGCCGCATTCCAGCGCCAGCGGATCCTGCGACGGATGGTGCAGCCAGTCGTCAACCAGCGCGCGCGCCTTCAGCCGGGCGGCATCGGTGCCCACCGCGCGCAGGTCACGCAACCAGCGGAAACTGAGCAGTCCTTCACGGAACGCGGGTTCAAAATCGGGTGAATCCCACTGTCCCGGCCCGATGGGATGGGTATAGCCCGCCCATGTCAGGCTGCCACGGGCCAGCTGCGCACCCGCCACCGGATCACCCGGCCACAGGTCACGCACGTTATGGACGGGTGCGACAGGCAGGCGCCTGCCACCCCCCAGCAGGGGCAGCCGTGCAAAGGAAAGGCGCGCGCCCCGCGCCAGACGCTTCAGCGCCATGGGGCCTTATCCCTCCGATACATAAGGGACCATACCCTCACGCCGGGTTATGCATCCCGGTCCGTAGGTTCCTGATGGCGGCTGCGTAATCATCCTGACCGTACACGGCCGTGCCGGCGACCAGCATGTCGGCGCCCGCGGCAACCGCCAGCGGCGCGGTCTGTGTATTGATGCCGCCATCAACACCGATGCGGATGTCACGTCCCGTCGCATCCGCCATCCGGCGCAGGGTTTCGATCTTGCGCAGTTGGCTGGTCAGGAATTCCTGGCCACCAAAACCGGGATTGACCGTCATGACCAGGATCATGTCCACCAGATCCAGCACCTCGCCCACCGCTTCGGGCGGGGTGGCGGGGCAGATGGCGATGCCTGGCTTCACACCATGGTCGCGCACATGCTGCAGCGAGCGATGGGTATGGGGACCGGCCTCCACATGCAGGTGGATATGGTCGGCCCCGGCCTTGGCGAAGGCTTCGATATACGGATCGACGGGGGCTATCATCAGATGCACGTCAAACGGCAGCTTTGATTTCGGGCGAAGCGCCTTGATCAGTTGCGGCCCCATGGACAGGTTGGGCACGAAATGCCCGTCCATGACATCCAGATGCAGCCAGTCCGCCCCGGCACGTTCGACAGCGGCGACTTCGTCCGCCATGCGGGAGAAATCAGCTGACAGGACGCTGGGCGCGATAAGGGGAGTTTCGAGAGCAGCCATGCCTGTTTTTTAACATCAATCAATGACTAACGCGAATCTTTCCTCACCCCGCGCCCATGTCAGGCCCGCCGGAACCGCGCGGCGAAAAAGCCGTCCATGCCGCCAAGGTCCGCCAGCATGCCGGGATGGGTGCGCAGCCAGCCCTCCGGCGTGCGGGCCTGCGGCAGGAAGGCCAGTTCCTCCGGTGTGAAGGGATCGGGGACCAGTCCCATCGCGGCCGCTGCCAGCGCGCGCTGCTCGCCTTCCTCAGGCTGGAGGGAACAGACGGCATAGACCACGCGCCCGCCCGGACGCAGCATGTCACGGCTGGCGGCCAGCAGCCGGTCCTGCCCTTCGGTCATGGTGGCGATGTCGCGCGGGCGCTTGATCCACATGGCATCAGGATGGCGACGGATGGTGCCGGTGGCCGAACACGGCGCATCCAGCAAGATCGCGTCCAGCGGGGTATCGGGGCGCCACTTCGCCGCGTCTTCATGGATGACATGCACGCCCGACAGCCCGAGGCGGGCCAGATTCGCGCGCAGGCGCTCGATCCGGCGGCCTTCGCGTTCGATGCCGAACACCTCCGCCCCCGTAAAGGCCAGCTGGGCGGTCTTGCCACCTGGCGCCGCGCACAGATCGGCCACGCGTTCACCCGCTTTCACATCCAGCAGCCGCGCGGGCAGGCTGGCCGCCATGTCCTGCACCCAGAACGCCCCTTCGGCAAAGCCGGGCAGGTCCACGACCTTTACCGTGCCTGCGGCGAAGCGTACGCTGCCACCCGGCATCATCTCGCCCCCCGGCGGGGCTTCGGCGCCGGGGCGAATGGTCAGGTCCAGCGGTGGCTCATGACCCAGCGCGCGGGCAATGGGACGCGCAAGCTTTCCCCATGACTGCCACAGCCACGGCGGCACATCCAGCCGCGCCTGGTCCAGCCCGTCCAGTGCCTGCACCCCACCCGCGGCCACGCGCCGCAGCACCGCGTTGACCAGCCCCGCGAACGGCACCAGCCCGCGCCTGCGCGCAAGGGCGACGGACGTGGCCACGGCGGCATGCGCCGGTGTATCAAGGAACAGAAGCTGCGCCACCCCGATCAGCAACACCACGCGCACGGGCTCGGGCGGCTCGCGTTTGAGGAACGGGGACAGCACTTCGTTCGCGGTGCCCATGTGCCGCAGCACCGTGGCGGCCAGCCTGTGGCCTGCCGCACGGTCACGCGGTTCCGCCGTGCGGGCGGCGGCCGAGTGGTCGAGGGATGTGTCGAGCATGCGGCGATGGACGATCACTCCTTCGACGATATCAAAGGCGATGTCGCGCGTCGGGTCAGGGGCGGC
>NZ_VWPI01000144.1 GCF_015155755.1 Komagataeibacter sp. FXV3 | reverse complement strand
GCTTCATGTAATCCTGACCTGAAAGCTGCGACATGCGGGGGCTTGACCGGGGAGGTATTCAGGCCAAGCCTAGAGCCATGTCAACATCCACATCCATAGCGGATGCCCTGACGGGCATCCATGCCCGCATCGCCGCCAGCGCACAGGCGGCGGGCCGCGACCCTTCCGCCATCGAACTCGTGGCCGTTTCCAAGTTCCATCCACAGGCCAGCGTCATCGCGGCGCTGGAGGCAGGACAGCGGATATTCGGTGAAAACCGCGTGCAGGAAGCGGTCGCGAAATTCCCTGACCTGCGCGAACGCTGGCCCGACCTGCGGCTGCACATCATCGGTGGCCTGCAGACCAACAAGGCGCTGGAGGCCGTCAGGATCGCGGACATGATCGAAAGCCTTGACCGCCCTTCCCTGTCGGACGCGATTGCACGCGCGGGGGAGAAGGCAGGCCGCCTGCCCGACCTGCTGGTACAGGTGAACACGGGCGACGAGACCCAGAAATCGGGCGTGAAGCTGGAAGAAGCCGATGCCTTCATCACCGCCAGCATGATGCGCTTTGGCGACAGGGTGCGTGGTCTCATGTGCATTCCGCCACACGATCAGGACCCGACACCGCATTTCCGGCTGCTGGCCGACATGGCGGCACGGCACGGGCTGCCGGTGGTATCCATGGGCATGTCGGCCGATTTTGAACGCGCGATTGCCTGTGGCGCCACGCTGGTACGGGTGGGCAGTGCGATTTTCGGTGCCCGTCCGGCCCATGCCTGAGCGTGCCTGAATGGCACCTGAGCGGAGACGACCCTTGCTGCGCATGGGGCAAGGCGGTAATGCCAGACTATCCGGTCGCGATGTGACGCCGGTTTTCTGTCTTCATTGCCGCGGAGCCGTCACGACATGACGCAACCCACGGGGCCTTCTGCCCCCGGATCCCCGACGACGCCGGATGGCGCAGGTCATCGCGCAACTGCCGTGGACAACAAGGCCACGACCACGCCCAAGATTACCGAATACGGCGCGGACCAGCACGAACACGCGGCCAACCCCGTGGGCTTCGCCGCCCTGCTGGGCGTGCTGGGCGTGGTGTTTGGCGATATCGGCACAAGCCCGATCTACGCCCTGCGTTCGACCATCATGGTCGTGTCGCAGCACCACAGGATCGAGCCGTGGGAGGTGCTGGGCGTCCTGAGCCTGATCATCTGGTCGCTGCTGCTGATCGTGACGGTGAAATACGTCATCCTGATCATGCGCGCCGACCATAATGGGGAGGGCGGGATCATCTCGCTCATGTCCCTTGCCCAACGCGTCGCACCCAGCAACCGGATGCGCATCGCGCTGGGCATGGTCGGCATTGGCGGGGCCTGCCTGTTCTTTGGCGATGGCATGATTACCCCCGCCATTTCCGTGCTTTCGGCGGTGGAGGGGCTGGAAGTCAGCTTCCCTGCCGCGCGTGACCTAGTCATTCCCATAGCGCTGCTGGTGCTGGTCGGGCTGTTTTCGGTCCAGTGCTATGGCACGGGCAAGGTGGGCACCGTGTTCGGGCCGGTCATGCTGGTATGGTTCAGCCTGCTGGGCATACTGGGCGGATTGCAGATCCTGCATCACCCTGCGGTGCTGCTGGCGATATCGCCCACCTATGCCGTGCAGTTCATTGTCTATCACGGGTGGCTGTCGTTCATCGCCCTTGGTTCGGTCGTGCTGTCGGTCACGGGGGCGGAGGCGCTGTATGCGGACATGGGGCATTTCGGCCGCCAGCCCATCCGCTATGCGTGGCTGTTCTGCGTGCTGCCGTGCCTTGCGCTGAATTACCTGGGCCAGGGCGCGCTGATCATTTCGGACCCCAAGGCGCTGGCCAACCCGTTCTTCCTGCTTGGCCCCCACTGGCTGCAGGTGCCGATGATCATCCTGTCCACATTCGCCACGGTCATTGCCAGCCAGGCGGGCATTTCGGGCGGGTTTTCGCTGTGCCGCCAGATCATCCAGCTGGGCTACCTGCCGCGCATGCGCGTAACCCACACCAATGCGGAGGAGGAAGGCCAGATCTACCTGCCGGAATTCAACCGTTTCCTGATGGTGGGCGCGCTGCTGCTGGTGCTGGCCTTCCGCAGTTCGGACGCGCTGGCTTCGGCCTACGGCATTGCGGTGACGGGCACGTTCATGTGCACCTGCGTGCTGGCGATGGTGGTGTTCCGCAGGCTGTATCACTGGTCGCGGCCTGCCGCGATCGCGACATTCGGCGGTTTCTTCCTGCTGGATACGACGTTCTTTGCGTCCAACGCGCTCAAGATCCCGCAGGGTGGCTGGGTGCCGGTGCTGCTGGGCATCGTGCTCACGCTCATGATGACGACGTGGAAAAAGGGCCGCCAGCTGATCATGAACCGGCAGAAGCAGGACAGCATGCCGATGAACTCGTTCCTGGCCCGCCTGCCGCAATCACGCATCATCCGCGTGCCGGGCACCGCCGTTTACATGACCGGCAACCCGGAATTCGTGCCCGCCTGCCTGCTGCATAACCTCAAGCACAACAAGGTGCTGCATGACCACGTGCTGTTCGTGACCGTGCAGACGCTGGACCAGCCCGAAGCCGACCACGGCCACCGCGTGGCGCTGCAGGAACTGGCCCCCGACATCTACCGCATCATCCTGCGCTACGGCTTCATGGAAATGCCCAACCTGCCCCGCGCGCTGGAGGACCTGAAGGCCAGCGGGCTGGATTTCGATGCGTTGCAGGCATCCTATTTCACCAGCCGCGAACTGCTTGTCCGCTCATCCGTGCCCAAGCTGTCGCGGTGGCGGATGTCGCTGTTCCTGTTCATGGCGCGCAACGCGACGCCGGCCACGGAATTCTTCCGTATTCCGCCTGACCGCGTGGTGGAGCTGGGCGTACGGCTGGCGATCTGACGTTCCTGAACAGAATGAAAGTTTTTGGGTGCCGCCTTTTTCCAAAAAAGGCGGCATTCTTTTTGAAGCTTCCTGAAAAAAGCTTCACCAAAAACGTCTGATAGTTTGCAAGGGGTTGCCTTGGCAGGGTTTTCACACACTCCCTCATCCGGCATGACCGAACCGCTGGCGCTGTATGTGCACTGGCCGTTCTGCCTGTCCAAATGCCCGTACTGCGATTTCAACAGTCATGTGCGCGATGAAATCCCCCGCACCCGCTTTGGCGCGGCCTTGCTGCGCGAACTGGCGCATGAGGCCGCGCGCATGGGCGACGACCGGGGCGAACGCCCGGCCATAGGCTCCATTTTCTTTGGTGGCGGCACGCCGTCCCTCATGGCGCCGGATACGGTGGCCGGGCTGATTGACGGTGCCCGTGACCTGTTCGGCCTGACGGATAATGTGGAAATCACGCTGGAAGCCAATCCCACCAGCGTGGAAACCGGCCGGCTGCGCGCCTTCCGTGATGCGGGCGTCAACCGCATTTCCGTGGGTATCCAGAGCCTTGATGCCGAGGCCCTGCGCTTTCTGGGCCGCGAACATGACGCGCCACAGGCCATTGCGGCGCTGGAGACGGCGCGCAGCCTGTTCGACCGGATATCATTCGACCTGATCTATGCCCGCCCGGGACAGGATGCAGCCGCATGGCGTGCCGAACTGGAGGCCGCGCTGTCGCTGGTGTCGGATCACCTGTCGCTGTACCAACTGACGATCGAGCCGGGCACGAAATTCGAAAGCCTGTACCGGCAGGGCCGCTTTCGCCTGCCCGATGGGGATGACGCGGCACGGCTGTATGAACTGACCGCCGAGGTGGCCGCCCGCCATGGACTGCTGGGGTATGAAATATCCAATTACGCCCGCCCCGGCGCTGAAAGCCGCCATAACCTGACCTACTGGCGGTATGGCGACTATCTGGGCATTGGTCCGGGGGCGCATGGGCGGCTGACCCGCAACGGCGTGACCTGTGCCACGCGCCGCCACCGCGCGCCCGAACCGTGGGCGGAACGGGTGGAACGCACCGGCACCGGCGCCCATGCAGAAGAACGGCTGGACAACCGTGACCGTGCGCGTGAAATGCTGCTGATGGGGCTGCGCCTGGCGGAGGGGATTTCCACCACGCGCTTTGCCCGCCGCACCGGCATGGCGGTGCAGGATGCAACCGATGCCGACATCATGGCGGCCGCAATCGCGGAAGACTATCTGGTCCTGGATCCCATCCACCATACCCTGCGGGCCACGGAAGCGGGCCGGCTGCGGCTGGAAAGCCTGCTGGCCGCGCTGGTGCTTTAGGAATTTTGGCAATACGATGGCTTCCCGCCATCCCAAAGCCAATAAAGCCAATGGAGTACGCCGCGTGTTTTCACCCGCCCTTTCGCTGACTGCGCGGCTTGCCGCATGCGCCACGGCCATAATGCTGGTCACCACCACCGCCTTTGCCGCCCCTGCCCCCGCGACAACGGAACCGGAACTGGTGATCGAGGATAATGATTTCCTGGGGCCGGGCGGATCGGACCAGCTTTCCATCATTCCCCTGCTGGCCAACCCGCATGTGCGCGTGCTGGGCCTTACGGTCGTGACCGGGGATGGATGGGAAAATGCCGAATCGGCCCATCTGCGCCGCCTGCTGGAAATCATGGGCCGCACCGACGTGCCCGTGGCCGATGGCGCGGTCTATCCGCTGGTGAACACGCGCGCGGAAATGAAGCTGCATGAACAGCAGTATGGCGCCATTCCATGGAAAGGCGCGTGGGGCGCGCTGGGTTCGATTGATAAGGCGCCCGATATCCAGCCCGCCATTCCGGCCATGAAGGAAGGTGCGCCCCACCTCGCCCCCGTGGCGCAGAGTGCGGCACAGTTCCTGATCGAGCAGGTGCATGCCCACCCGCATGAGGTCACGATTGTCGCCGCGGGCCCGCTGACCAATCTTGCGCTTGCGATCCGTCAGGACCCGACCTTTGCCGAGACGGCCAGGCAGCTTGTGTTCATGGGCGGCATGCTGGACACCAGCATGATGTCCATTACCGGCAATGCGGATTTTGCCTCTGATTTCAACATGATCTTTGATCCCGAAGCCGCCCATATCACCCTGACCGCGCCATGGAAGAAGATTACCGTGGTGGGCAGCGTGTCGAACGACCTCATGCTGTCGAAACAGTACCTGGCGCAGCTTACGGCAAAGAAAACGCCGCTGACCGACTATATCGGGAAATATTACGATCCCCTGCCCATGTGGGATGAAATGACGACCGCCATCGCGGCCGACCCCACGCTGGTGACATCCGCCGTGGATGCCCGCATGGATATCGACACCAGCCGTGGCCCGCATTACGGCCATGCCTTTGTCGTGCCCGACTCGCTTGCCCCGCATGACAGCCCGATACGCACCATGCATATCGTGCGCAGCATTGATGCCGACCGCTTCCGCGACACCTTCGCACGGCAGGCACTGGCCGACCTGCCGGTTCAGGGACACTGAAGGGGAGGATACGCACCCTATGCTGCACATGGTCAAACTGGCGGTTGGCATCCATTCCATCGAGGATCTGGCCGCGCGCCAGTCCCACCAGACGCCGCCGGTTGACGATCTGGACGGTACCAGTGCTGCCGGCATGCCGTGGTTCCGCACGCGCATGTATCCGCGCCGGGCTGCGGAAATACTCGATGGGGGATCGATCTACCGCGTGATCGCGGGCCGCATCCTGTGCCGCCAGCGCATTACCGCCATCCAGCCCGACACGCGCGAAGATGGCACGCCCTGCGCGCTGGTGGTCATGGCGCCCGACATCATTCCCGTCCAGCCCCGCGCCATGCGCCCGTTCCAGGGATGGCGCTACCTGCGGCCCGAAGACGCGCCGCCGGACCTGCTGGCCAACAGCCATGCGGGCGACGTGCTGCCCGAAGCCCTACGCAACGAACTGGCGGAACTGTGCCTGATCTGAACATGCCCATGACCCTTTCCTCCCTCCGGGGCATGACGCGCCTTGGCCTGCTGGCCCTGACCGGCCTTGGCCTTGCCGCCTGCGCCAGTTCAGGGGGGGGAAGTGGCAAGACGTCCCATTACAACAGCTATTACCAGGGCAAGGCCGCCTATCGCGCGCCCGGCCCCGCGACGGACCCGTGGCAGCCCTACATTGCTGATGCCTCCACCCGTTTTTCCGTGCCGCAGGAATGGATCCGCGCCGTGATCCAGAAGGAATCCGGCGGCCATGAATATATGGACGGTCACCTGACCCGTTCGGCCAGCGGGGCGATCGGGCTCATGCAGCTCATGCCGCCAACCTATGCTGACATGCAGCACCGCAACCACCTTGGTTCAGACCCGTACAACCCGCATGACAACATCCTTGCGGGCACGGCCTATATTCGTATCCTGTACGGGCTGTATGGCGCGCCGGGTTTCCTTGCGGCCTATAACGCGGGCACGCAGCGGCTGAACGACTACCTTGAAAACGGCCGGCCCCTGCCCAGCCAGACAGTGCGCTACCTGCGCATCATCACGCCCAACCTTGGCAACGAAGTCGCGCTGAGCGGGCCGCTGGCGGTTTATGGGGGCGCAGGCCAGCGCATAGCTGCCAACCCGCCTGCACTCGGCCCGGTCAATACCAAAGTCCAGCCCGACCATACCTATGTCCAGTACGCCACCCTCAACC
>NZ_VWPI01000143.1 GCF_015155755.1 Komagataeibacter sp. FXV3 | reverse complement strand
CCCCCGTACAGCAGCGCACCGCCTGCGTGCAGGACGCGAACCTGGCGTATGATCCCACCAGTCCCACATGTCATACCGATGCCCGCACGGCAGCCGCACCGGCGGCCAGCGCCGGGGCCGGTTACGGCGCATGGATGGTGCAGGTCGGGGCCTTCACCGCGGAAGGGCAGGCCCGCTTCGCCACCACCATGGCCCGACAGGGGGATTTTGCCGCCCTGCAGGGCGCGCGCAGCATGGTCATCCCCGTCAACAGGCCCGCAGGCGGCATGATCTATCGCGCGCGCCTTGCCGGACTGTCACAGGCGACGGCCACGCAGGCCTGCGCCACGCTGAAAAACCAGGGCCTGCCCTGCACCGTGATCCGGCCGGGGCAGTAAGATTGATAAAAGATGGGAAAAGTTTTCGGGTGCCTCCTTTTTTCAAACAGGTGGCGTTCTTTGAAGCCTTCTGAAAAAAGCTTCACCAAAAAACTTCTCTGATTTTCAAACAGGCTTTCCATCCCGACAGGACTGATCGCGGCCTGTTCCCTATTCAGCCGTTACAGCCGACGCGGGCGTGCCGTCCAGCGTGCCGGGCACATGCAGCGCAGGCAGGTGCAGCGTCGCATGCCGCACCATCATGACGGATGACAGCCCGAGCGACAGGGTATAATCCCCCGCCGCCACATTCCAGTTGCCACCCGCCGGGTTCCACTGTCCCACCAGCCGCAGGCTGAACGGCACGCTCAGCCGTACCGTATGGCCCGGCGCCACCATGACGCTGCGCCAGCCGGCAAGGCGGCGCGCCGCACCCGGCAGGTCATCGGGCATTTCCACATAAAGCTGCGGCACCGCACGCACCGGCGTATCATCGGGATTGGTGACAGAGAAATTCGCGGTCACATGGTTCCCGTCACGCACGACACGCAGGTCACTGACCGTCACATGCCCATGCGTTGACAGGCCATAACCAAACGGAAACAGCGGAACCACATGGGCGCGCGCGAATGCCCGGTAGTCCGCATCCGCCATGCCCGGTGGATAGAAGCCCCCCGTCAGCGTGACCGGCAGATGGCCGGAAAAATCCTGCTGTCCCGACAGAAGGGCCGCCAGAGGCTGGGCATATTCATCACGCCATGCCCATGCCTGCACCACGCTGTCCACCGTATCCAGCCATGGCATCTGCCGGTCGGGATCATCGGCCACCAGCACAACGGCAACATGACCGCCCATTTCCGCCAGCGTGGAAATCATCTGGTTGTCGTCATTGCTGTTACTCAGCACCAGCGTACGGGCGGCCTGTGCCGTGGCGGGCGGCAGGGTGCCTGGGGCGCCCGCGCCCTCCGTCGTGACGGACAGCGTCACATTCAGCCCCGCATGGCGCATTGCGTCCGCCAGTTTTTCAGCCGCCGGACGCAATGCGGGACGGACCAGCATCAGGACAGGCCCCCAGGCAGGATCAAACGGTATGACCCTGTTTTCATTCTGCAGCAGGACCGCACCCTGCGCCTCCACATCCGCCACCAGCGTATCGGCGGATGCGGACTGCGCACCATCATGCACGCTGGCGAAAGAGGGCGGATGGTCAAGACTGCCCGACATGTAGAACGAGGCGAGGATATGCGTGACCATCGCCTGCACCTGCGCCGGTTTCAGGCTTCCGTCGCGCACGGCCTGCCGCAGGGCCACGCCAAGGACATCATGGCCGTCCTCACCCGGCGCCACCTGTTCCATGTCCACCCCTGCCGCCACGGCGGCCAGCGTGGGGGCGATATCCGTATCCCTGATCGTGCCCGCACCACCGGGCAGCGCCATGACCATGCCGGGAAAATGCCAGGCGTCATGCACCATGGCCCCAAGCCCGGTTACGGTCTGGCATGGCGCCAGGCCACCACACAGTATGGCACCCCCATGGGCCGTTTCCAGCGCCATCGCGATACCCAGCAGTCCCTGTGACGCCAGCCGGGCCGCAGGCACCGGCGTCATGCGGTCGGGCACGGTGCCATCGGCACGGGCGTGTTCTTCCCGCACCACCGAACCAAAGACCGGCAGCACGTGCCCCGCCAGTAGCCCCGCGCCGATCATGCCCGCCATGCTTCCGGCAAGGACCTGGTCCTCGCCTGCCTGCAGGCGTCCCGATGGCAGCAGATCAACACCACCCACACGCAGCACCGCACGCGCCTGCTGCCATTCGGCCCGTGCCCGCGCGCTGCCCGCACGGCGGGCCAGGTCGGGGTCCCATGTCGCGGCCAAGGCCAGCCATGGCAGCAGCGGGCGGGCATTGCCATCGGCAGGGGCGCGCGCGAAATCAGGCATGCGCAGCACCGGCAGGCCAAGCCGGGGCACGCCCGGCCATGCCAGCAGGCCCGCAGCCCCCGTACTTGTGCCCGTGCCCGGCGCCGGGGCGGGACGGGCCTGCAGGACCGCCTGCTGTTCGGCAGGCTGCATGCGCGCGGCCATGTCCGCCGCGTGGGCCGCCCCCGTGCCGCCGCCTGCTACCCCGGCCGCATGGGATGGCATGACCGACAGCGGCAGGAAGGCGGCACCCATGCACAGGGCGGTGACGTAGCATATGGCTGAGTGTCTCATCATGTCCCGTTGCTGTTGAAAGGTGCCCCCATTTTTGCGCCTGTAGGCCCGGATTGTCACGCGACGGCGGGTAAAGTGGCCGTGCGACTTGGCGGGACAGGCGGGGCAGGATATGAAGAACGGACAACGCGACAGGCCAGAACGCACCCTGCCCGGCATGGCCGGCAGTTCAGGCGCATGGCTGGATTACCACATGCGGGGGCCATCCCCGGCGTCCATAGAGGCATCATGACCCTTCGTCCGCCCAGTTTTGCCCCTCCTGCCGCCCCTACGGGCCGCCACCTGCTGCCGCGCGCGGCTGTACCAGCCCTGCTGGCCGTAAGCCTTCTGGCTGGCTGCGGCAGCGCGCCACAGCACGACAAAAGCGGGCTGGCCATACCCCAGAATCGCCTGCTGAAGGAAGATCGGGGCGCCAATGGCGGTTCAACCCCGCTGGAAAGCAACGGGGTCAACGCCTTCCTGTGGCGTGGTGCGCTGGATACGCTGTCCTTCATGCCGTTCGCATCCGCCGATGCGGTGGCGGGCGTGATCCTGACGGACTGGTACACGCCGCCCGCGACCAAGGATGAACGCTTCAAGATCACCTGTTTCATCCTGTCACGCAGCCTGCGTTCGGACGCGGTGCGCGTATCGGTGTTCCGTCAGGTGTTCCAGGACAACCAGTGGGTCGATACCCCGGTCGCGGCCAATACCGTATCCGACATCACCGCGCGTATCCTGACCCGCGCGCGCCAGTTGCGCACCGATAGCGGACAGCACTGACCCCAGCCTGACCCGTTGCCGATCCACCGGGTGGCGCGTCAGCGCATGGCCCGTACCTTTCCGGCGGGAATAGCCCCGCCCACCGCATACCGAACCAGAAGAAGATGACCGAAACCAGCACCCCACCGGACAGCGCCACCCCCGCCTATGATTTCCACACGGCCGAACCACAGTGGCAGGAACGCTGGGCTTCATCAGGCATCTTCGATGTCCCCGACGTCCCCCCCGCCGACCGGCCCAAATACTACGTGCTGGAAATGTTCCCGTACCCGTCGGGGCAGTTGCACATGGGGCATGTGCGCAACTACACGCTGGGTGACGTGGTGGCGCGGTACAAGCGCGCGCGCGGCTTCAGCGTGCTGCACCCGATGGGCTGGGACGCCTTCGGCCTGCCGGCGGAAAACGCGGCGCGTGAACGTGGCGTGCATCCGGGCCAGTGGACGATGGACAACATCGCCGCCATGCGCGCAACGCTCAAGCGGCTGGGCTTTTCATTCAACTGGGACCGCGAAATCGCGACCTGCCTGCCGGAATATTATGGCAAGCAGCAGAAGCTGTTCCTCGACATGCTAAGGGACGGGCTGGTTGAACGGCGCGAAAGCTGGGTCAACTGGGATCCCGTGGACAACACCGTGCTGGCGAACGAGCAGGTGGTGGACGGGCGCGGCTGGCGTTCGGGCGCGCTGATCGAACAGAAGAAGCTGTCGCAGTGGTTCCTGAAAATCACGAAATTCGCCCCGCAACTGCTTGATGGCCTGTCCACCCTGCCGCGCTGGCCCGAACGCGTGCGCACCATGCAGGAACGCTGGATCGGCCGGTCCGAGGGCGCAAAGGTCCGTTTCGGCCTGCATGAACCCCCCGCCGGTTTCGACACCGACCTTGATTCGATCGAGGTCTTCACCACCCGGCCCGACACGCTGTTCGGCATGTCCTTCCTGGCCATTGCCGCAGACCATCCGCTGGCGGCCAAGGTTGCGGCGAAAAACGCGGCGGCAGGCGAATTCATTGCTGAATGCCAGCGTCTGGGCACATCAGAAGAAGCGATCGAAACAGCAGAAAAGCGCGGTTTCGATACCGGCCTGCGGGTCAATCACCCGTTCATGCCCGATAAGTCCTTTCCGGTATGGATCGCGAATTTCGTGCTGATGGATTACGGCACGGGTGCGGTGTTCGGCTGCCCGTGCGGGGACCAGCGCGACCTTGATTTCGCGCGCAAGTACAACCTGCCCGTCACCCCCGTCATCCTGCCGCCGGGGGCGGAAGCCGCGACCTTCACCATGACCGACAAGGCGTGTGACGGGCATGGCACGCTGTTCAATTCCGGTTTCCTTGACGGACTTGATACCGAGGCTGCGAAGAAGGAAGCGATTACCCGGCTGGAAGGCATGGGAATCGGTCAGGGCGTGGTCAACTGGCGGCTGCGTGACTGGGGCATTTCGCGCCAGCGTTACTGGGGCTGCCCCATTCCCGTCATCCACTGCACCGATTGCGGCGCGCAGCCCGTGCCCGATGACCAGCTTCCGGTAAAGCTGCCCGAGGACGTGACCTTTGACCGTCCCGGCAACCCGCTGGAACATCATCCGACATGGAAGCACGTGGCCTGCCCCAAATGTGGCAAGCCCGCCCAGCGCGAAACCGATACCTGTGACACGTTTGTGGACAGCTCATGGTATTTCGCCCGCTTCACCGCGCCGCACGCCCCCACGCCCACCGTGCCCGCCGCGGCTGATGCCTGGTTGCCGGTGGACCAGTATATCGGCGGGATCGAACATGCGATCCTGCACCTGCTCTATGCCCGCTTCTTCACCCGCGCGATGCATGAGACCGGGCACCTGCATGTGGACGAGCCTTTCAACGGGCTGTTCACGCAGGGGATGGTCAACCATGAAAGCTACCGTGACGCGCAGGGCAACTGGCTTTACCCCGAGGAGGTCGAACGCCGGGGCGACAGCGCCGTACGCCGCGACAATGGCCAGCCCGTCACCATCGGGCGCGTGGAAAAGATGTCCAAGTCCAAGCGCAACACGGTGGCCCCTGTCGCCATCATCGAACGCTTTGGCGCGGATACGGCGCGGTGGTTCGTGCTGTCCGACAGCCCGCCGGAACGCGACATGGAATGGACGGAATCCGGCGTTGCCGCCGCCGCCCGCTTCCTGCAGCGCCTGTTCCGTATCATTCGCACCGTGGCGGAACAGGTCCCTGCGGGCACGGCGTGCCCCGCGACACTGGCACGCAATGCGGATGCCCTGCGCCGCGCCACCCACCGCACCATCGCGGCGGTAACCGATGCGCTGGAAACCTTCAGTGTCAACGTGGCGGTCGCGCGCCTGCATGAACTGACCTCCGCCCTTGCTGACGCGGAAAAGACGGCAGGCGAGGACGGCATGGCGTTCGCCCGGCGCGAAGCCGCCGCCACGCTGGCGCTGCTGTGCGCACCGATGGTGCCCCATCAGGCGGAAACGATGATGGCGCAGCTTGAACCCGGTGGCCAGCCGGTGGTGGAACGCAACTGGCCGGTGGCCATCGCCGACCTGCTGAAGGCCAATGAACTGACCATTGCGGTGCAGATCATGGGCAAGCTGCGCGGCACCATTGCCGTGGCGCCCGACCTGCCGGCGGATAAGGTGATCGCCATGGCCGAAGCCGAACCGAATGTCGCGCGCCTGCTGGACGGTGCGCGGATCGTCAAGCGCATCCATGTGCCGGGCCGGATCGTCAACTTCGTGGTGGCGAAATAATCCATGGCGCATCCCGTCCGTCATGCTGTCGTTCTGGGCGCCCTGCTGCTGGCGGGGTGCGGCTTTTCGCCCATGTACAAGACGACGGGAAAGCATATCGGCGCGGATGGCAAACCCACCGTGACCGATGTGCTGGCGGAACTGAAGGAAGTGTACGTACCCGTCATCAAGGAACGGTACGGCCAGCAGCTACGGCAGTTCCTGCAGCAGGACCTGAGCGGGGCATCACCGGAAAAACCGACCCGCTATGCGCTGCAGATCCGCACCTATCTCATGAACGAGGCCGTGGATATCCATGCGGACAATACCAGCGGCCGCACGCGGACAACCGCCTTCGCCCACTGGCAGCTTTACCTGCTGGGGGACAGTCCACGCCTGCTGGCGGGGGGCGATGCCTCGGTCGTGGATGGAACCAACAATACATATGAACAGTATTTCGCCCTGACGCTGAACCTGGAAACCGTGCGTACCCGTGTGGCCAAGAACATGGCCGATCAGGTGACACAGCAGGTTGCGACATGGTTCCGCACCCACGCCACCCCGGCGGTGGACGGGTCGATCGCGGACCAGAACCAGCCGCGCTATGTCGATCCCAACAGCATCGTCAATCCCAACAACCAGATGCCGTCCCAGCAGCCGGGCGCGGATGGCCTGCCCGCACTGGCGACAGGCCGGACCGATTCCCAGCTGAACGAGGAAAATAACGAAGGCAGCAGCATGTCCACCGAAAGCGGGCCGATGGACAACATACCGCCCTCCACCTCGGGCAGCGGTCAGGGCGGTTCGCAGTCCGGCGCCACGGCACCGGATAACGATACCGTTCCCGGTTCGGGCATCAGCATAGGCGGTGGGAACTAGGTCCGGTGAAGATTGATGCCCGCAGCACCAATGCCACCCTGCAGGCACCCGGTGCGCTGCGGGCCATCATCCTGCATGGGGAAGATGCGGGCCTGATCCGTGAACGGGCCACGACCGCGGCGAAAGCAGTCTGTCCCGACCTGCATGATCCATTCCGAGTCGCCATCCTGGGCCGTGAGGACCATGACCGGCTGGAGGAAGAAACAACCGCCCTCGCCCTGACCGGGGGACGGCGGGTGGTCTGGCTGCGTGACGTGGGCGACAGCGTGCTGGCGGCATTGCAGCACAGTCTGGCCCAGCCATCCGATACGCTGGTCATCATGGAAGCACCGGGGCTTGCCTCACGCTCGAAACTGCGAACCTTTGCGGAAAAGGACAGGCAGTGCGGGGTGATCGGCTGTTACCCAGAAGAAGGACGCACACTGGAAGCCGTCATCCGGCAGATGCTGTCAGCGCAGGATGTCGGCATCGACCCTGATGCGCTGGGGTGGATGGTGGAACGCGCAGGCCCCGACCGCGCTGCGACACGCAGCGAAGTGGAAAAACTGGCCCTGTTCGCGGGTAAGGGTGGCAGGCTGGGGCTGGAGGATGTCCGCGCCTGCGTTGGGGACGCGGCGGGCGTATCACTGGAAGATGCCGCCTTTGCCGCCATGGCGGGCGACCGCAGGGGGGCAGATGCCGCAGCCGAACGCGCGCTGACCACCGATGGCAGCAGCCCCATCGCCCTGACGCGCGTGCTGCTGTCGCATATCCACCGGCTGCGCCGGGCGCGCCTTGCGGTGGATGGGGGGGCAAGCCGGGCGGACGCCATGCGACAACTACGGCCCCCGGTCTTTTTCAAACGCACCGACAGCTTCGGGCAGGCCATGATGATATGGTCAGCCAGCGCCCTGCTGCACGCGGCGGAGGAAACACAGGCGCTGGAACTGGCCTGCAAGCAGACCGGCAGCCCCGATGTCGTGCTCTGCCTGCGTCATGTTGCGCGGCTGTGCGCACAGGCGCAGCAGATGCGCAGGCGCCATTGAAGGCGAAATATTCCCTCCGCTTTCGTGAAACACCTTGCCGCGCGTCGGGGCCTCGTTTAGAAAACCCAAGTGTGTCCGCGTAGCTCAGCCGGATAGAGCACAGGATTCCTGGTTTGCAATTGGGCGTCACGACGGGAAACCACGTGGCGGATCTGCTCAAATTCGGGGAACGCTCTGGCAAATGCCGTGCCAATCCCGAGCCAAGGCCGGTTTTCCGGCAAGGTGTAGAGACTGGATGGGCAGCACCTGTCAACCGCATGCGGTTTATGGTGAAGGGACAGTCCAGACCACGAACGCCATACCCCTATGGCGGCGGTGAAAGCCGAAGTGGTACGAATCCTGGGGCCGTGGGTTCGAATCCCGCCGCGGACACCACAAATCCCACATTGTCATGTGGCGCCTTCTGAAACCTGAAAAACGGTTTTCACGCGCGGCATCCTGCCGCCATGCGAAAGATCGTTCGGTCCCCAACCGACACGGCAGCAGAACAAAACCACATCCAGCCCCCATCACATCCCGTACCCACGCTGAACATGACATGCTGCCATCAAGGCGGGGTTGCCGTACGTTTTCTCCTGCCCGGAGGTAATCCACGGCACGGCACGCGCCAATGCCGTGCAGAGCAGCCAGGCTGCATCCGGCAGGGGGACCTGCCGCCAGGTTGCCCTGAACCCGATCATCCGACCGCATGACGTCCCTGTGCCGGGTTCATGGTCCTGCGTGATGTGGTCTTGAGACACTGTCCATGACCTGCCCCACGCATTATTGAAGAACAGCCTTCAAAAGCAGAATTAGAGACTGTTTGAAAAGTCGGCACATAATAGCACTTTAAAATTAAAGAAAGTTTTTGGTGAAGCTTTTTGCAAAAGCTTCAAAAGAACGCCGCCTTTTTGAAAAAAGGCAGCACCCAAAAACTTTTATTGTTTTTTTATCAATTGGTTGTTTTCAAACAGTCTCTTAACAAAATCAGTCCTTATTTATTAATGATCTATATGATAATCATCCAGAATTTACCAATATACATGCAATGAATTGCATAAATCACATAATTATTAATGAAAATATTAATCAATAAGGTAAAATAAAATAACAGATAAATATTACAAAATATAAAAAATAATCAAGACATTATAAAAAATAACAAAACATTTCCTTTTCATTCCATTAGTATCCGATCCATAGAGGACAAAATACATCCTGTTTTCGAAAAGCATGCGAATAGAAAAAAGTTCCATCGCCACAATAATTTATAAACGAAAATATTTCGCGACCCGATTCACGCATGAGAAACCGTTGAAAGTGTGTGATTTGTACCAACCCCACCATTGTAGGCCTGAACTGTTTTTTTTGTGATTGTTGTCCGAGATACGGTAAATGTATGGTTAAGATATGGCGGAACATAATGTCCGTTTTGAGCATCCTCGGGTCCTGACAGGCCTGAAACAAGAAACGTGCGCGTGTTTCGTTCCATACCGTAAGTAAAAACCTGCGTTTCCTGTTCCTCGCTAAATAACGCTCCGCTCTCGGACTTACTGGCTGGTGGATTTCTGATGAATACCGACGTAGCCATTATAGGGGCTGGCCCCTATGGACTTTCCCTTGCAGCCCATTTGCGTGACAGGGGGGTAAACTTTCGTATTTTCGGACGCCCGATGGGATTCTGGCGCGAACATGTTCCCGCCAGCCTGCGGCTGAAGGCGGAAGGGTTCGCGCTGGACCTGTTCGACCCCGGTCGCCGGTCTACCCTTGCGCAGTTCTGCAGGGAACGGGGATATCCCTATGCCCCCACCGGCGAACCCATTCCCACCGCGGTTTTCACGGAATACGGCGAAACGTTCCAGAAAACCCATGTACCGCAACTGCAACCCTGTCTGGTCACGCACCTGTCGCGCACGCTGGAAGGCTTTGTCGTGCATCTGGATAATGGGGAAACCGTCATGGCGCGGAATGTGGTCATGGCGGTGGGGATCCAGCATTTCGCCCATACCCCCCCGGCCGTGCGCGGCCTGCCGCCCGACCGGGTCAGCCATACATTCGACGAAACCACGTTCGAACGCTTTGCAGGCAAGCGGGTCGCCGTGATCGGGGCGGGTTCATCGGCGGTGGATACGGCATGTTTCCTGCACAACGTGGGCGCGCAGACCTTCATCTGCACCCGCAGGCCAAAGATCTGGATCAATCATCCCCCCCGCAAAATCAGTGGCCTGAAACTGCTGTGGACCCGGATCAAGAAACCCGTTTCCGGTCTGGGAACGGGATGGCGTTCCCGCATGGCCTGTGACCTGCCGGATGTGTTTCACATGCTGCCCGCACGCCTGCGCCTGCGCATTACGCGCGGCCATCTGGGACCGGCGGCAACATGGGTAACGGGCGATGTCGTGCGCGACAAGGTGCCGATCTGGCTTAACGTCGACCTGCAGTCCGCACGGATGCACGACAATGTCGTACAGCTGGAATTCCGGGATACACAGGCGGGCTGCCCGCGTGTCGTGGATGTCGATCATGTTTTCCTGGGTACGGGGGTCAAGGTGGATATGGAACGCATCCCGTTCCTTGACCGCGTGCTGGCGCGCGCCATCCGTACCGAAGACAACATGCCCGCCCTGTCGCACAGCTTTGAATCAAGCGTGCCGGGACTTTACTTCATCGGACCCATGGCGGCTGGCAGTTTTGGCCCCCTTCTACGCTTTGCCTGGGGCGCGCGCTTTGCCGCGCGCCGCCTCAGCGCCCGGCTGGGACGGCAATCCGTGTCACAGCCTGTTCCACAGCCCGCATTCGCGTCGTGACACCCATACGCCCCCAGGCTTGCGTCCTGACATGAGCTGGAAAGTCCTGAATCATGAAAAACGATTTTACAGTTCTCATCATCTCGTCCGTGTGGTGGTCCGCCATTACACGCGCTGCGGTGGAATTCATCGAAAGTGGGGTAACGGTCCATGCCATCTGCCCGGCCGGCCATCCCCTGCGCTGCCTGCAGGCGATCGAAAGCATACGGACCTATCCGTACGTCGCGCCGACCGTGGCACTGGCTGGCGCCATCGCGCAGCTACGGCCCGACCTGATCATCCCGGCAGATGACCGGGTGGTCGTGACGCTGCACCAGGTTTACAATGAGGCCGATCCCACAACCGCCATGGGCCACCTGTGTCGCAACACGATCGAACGCTCACTGGGGCGGCACGAATATTTTGGTTATGCACAGACGCGGCTCAAGCTGATCGATGTCCTGCGCGAACAGGGCATCCCGACACCTGCCGCCGCCAACATGGCCACCATGCACGATGTCAGGCAGTGGTGCGCCACCACACCCGGACCATGGGTGTTCAAGCGTGACCGTAGCTGGGGCGGGTCCGGCGTGGTGATCGCTGATACGCAACAGGAAGCCGAAAGTGGCTTCCACCGCCTGTCGCAACCGGTGCGGATGGTCTGTGCGCTGCGTGTGCTGCTGGCGGACCGCGATATCTATTCCTTCATGGAAGCAACGGCGCGCCGCCCGCTGCCCGTCATTGCACAGGCGCATGTAACCGGCATGCCCGCCAATATCATGGTGGCCTGCTGGGAGGGGGAAGTGCTTGGCACGCTTGGGGTCAATGTCGTGTCCTATCAGGGGCGCACGGGGGCGGCGACAGTCATCGAGATCACGCAATCCGCCGATATGGAACGCGCGGCGCGGGTGACCTGCGCGACATTGAAACTGTCGGGTTTTTTTGGCCTGGATTTTGTACGTTGCGCAAAAACCGGCACCTATCATTTCATAGAAATGAATCCCCGCCTGACCCAGATCGGGCACCTGTGCCATGGCGGCAATACGCTGATCCGCCGCCTTTTGCAGCATGTGCGCGGACGGGCACAGGTCGCCATGCCCGCCGCCGCCATGGAACTGCGCGAACACACCATGATCGCCCTGTTCCCACAGATCCTGCGCACCGAGCCGGAAACACTGGACAGCACGGCTGCCTGGATCGACATCCCGTGGCGCTACCCTGAACTGGTGGAGGAACTGCTACGCCGCCCATGGCCCCGGCGCGGATCGGTCGCGCGGCTGGAGGAACGCCTGCGGCCCAACATGCCCTATGGCAAGTCGGTGGACAGGGGGGAAGCACTGGGCAAGCTGTCCACGCTGCTGCGGGCCGGAATGATCACGGACATGCCCATGGCCACCCTGTGAATTTCAGGATAACAAATTGATAATGAAGTAATGACCGTTTTGGGATGCCGCCTTTTCCCAAAAAAGGCGGCATCGTCTGACGCTTCGGGCAACAGGCTGTGGCAGAACCTTCCTTGCGTTCCGCAGGCAGGCTGCCGAAACCGTTCAGGCATGTGAAATGATGGACTGGCGGATCATATCGGAAGGCTGCGGCCGACCCAGCAGGAAGCCCTGGACCTGATTGCACCCGAGGTCATTGAGGTGCGTCCACTGGTCTTGCGTTTCCACCCCTTCCGCCGTGATGGGGATATCCATGCTCTGTGCCAGGCTGATAATCGCCCGTACGATGCCCGATGCGCTGCGTTCGGGCAGTTCCTGCACAAAGGAACGATCAATCTTGATTTTCTGGAACTGGAAGGAACGCAGGTATCCCAGCGAGGAATAGCCCGTACCGAAATCATCCAGCACGATACTGCATCCGATCCGGCCCAGCTGCTGCAGGATATCGCGGTTGGTGGCGCTGTTCTGGACAAAGATGTTTTCCGTAATCTCGATTTCCAGCCGGTGTGGCGCAAGGCCAGAATGCGCCAGCGCATTTTCGACAATGCCAAGGAAACGCGGGTTACGTAACTGGATGGGCGACACGTTCACCGCGATCTTGACCTGCGCGGGCCAGTCCGCCGCTTCCATGCAGGCCGCCCGCAGGACCCATTCCCCCAGGTCATGGATCAGGCCGTTTTCTTCCGCCAGTCCCACAAACTGGTCCGGCGGGATCATGCCATGCGTAGGGTGGTACCACCGCACCAGTGCCTCACATGCGCTGATCCGGTTGCCCGGCATTGAATACAGGGGCTGGAAATGCAGGCTGATCTCGCTGCCGGCAATGGCGGCGCGCAGTTCATTGCCCAGCCGCACGCGTGTCCGGATTTCATCACGCAGGGCCGCATCAAAGAACTGGAAGCCATTACGTCCCTGTGACTTGGCACGGTACAGGGCGATATCGGCATATTGCAACAGGGTTTCGGCGTTATCCGCATCCTGCGGGTACAGCGCCGAACCCACGCTGGCCCCAATGACGATATGATGGCCGTCAATGACATAGGGTCTGCTTACGGTCTCGACGATTTCACGCGCCCGGCGTGTCAGTTCCACCGGTTCGGGAACAAGCGGCCAGATAATGGCGAATTCATCCCCGCCCAGCCGGGCCACCAGGTCTTCGGGCCGGCTGCAGGCCAGCAGCCGTTCCGACACCAGCCGCAGCAGCGCATCCCCCGCCGCGTGGCCATACACGTCATTGACCGTCTTGAAGTAATCAAGGTCGATACACAGCAATGTGGCACCCCGCGCGCCCGCGCACAGCGCATCCAGCCGGGAACTGAACAGCGCACGGTTGGCAAGGCCGGTCAGCGGGTCATAATGCGCAAGCTGTTCGACCTGGTGCTGGGCATTGCGCCGTTCCGTGACATCATCGGCCACGCACAGTTCCCAACGCGGCCCCCCGCGTTCATCCGCAATGGTGACATGGCGGGTGGAAATGGCGCGCGGTTCGCCGCGTTGGTTGCACAGGACCTGCTCACGCACGCCCTGCCGGTCCGCGTCCGGGCGGCTGACCAGCAGGAAACCGATTTCCTCCGCGCCAAAGGCCTGCGCGGTATCCTTTTCAATCAGCAGGTCACGCCTGCATCCCATCATCTCCTCGGCCGCACGGTTGACCAGAACGGGATGACCATGCCGCACGGACCGGACGACAAGGGCGGAGGGAATATTTTCCACAATCGTATCAATGAACAGCTTGTCGCGTAATATCTTTTTATTTGCCCGGCGCAGGTCTTCCGCCGCTTCTTCAAGGCTGGCGGCGGACGCCACCGCATGGGAATGGGATGCGTTGATCAGGTCCAGCGCCGATCCCGTCCCCCGGTAACATCCGTTTTCCGTAACAATATAGCCACGGATCAGGTCGGATGGCTGGCCCATCAATGTCTGGGCCGTAAAATCGGATGCGGATACCCGTGCGTCAATCATGACCGGGCTGGCATCCATCAGCAGGGCGACAGGGCGGCGGTTGAAAAGCGAATGCCCGAATTTGCCCGATACCTTCAGAAAAAAAGCCTGTCGCTCGACCAGACCGACAGGCACATCATCCTCCCCCACAACCGCGACCAGCATCAGTTCCGGGTCCGCATGAAAAAGATCGAACAGACATTCCCCCAGATCGGAGGGCCTTATGACGGGACCCTTCCGGGCGATGTCGCCCATGACAAGAAAGGAAGACGGCCCTGCCGGTACGGTAATGTCCATCAATCAGATCCCCGCATCAATTGCTTTTTATTATGATTTTTTATTCAATTACTTATTATTTTATGTAATCCGGTCGTCATGAAAAAGCATCCTGCCAGTATCCACATGGCACTGGCAGGCATCGCGTCATGAAATGATGGAAGGCACCTTAGAACGCTGCCTGGATACGCCCGGCGACGGAGTTGCCATCACGACCGACCGCGTCATACAGGAAGCTGTCCTTGCTGACGATGATGTGGTTGTAATCCAGCATGAAACGGAAATGCCGGTTGGGATACCAGTTCAGGCCCGCGGACCAGACCGTCTGCTGCCCACCACGGATTGCAGTGGCCGTGCCAAGCCCGCTGTTCAGGTCCGCCACACTGTAACGGGCCGAAACTTCCAGCGCGCCCCAGTGACCATGGGCCGGATCGAATGCGTGATCCACACCGGGGGCGGCAAATGCGCCTTCCTTGATGTTGTAGGAACGCGCCTTGCCAAAGATGGTATAGTTGGCCGCACCGTAGAAACCCTGGAAGCCAACCGAACCCCGGCTGCTTGCACCTGCGGCATAGTTGTCGCCGCGCGTCACGCCAATGTGGTAGTATTCACCCTTCAGCACCAGCCGCTTCCAGCGAAAGCCCAGTTCGGGACCGGCGGACCAGACACTACCCACATTCCCCACCGTCTCGTTCAGGAACTTGGTGGTCGTCAGGTCAACTTCGGGCCCTTCGGCAAAATTCGCGCTACGTACGCCATTCTTTTCCGCCACCTTGAACGCGGCGATGCCAGACACACCCACATGCACGTCAATATCCTTGGACATGTAAGGACGACCCGCGATACGGAAGGTGCCACCACTCTGGCTGTCGGTCACACCGCTCGTCACGCCAGAACTGGACACCGCTGCTGCATTCGAGCCTCCACGCGCGCCGTAGCTCTGCCCGGTCAGATAACCGGCAATCCACCAGCGCTTGCCATAATGCAGGGCGCCGACACTCATGCGGGCATCACCGGCAGCGATGTTACGCACGATATCGGTGATGGCGGGACGTTCCATCATCTCGAATTCGTTCGAGCTTTCGGAATCTTCTTCCGTCACGCGCGGCTGGAAATAACCTGCGGTGATGACGGTGTTGTGGAAGCCAGCATAGTTCAGGTTGGCTTCATACAACGTGGCCGCACTATCAGAACTGGAAGCGCCGAAATCAGGCGTGATGTTGGCAATCCAGTTCTTGTAACGGAACGAGATGGGAATACGCAGACGGCGGGCATTCTCGGTCAGGCCAGCGAAGTCACCCTTCACCTCACCCGCACGGGGGGACATGCCCATGAACCCGCCAATGTCCTCATGGAAGGCCAGGCCGATGGACATGGCATACATGCCGTCTTCAGACGAGATGGTGGGACGCCCACCGGGGAAGCCCACGATCATGCCGCCCATGTGCACGGCTTCTTCCTTTTCCGTCGCCGCACGGAACGACGCCCAGGAGGATGAGACACCACGGTCAGACGGCGGCGTGCCCAGATCAGCCTTCTGCATGGCGCTGCCCAGGCTGCTGCCCAGCCCGCCACCCATGCCGCTATCACCACCGATATGGATGTCACGTGCGTAGCTTTCGGGCAGTGGTTCACCCTTGCTGGCTGCAACCCGGCGGGCCTGTGCCGCGTTGGCTGCGGGGGTGTTGCGGGCTTCGGCCCGGACCAGGCGCTGGCGCAGCACGCTGATCTGACCGGACATTTCCCGGCGCATTTCCTGCATTTCACGCTGCAGGGCCTGGATCTGCTGGGCATCCGACGCGGATGCTGCATGGGCCTGATGGAAGGAGGATGCACCCCAGAGGGCGGATGAACCAAGCAACAGCGAAACAGCGGACCGGCGGATCATATTAATTATTCCGTAATGAAGGATGAGTTCATTTAGAATGTCCGCACATTCCTGTGTGTTATGTTTCCGATACAGTTTTATGAAGGATTTATGACAGTCCATAAGACAGAAAAGCCGCCCGGAATCCGGGCGGCTTCGCACTGTCATTACTGTAAAGTTATATTATTTGGCCGCATCCCACTGCTGCAGGATATCGGTTTTTACATTCGCAGGCACCGGCACATAATCCAGACGGTAGGCGGCAGCGTCCCCGTTCTTCAGCGCATAGCCAAAGAATTTACGCACTGCCGGGCCATGTTCGGTTTTGCCCGTCGGCACCGGCACCAGCACGTAAGTGGGGGAAACAATCGGCCATGCCCCCGCGCCGCTGGTATCCAGCAGGTCAACGGCGAAATGCGATGCATCCTTCCAGTCGGCGGCTTCCGCCGCACGGCTGAAGCTGTCCATGCCGGGGGCGACATAGGCGCCGCTGTGGTTCTTCAGCTTCACGGTGGTCATGTGCGCATTGGCGGCAAAGGCATATTCGACATAGCCGATCGCCCCTTCCGTATTGCGCACGGACGCGGCCACGCCATCATTGCCACGCGCCCCGATCCCGCCGGGCCACGAAATGGAAGCACCCGCCCCCTGCCCTTCACGCCATTCGGGGGAAACACGGGCCAGATAGCCGGTGAAAACTGCCGTCGTGCCCGACCCGTCCGCACGATGCACGGTAGCAACAGCGGTATCAGGCAGCTTCAGACCGGGATTGAGGGCCGCGATCCTGGGATCATTCCACTGTTCGATCTCGCCACGGTAGATCGCGGCCAGTGTCGGGCCATCCAGCTGGATCTGGTTGGCGGCAATGCCGGGCAGGTTGATGACCGGCACGATGCCGCCCATGACGGTCGGGAACTGGAACAGGTGGGCATTTTCCAGCTTCTGGCGATCCATGGGCACATCGGATGCGCCAAAATCAACCGTGCCGGCCAGAATCTGGTTCTGTCCGGCGCTGGATCCCACGGTCTGGTAATTCAGGTTGACGCCAGCAGCGCTCCGTCCGTCAGCCCCCCATGCCCCGTAAATGGGCGCGGCAAAACTGGAGCCGGCACCGGTAATATCCGCAGCATGCGCCATGACCGGCAATGCGGTCGCCAGCAGGGCACATGTAAGCATTCGAGCAGGAAAGTACATAATACTCATGTTCTCCGACATGAAGAAGACAGACGTGTCTGGCTATCCATCAGACATGTGGGGACATTAAGAAACTGCCGGAACAAATAACAATGATATGTCCATGACAGTTTTATGAAGGATTCATGAAATTTCCTGTCCGGTTGTGCCTGCCCCAAAATAAAAGGGCATGGAATGGCCGCAGCCCCCATGCCCCGATACGTCAATAATGAAAAAACAGGTCAGGAACGACTGTAGACGTCTTCCAGCCGGACAATATCATCCTCACCAAGATAGGGTCCGGACTGGACCTCGATCAGGGTCAGGGGAATGCGACCGGGATTTTCCAGCCGGTGCACGGCACCAAGCGGCAGGTAGACGCTTTCGTTTTCACGTACAAGGATCATTTCCTCATTACGCGTCACCTGTGCCGTCCCTTCCACCACCACCCAGTGTTCGGCACGATGATAGTGCTTCTGCAGTGACAGCTTTTCCCCCGGTTCCACCACGATCCGCTTGACCTGGAAACGGTTGCCTTCGATCAGGGTCTCGTAAAAACCCCACGGGCGGTAACAGCGGCTGTGGGTGGTCGCTTCCTTGCGGCCGTCTTTTTTCAGTTGCGACACGATGGCCTTTACATCCTGCGCATGGTCACGATGCGTCACCAGCACCGCATCGTCATTGACCACCACCAGCAGGTCTTCCACCCCGGTTACGGCCGTCAGGACACCATCGGTACGCACATAGCTGTTGGATGTATTGAACACCGCGACATCACCAATGGTCACGTTGCCATGGTCGTCTTTCGGGCCAAGTTCCCACAATGCATCCCAGCTTCCCACATCGGACCAGCCGAAATCACCGGGGATCACGGTCATGAGGTCGGTGCGTTCCGCCACCGCGTAATCAATGGAAATATCGGGCGAACTGGCGAAGGCTGCCGCATCCAGCCGTTCAAAATCAATATCCGACCTGCGCTCCTGCACGGCCTGCCGCATGGCGGTCAGGATGGCAGGTTCATATTTTTCCATTTCCTGCAGCATGGTGCGGGCGGTGAACACGAACATGCCGGAATTCCACAGGAACTGACCTGTTTCCAGCATGCGTGCGGCATTCGCGGCATCGGGTTTTTCAACAAAACGTGCAACGCTGTAGGCCCCATCATATCCGGCCAGTGGCGCGCCCTTTTCAATATAGCCGTAACCCGTTTCCGCCTTGGTGGGCGTCATGCCGAATGTCACGATCCGGCCCGCACGCGCCACCTTTACCGCGATATCCAGCGCAGGCCCGACATTTTCAGGTTTCTGGATCGCGGCATCGGCCGCCATGACCCACAGCACGGCGTCGGGATCGGTTTCAGCAGCCAGCAGGGCGGCCGCCGCAATGGCGGGGGCCGAATTACGGCCAACCGGTTCCAGAAGGATGCGCGGCGCGGTAATGCCGACTTCCTTCAACTGTTCCGCCATGACGAAGCGGTGTTCGTTGTTGCAGACGATAATGGGCTGGGCAAATCCCGGTCCCTGGCTGCGCAGCGCGGTTTCCTGCACCATCGTGCGCTGCGAGACCAGCGGCCAGAACTGCTTGGGAAAGGAACTGCGTGAGACGGGCCACAACCGGCTGCCACTGCCGCCAGACAGGATAACAGGCACCACTGGCGTAGAGGGAGACTGCGATGGTGCATGCGTGACGGAAACGATCATTCTCACTCCTGAAAAACCAGTAATCGGGGCATGTTAAAGTCTGCGGAAGCCCTTAATGGACTGTCTGTGCCGTCGTACGCAAAACGTCCAGGGACGCACGCAACTGCATTATCTTTTCAAAATCAGCTATTTCCTGCCGTTTGGCGGCAAACAGGATGGCATCGACATGAATGACCAGCTTGCGCAGGCGCCAGAACTGCTCGGCATCCATAATCAACGTGCGCGACATGTCCTCCAGCGCACCCACCTGTACGTATTTGGTGTGTTTGACGGGATCATCATGCAGTTCCTCGACAAAGATCGGAACGAAGCATAGCGGCACGGAACAGGGCGCGGGGACAAAAGGACGTGTTTCATGCCCGTCATAGACCTTGACGCGGCTGATATCGAATTTGCGGTATTCCTGCAAAAGCCAGGCCATCTGTGCCGGGGGGGCAATCTGGGCGAACTCGGCACGCGTGATGTCAAGGAACACACGGCGGTCGCGTATGATCGTCGCATCATATTGCGCAAGCTGCTGGGCGTAGGCGGCTTCTTCCTGTGAATGCTTCATCAGGATATTATGCCTGGCAAAATTGGCATCGTTGTGGCTGCTCCAGCCCAGATAGCCGCCAAAGCCAGCCAGCACGCACAAAAGGACCGGCAGGGCCATGCATATCCACCAATGCCGCATCATGAACGCCCATAGACCCGTGCGCTCCAGTGCCTGCACCGGATGATAGATCATCATCCACCGGTTCTCCCTGACTGTATGCCCCGCCCTGACAGGAATGCATCATGCGTCAGGCAGTTTCCTGCCCCTTGCGGACAGGGCCGTTTTTCTGCGCTGACATACTAGCAGAACCGGCATGTTGCTGTCATGCAGGGATATATTCCCTGTCCCCGATCAGGATCGTGCCCGCATGTCCCGTCTGTTGCGCAGTCTTGCCATCCTGTCCTGCATCTGGCTGCAGGGGGCGGACGCGCGGGCCGCGACGCCTGCATCGCCCGCTGCACCCGTGCTGGAACGCGTGGTGCTGGTCGCGCGCCACGGCATACGCAGTCCTACCCACCCCATTGCGGAACTGGATGCCCATACCCACCGGCAATGGCAGGCATGGCCCGTCCCCCCGGGTGAACTGACCGGGCATGGACAACGTGACCTTGCGCTGTTGGGAACGGCGCTGGGACTGCATTACCGGCAGGCTGGCGTCCTGCCCGCACAGGGATGCAGGACGGGGGAACTGGCGGTCTGGTCCGATGCAACGGACGAGCGCACGCTGCAGACCGGGGATATCATGGCCCATGCCCTGATACCTGGCTGCCCGGTCACACCCGGCAGCCTGCCCCCCGGCACGCATGACCCGGTTTTCAATGACCTGCCCATGCAGGCCAGTCCCGCGCTGCAACATACCATCATGACCGACCTGTCCACCACGCTGGCGCATGACCGGGAAAACCGCCCGGCCGATGTGCGCCACGCGCAGGCGATGGCGCAGGCCGTAATCCAGCCTGCCGGATGCACCACGGGCATGCCCTGTTTCACCCGGCCGGACAGGGCTGGATGGCACAAGGGCGCCCCGCACCTGTCCGGTGGCCTGTCACAATCGGCGGATGTGGCGGAAAACATGCTGCTGGAATACACGCAGGGCATGCCATGCGCGGCGATTGGCTGGGGATATCCGGACATGCGCCATGTCATTGATACCCTGCAGCCTGCCCACAATCATGCCAGCCGGCTGGTGCGCCGCCTGCCCGCCCTGGCCTTTCCGCGCGGGCATGTCCTGGCGGTCATGATCGTGGATCTGGTGGCGGGCCGGGCCGTGCGTGAACCCGATGGCGGCATGATCGTAGCCACCACGCCGGTTATCCTGTTTGCGGGACATGACAGCACGCTGGACATGCTGGCGGCGATTTTTGACCTGGACTGGTCCTTTGCCGACCTGCCGGACCCCACTGGCCCCGACACCACGCTGGGGTTCGAGACATGGCGCATGGCAGATGGCCAGCGCCGTGTGCGGGCCGTGATATTTCATCAGGGAATGGATGCGCTGCGTACGGAACAGCCCGTGACGGCACGGCCTGAAACCCTGCCCCTGCCGGCCTGCCACCCCGAACAGGATGGGAGTTGCGCACTGGGTGATTTCACGCGGACCTTTACCGAACGCCTTGATGCCTACCAGTACAAATGACGGCACCTGTCAGCAACCGAAAAAACATTCCAGAAGCCTGCCAGTGAAATGCTCTGAAAATCAGAGGCACTATGGGGAAAGCTTTTTTTTAAAGCTTCGGAAAACGTCGTCTTTTTGGAAAAAGGCAGCACCCAAAAACTTTTATTTTTATCAGGGTCTGTTGGGAATTATACTTTTTCAAAGTCACCAAATGTGATTCAAAATCCGTATGGATCGCTTCGTACTGACAGACGCCCAATGGGCGCAAATGGAACCGCTGTGCCTTGGCAAGAAAACAGATCGCGGGCGCAGCGGGCAGGACAACCGTCTTTTCATTGAGGCGGTCCTCTGGATTGCCCGGACCGGCAGCCCATGGCGGGACCTTCCGACGTATTTCGGACATTGGAACTCTGTCTATTCCCGTTACAGCGACTGGATGAAAGCCGGTGTTTTCAAACGGCTTTTTGAAGCGGTCTCTGACGATGCCGACATGGAATATGCGATGATCGACGGCACGGTGGTCCGGGTTCACCGCCATGGCCAAGGCGCAAAAGGGGGACCCGAAGTCAGGCGATAGGACGCAGTGTGACGGGATGGTCCACCAAGATCATCGCCATGACTGACGCCCTGGGCAATCTGGTACGCTTTACGCTTATCCCCGGCCAGCATTACGACACGGTCGGGGTGGCGCCGCTTCTCGAACCGGCTGATTTCGAGGGACTTCTTGCTGACAAGGCGTTCGATGTCCACTGGATCGTGGACACCATACGCGCGCAAGGGGCCCGCGTGGTCATTTCCCAGCGTCGGAACCGCCTCGACAGGCGATCCTTCGATGGCGCCCTGTTCAAGGCGCGCCATCTCATCGAGAACTTCTTCTGCAAGCTCAAGGAGTTCAAGCGCATCGCCATGCGAAGCGACAAGACCGACAGATCATTCGCAGCGATGATTTATCTCACCGCTGCAATCATCAATTCGCGTTAATTCCCAACAGACCCCAAAAAGCTTCAGGGAACGCCGCCTTTTTGAAAAAAGGCAGCACCTGGAAATGTTTATTTTTATCAATGCTCTGTTTTGAAACAGTCTCTGACTGACCTGCATCAGGTCTTCCTGTCCGGCCCTGATATAGTAAACACCATGTCCACACCCGCTGGCTGATGCCATGACAGGGCACGCATCGGGACAGGAAATTGGGGGATAGGCGTCAATGTCGGTCGGAATGGCCCTGTTACTGGCTGTTGTGGCCATATGCGTTGTCGTTTTCCTGATTGAACGGGTCAAGCTCAATCCGTTCCTTGCACTGCTGATTGCATCCATGCTGCTGGGGTTTGCCGCCGGCATGCCCGCTTCACGGGTCGTGGCGTCGTTTGAAGGCGGGGCGGGGCAGGTGCTGGGGCAGATTGCCTCGGTCATTGCGCTGGGCACCATGCTGGGCAAGATGCTGGAGGTCTCGGGCGGCGCTGACCGCATCGCCATGACGGTGGTGGCGCTTGCGGGGCCGCGGCGGCTGGACTGGGCCATGATGGTGATCGGCCTGCTGGTCGGGTTGTCGGTGTTCTTTACCGTGGGCTTCGTCATCCTTGTGCCGCTGGCCTTTTCCATCGCGCGCCAGACCGGGCGGCCCATTCTGCATGTGGCGCTGCCGGTGACCGCCGCCCTGTCGGTCGTGCAGGGCTACATGCCGCCCCACCCCGGCACCATGTTCGCCCTTGCGGCCTATCATGCCGATATCGGGCGTGTAATCTGGATGGGGGCCGTGGTCAGCGTACCGGTCGCGATCATTTCGGGGCCGCTTTATACCCGCTTCATCGTGCCACGCCTGCCTGCGGATACCGGGGCCGGCGCGGCACACGCCCATGGGCATGATGCGCCCCGCACACATGCGGACCTGCCAGGATTTGGCATTACGCTGTTCACCATTCTCGCTCCCATCGTGCTGATGCTGGCGGGATCAGCCGCCCGGTTCATGGGACCGGTCACGGGGGGCTGGGTCGAAGCCCTGCGTTTTATGGGGGATCCCAATGTGGGGCTGGCGCTGGCGGCGCTGCTGTCGTTCTGGACGCTGGGGCTGCGGCGGGGACTGGCGCGTGAGAAAATCCTGGCCTGTTCCAACGAGTGTCTTGGTCCGCTGGCCAGCCTGCTGCTGATGATTGGCGCGGGGGGCGGTTTTGGCGCGGAACTGATGGATAGTGGCATTTCCGATGCGATCGCCCGCGCCGCGGTGGACATGCATGTCCCGCTGCTATTCTTGGCATGGGGGCTGGCGGCAGGCATGCGTGTGGCGGTGGGATCCGCCACCGTAGCCATGAGTACCACGGCCGGAATCGTGGCCCCGATCATGGTGCATGGGGCAGGTGCCTCGCCCGAACTGCTGGTGCTGGCGACGGGGGCGGGGGCGGTCATGTTCGGGCCGATGAATGATTCGGGCTTCTGGCAGGTGCGTGATGCGCTGGGTCTTACGGTACCGCAGACATTGCGCACATGGTCGGTGATCGAGACCCTGATTGGCGTGGCGGGGCTGGGGATGTGCCTGCTTCTGGGATGGTGCGGTTTGTAAGGTGCGGCGGAACGCACGGCATGCAGCATTATAAAGACAGAGCCACCCGTTTGATCGACCGGGTGGCTTTATTATGTATATAGGTTTCTATGTTTTAGTCGTGTTTCATAAATAGCTTAATGTCCAGTCCTATGCCTTTTCTTGATATTGTAACTTTTGGATATAAATAGGGATTTGTTGTTATATAGTCATCAAAATCAACAACATAATATTCATCGGCCATATGGAATACAAAACCGTCCTTTGTATTGAATATGGTCCTTTCCTCCTGATCGTATAAAAAATCGTGTAAAATGTCCGCTGTATCCGGGATAACTTTTCCATCTTTGCTTATGGATATCTCATCAATAGCGATATTTTCTATATAAAACGTATCTTTATAATTCCCGAAGAGGGAATTGAGATTGTTGATTATCCCCATGACAGGTGCTCCTCATATGTTGCAGTTGGAATACAACAAAAAGCCTGCTTGTAATTACAAATTATTTCAAATAAGACATATTCTGTAAGTATTTATAATACCAATGGTCGGACAGCCTGATACCGGACACGATAAAGGTGTCCGGGCTGGTTGGATGGTTATGACTATGGAAAGGGTGCCGAATGGCATGGCGGTTTCATCCGTGCCGGGATGTCGGCCAGATGAGACAGTCGGAATCGATCGGGGATTCGCATGTCCTCGAATCCGTTTCCGGTCGCGATCCGGGGCGCCGCAAAATGGATGGCCTTGCCCACGCGCTGCCCCATGGAACAGGGGAACGGCTTGCGAATTCGGGTAAGTTTTGAAATCTTGAAAAATCAGGGGGAAGGTGGTGCCGACACTCGGAATTGAACCGAGGGCCTACTGATTACGAATCAGTTGCTCTACCCCTGAGCTATGTCGGCAGACCTGTGGCGTCTGATAAACGATGGTCTGGCATGATGCAATATCTCAAATGCGGCATTCCCCATTTTAATTTGGTCTATATGCTGTGTTCGGTATGAACACGTCCTCTTCCTCCCCGCATCTACGCTGTGATGATGTCGAACCCGGTCCCGTCCGTCATGTGCGTGTCATTGGCGGATTGTCGGAATGTCCCGGCTGTGGCCTGTACCAGCGCCTGCCGGACCTGAATCCGGGGCAGCAGGCATCATGCGTGCGCTGCGGGCAGAAACTGGCGCGCCGGCGGCGCACCGCCCCACTGGCAACACCGCTTGCGTTCTGCATAAGCTCGGCTGCGTTCTATCTGGCGGCCCTGGCGTCATCGCTCATGACGCTGGATGTGTATGGCAGGCAGCGCACGGTGGACCTGCTGACCGGGCCGATGGAACTCATGCATGAAGGGTGGGGGGAAGCGGGCGTGCTGGTGGGCGCGGTCACGATCCTGGCCCCGGCCATTGCGATCGGGTTCATGTTCGCCATCCTGTATGCCGCGTCATGCCGGCAATTGCCGGACTGGGCGCCGCGTGTCCTGGTCTGGTATGACAAGCTGCGGCCATGGTCGATGGTCGAGGTCTATATCCTTGGCATTTTCGTTGCCTATACCAAGCTGACCGACATGGCCCATGTCGATGTGGGACCGGCCGTGTACCTGATCGGCGCGTTGATGCTGACCATGGCGGCCACGGATTCGACGCTGGATACCGAAATGATCTGGCGGCACCGCCGCATTGATTCCCTGACCCGCGCCGAAGGGGATGAGGCGGTCGAGGTGGATTACGTGCATGTGGACGATGTGGGCATGCCGCCGGTGGACCATCTGGTGGCCTGCACGTCGTGTGGACTGGTGGGGGAACTGGCGCATCCGGTTTCCAATCTGACCTGCGTGGGGATCTGCCCGCGTTGTGAGCACAAGGTCTGGCGTCGCCTGCCACAGTCGCTGACACGCACCACCGCCTTCCTGATCGCGGCCATCGTTTTCTATATTCCTGCCAATCTGTACCCGGTCATGACCTTCATGCGCATGGGCGGCGGCGGTGGCCATACCATTGTCGAAGGCGCGATCGAATTGTGGGTGGACGGCATGATCCCGCTGTCGCTGCTGGTGTTCTTTGCCTCCATCACCGTCCCGATGCTCAAGATCGCAAGCCTTGGCTGGATGGTCTGGCAGACATGGCATGGCGCGCGGGGGCACCTTGTGGCCCGGACCCGGCTGTTCCGGGTGGTGGACATGGTGGGCCGGTGGTCCATGATCGACGTGTTCATGATTTCGATCCTTGTCGCGGTCGTGCGCTTCAACGCCATGGCCAGTGTCACCGCCAATGCGGGCATGGTGGCCTTTGCCGCCGTCGTGGTGCTGACCCTGCTGGGGGCATGGAGCTTTGACCCCCGCATCATGTGGGATGCAGCAGGCCGCAATGGCCGGGTGGTCGATGGCCTGCCCCCGTCCGTGCTGCGCGCGCAGGTAACGCGGGATTCCGGACAGACAACCCCTTCACCTTCCCTTTCCCCGGTCGGCACCGGACCGGCCAGCATGGAGCCAGATCAGGCGTGAATGACGATTTCCTTTCCAATGACCCGCGGGGGGACGTGCCGCAGGCCCGTACGCGGCGGTACCGTTTCTCCGTGGTCTGGCTTGTGCCGATTGTCGCCATCCTGATCGCGGGTTACCTGGGCTGGCGCGGCCTGACCGAACGGGGGCCGCTGATCGTCATAAGCTTTGATACGGCCGATGGCCTGACCAGTGGCCAGACGGAGGTCAAGAACAAGGCGGTGCCGCTGGGCACGGTCGATTCGATCCGGTTGAGCGATGACCTGCACCATGTCGAGGTCGCCGTGCGCATGACCTCGTCTGCTGCCCGCACGCTGACCGATCATGCCCGTTTCTGGGTCGTGCGGCCGCGTATCAATGGCGCCAGCGTCACCGGTCTGGAAACCGTCATGTCCGGCGCCTACATCGCCATGGACGCGGGGGAACCGGGTGGTCATTACACCACGCATTTCAAGGGGCTGGAATCGCCACCAGGCGTGCGTTCGGACCAGCCGGGGCATACCTATACGCTGGTCACGCAGTCCCTTGGCTCACTCGGTCAGGGCGCACCGATCTTCTTCCGCGACGTGGTGGTGGGTGAAGTGCTGGGCTACACCATGCCGCCCGAAGGCCGCGGACCGATCAAGGTGCAGATTTTCGTGCAGGCGCCCTATGACAGTTACCTGCGCACCACTACGCGCTTCTGGAACGTGTCCGGCGTGCAGGTGGGCCTTGGTCCGGGTGGGCTGAAGGTCAAGCTGCAGTCATTGCAGGCGCTGCTGTCCGGTGGGGTCGCGTTTGACCCGCCCGATGCGCGCAATGAAAAGAACACCCTGCCCAGCACCGCCGGGCCCGACACCACCTTCCTGCTGTATGACAGCGCGGAAGACGCCAATAGCGCGGGCTACCGGGAGCGCATTCCCCTTGTCACCTACCTGACCAGTTCGGTGTCCGGCCTGACGAAGGGGGGACGCCTGACCATGTTCGGCATTCAGGTCGGCATGATCGACGATGTGAAGCTGGAGGTTAATCCCGCCACCGGCAAGGCGCATGTGCGCGTGGCCATGGAACTGCAGCCCGAACGCGTGCTGGATAATCAGCAGGTGCCGCCCGATGCCATGGCCGGGCTGCTGCGTACGCAGGTGGCGGACGGACTGCGCGCGTCGGTACAGAGCACCAGCATGCTGACCGGCGAATCCGAAATCGCACTGACCTTCGTCAAGAACGCGAAGCCCGAGCAGATTACGATGGAAGGCGACGCCATGGTCCTGCCGGGACAGGCGGGTGGCATGGCGGGCATCATGGATTCGCTGTCCGTTATTGGCGACAAGATCGCAGCCATGCCGCTGACCCAGATGGGCGACAACCTGACCAGCCTGCTGGCCCATGCCGATGCGCGGATCAACAGCCCCGATACAAAGCAGGCGCTGACCGCGCTGCGCAGTTCGCTACAGAACCTGCAGGTCATATCGCGTGATGCCCGCAGCGAAATGCCGCAACTGCTGACCGGTATGGACAAGACGCTGAAAAACGCGAACTCGGTCCTGTCCAGCTATGGTGGCGATACCGATTTCCAGCGCAACCTGCAGCAGATGATGCAGCAGCTTAACGACGCCGCGCGCTCGCTGCGCTTCCTGTCGGACTTCCTGACCCACCATCCCTCGGCATTGATTACGGGACGATAAGATCATGCGACGCCCTTTCTTCACACATTCCGCGCGGCGGATCATGGCCGCAACGGCTGCCATGGCGGGCACGCTCCTGCTGGCCGGGTGCGGGTCGTCCGACCCGACGCTGTATTCACTGGCCCCGGTGGCCAGCACGCAGCCTGCCGTCGCCGGGTCGCAGGTTCCCGCCGTGATCGAAGTCCGCACGCCCGGTGTCCCGTCCTCGCTGGACCGGCAGACCATTGTGGGCGTGCAGGATGATTACAGTGTCACGCCGCTGACGGGTGCTGCGTGGAGCGAGCCACTGGCGCTGATGCTGGGCCACGTGCTGTCCACCGACCTGCAGCAGCGCCTGCCGGGCCGGACTGTCTTTGCCCAGAATGATGCGACCACCGTACCGGCGGAGGGCGCGGTCGAGGTCGAGATCACCCGTTTCGCGCGCGATTCCGCGGGGCTGGTGCATCTTGCGGGCAGCCTGTCCGTGCACAGGGTAGGGGATGCGGATCACGGACTGTCCGTGCCGCTTGACCTGAGTGCGTCCCCCACCGGCACCGGCACGCGCGCCATGGTGGCGGCGCTGAGCCAGCTTACGGGACAGGTGGCGGACATGGCAGCCGAACGGTTGCAGGCGTTGCCTGCGGCCCACCACTCCTGAACAGAGGATAAAAGTTTTTGAGTGCCGCCTTTTTGAAAAAAAGGCGGCATTCTGCGAAGCTTTTTGAAAAAAGCTTCACCAAAAACTTTTGATTATCTGCAGTCTGTCACAGGCAATAAAAAAGGCGCCCGGAGGCGCCTTTGTCGTCAGGTAGGGAAGGGTCAGACCTTCTCCACCTGATTGTATTCCAGATCCACCGGCGTAGACCGGCCGAAGATGGAAACGCTGACCTTCAGGCGGCCACGTTCCTCATCCACTTCCTCGATCGTGCCGTTGAAGGAGGTGAAGGGACCATCAGCCACGCGGATCTGCTCACCGATCTCGAAGGTGACGGACGGACGGACGCGTTCCACGCCTTCCTGCGCCTGCTTCATGATCCGTTCGGCCTCGACCTTGGGAATGGGCGAGGGACGGGTCTTGCTGCCAAGGAAGCCGGTGACCTTGGGCGTGTCCTTGACCAGGTGCCATGCCTCATCGGTCAGTTCCATGTTGACCAGCACGTAACCGGGGAAGAACTTGCGTTCCGAATTGACCTTCTGGCCCCGGCGCACTTCCGTCACTTCTTCCGATGGAACAAGGATTTCACCGAAATGATCGGCCAGGCCCTTCTGGGCGGCCTGTTCCGTGATGTGCTGGGCTATCTTCTTTTCGAAGCCCGAATAGACGTGGATCACATACCACCGCTTGGCCATGGCTGAACTCAGCCTCCCAGTCCGAAGAGTTTCCGTACGGCAAGGCCGATCACCTCGTCGACGAGGAAAAAGAAAACCGATGCAAGACCGGCCATGGCCAGGACCGCACCCGTTGTCATCAGGGTGGCGCGTCGTGTGGGCCACGTGACCTTTCTGGCCTCGGCACGGACGTCTTCAACAAATTTCGCGGGACTGACCGACACGAAATACCCTTCCTGCAACGCCACGGCGCACCAACCGGACTGCTCCAGCCAGTGCGGGGCCTAAGAACCGGTGCGGGCCATTGTGGCCCGACCCATCGGGTGCCAGGCCGGAAGGGTAATGCCCGACCGGAAAATGGCAGGGGTGGAGGGTCTCGAACCCGCAACCTCCGGTTTTGGAGACCGGCGCTCTAGCCAATTGAGCTACACCCCTGCAAAGCCGCCTGCATCAACCCGAAACATCATGGCGTGGCGATTGCCGCGCCGTTTCGGGCCATCCATGCGAACCCGGCACAGGAAGCGGAAAAAAGTATGACTCGCGTCGAAAGTCAAGGGGGTGGAGCATAAAAATGAAAGTTTTGCCTGTTTGCCCCGCGCCATGGGTTTATGGGCTTGCCACGCGCATGGCGGAAACGGTATAGGTTCTGCCAACCTTATGAGCGGGCGTAGCATAGTGGTAATGCAGTAGCCTTCCAAGCTTCTGAGGAGGGTTCGATTCCCTTCGCCCGCTCCATACTCCCCTTGAAATAAACAGATATATCGCCAGACAGGAATGTCGGATTCGTTGCCGTCGGGCTGCGCTGTCGGCAGGGGGGGTAACCTTACATGACAATGACCGGTTCTTCCGCGATTCACCCGCGTATCGTGCTGGGCACGTGCTGTCTCAGCCTGCTGCTGGTCATGATGGACGTGACGGTTGTCAACGTCGTGCTGCCTTCCATCCGCGCGGAAATGCATGGCAGTTTTTCCACCCTGCAATGGGTGGTGGATGCCTATACCCTGATGGTCGCCAGCCTCATGCTGCTGGTGGGGTCGCTGGCGGACCGGTTCGGGCGGCGACGGATGTTCCTGCTGGGGATCGGGCTGTTCTGTGGCGGGTCCGCCCTGTGCGGGATGGCGCGCAGTGTCGAAATGCTGGTCATGGCCCGCGCGGTGCAAGGCATTGGCGGGTCCATGCTTAATCCCGTCGCGCTGTCGATCCTGACCAATGTGTATGTGGAACCCCGCGCCCGCGCGCAGGCGATCGGCATCTGGGGCGCGACATCAGGCGTGGCCCTTGCGCTGGGGCCGGTGGTGGGCGGCATTCTGGTGCACTGGGTGGGATGGCAGGCGGTTTTCTGGGTCAATGTGCCCATTGGCCTGATCGCGATCGTGCTGACACTGCGTTTCGTACCCGAATCCCGTGGCGGGCGCGGGCGCAGCATTGATGCGCCGGGACAGCTTCTGGCCATCGTGGCGCTGGCCATGGTCACGTCCGGGTTGATCGAGGCCCATAATTACGGCTGGTCCTCCCCCACCATTTCCGGATTCCTCGGTTTCGGCGGGCTGTCGGTCCTGGGGTTCATCATCGTTGAACGGCGGACGGCCTCACCCCTGATCGACCTGCGGTTTTTCCGGGCATGGCCTTTTTCCGGCGCGATCGTGACGGCAGTGCTGGCCTTTGCCATTTTCAGTGCGTTCCTGTTCCTCAATACCCTCTACCTGCAGGATGTGCGTGGCCTGCCCGCGCTGCAGGCCGGTCTGTGCACGTTGCCCTTCGCCTTTGGCAGCATGACATGTGCGCCGCTGTCGGGGCGGCTGACGGGCCGGTACGGCGCGCGGCTGCCGTTGCTGATCTCGGCAGTCGGATTCGGGATCAGCGCGCTGCTGCTGACCGGGCTGGACGCGCATACGCCGCTCTGGCTGCTGCTGGTGTCCTACAGCCTGTGCGGGTGCGGGTTCGGGATGTGCAATGCGCCCATTACCAATTCCGCCATTGCGGGCATGCCGCGCACGCAGGCGGGAGTGGCGGCGGCCATTGCATCCACCAGCCGGCAGGTGGGGGCGCTGCTGGGCATTGCGCTGGGCGGTGCGCTGAGTGCGGGTAGCGTGCGGGCCGGTGGCGTGCAGTGGGAAGCCTTCCCCCAGGCCACGCATGTCGTCTGGTGGTGCATGGCCATTGCCGCCGCCGGGATCGCCGGTCTGGGGCTGGTTTCAACCGGAATCCGGGCGAAGGAAAGCGCGCGGCAGGTTGCGGCGCTGCTCGATTCAAACTGATGCATCATTGATATGCGTTTTATGCATATCAATGCCTAATGATCCCGCCACCGGAACCGTGCCAGGGCGCAACAAAATCGCGGGTTTCCTGTTTCCGAAATGGTGTCCTGCATGTATGATCCCGCCAACCTGTAGCGGGGGCGTTCACGTGCGCGGGAAAACGGGCGGTTCAGTGGTGTCGGTCGATGCCGGCAGGCTGCCTGATCTGTTGCGTGCGCTTACGCTGCGTGCTAGAGCCGCGCCAGCAGCGCACGGGGCCAAGGTTTCCGGGTAGGCGGCTTGTGTTTGAATCAAGATTCTGGATTGGAAAAGCGGACAGTGGATTCGGGTGGAACGACCTCAATACCGATCGCCTCCATTGCCAATGGCCTTCCCGGTCGTTATGCGACGGCGCTCTATGAACTTGCGGCTGACCGCAAGCAGCTTGACCCTGTTCTGGAGCAGGCATCCAGCCTTGCCGGACTGATTGACGGCAATGCCGACCTGCGCACCGCGCTGACGGATCGCACGCTTGATATCCGTGATAGCCGGAAGGCGGTCGATGCCGTGCTGGAGGCTGAAGGCTTCAGCCCCCTTATGCGTGATTTTGTTGGCGTGGTGGCGAATAACCGCCGCTTTCCGCGCCTGCGTGAAATTCTTGCCGCGCTGGCGGCTATCGCTGCGGCCCGGCGCGGGGAAGTGGTGGCGGATGTCGTGTCCGCCCATCCCCTGACCGATCTGCAGCGTGTCCAGCTTCGCAGCCGCCTTGCCGAGGCCGGCTATTCCAAAGTCAATATCCAGGAGCGTGTTGACGCGGCCCTGCTGGGCGGTCTGGTCGTGCGCATTGGCGCCCGCCTGTATGATACCAGCCTCAGATCCCGCCTTACCCGCCTGCACCATGCCATGAAGGGAGCCGCGTGATGGAAATCCGCCCCTCCGAGATTTCGGATATCCTCAAGCAGCAGATCGCTACGTTCGACAAGGCCGTTGACGTTGCCGAGACAGGTACCATCCTGTCGGTGGGTGACGGCATTGCCCGTGTCTACGGCCTGCAGAATGTTGAAGCCGGCGAAATGCTGGACTTCCCCGCCAGCGGCCAGCAGGGCATGGCCCTGAACCTTGAGAATGACAACGTCGGTGTTGTCATTTTCGGTGATGACACCGCAATGCGCGAAGGCGACACCGTCGCCCGCACCGGCAAGGTGGTTGAAGTCCCGACCGGCAAGGCCCTGCTGGGCCGCGTGGTCGATGGCCTTGGCAACCCGATCGACGGCAAGGGACCGCTGGTTGGTGAAGTCATCAGCAAGCGTGCGGAAATCAAGGCCCCCGGCATCATGCCGCGCCAGTCCGTCAGCGAGCCGATGCAGACCGGCATCAAGGCCATTGACGCGCTTGTGCCCATCGGGCGTGGCCAGCGTGAACTGATCATCGGCGACCGCCAGACCGGCAAGACCGCCATCCTGATCGACACCATCGTCAACCAGAAGAGCGTCAACGCCCTGGGTGACGAAAAGAAGTCGCTTTACTGCATCTATGTCGCCATCGGGCAGAAGCGTTCGACGGTTGCGCAGCTGGTGCGCACGCTGGAGGAAACCGGCGCGATGGAATATTCCATCGTCGTGGCCGCCACCGCGTCCGACCCGGCCCCGATGCAGTATCTTGCACCGTATGCCGCGTGCTCCATGGGTGAATACTTCCGCGATAACGGCATGCATGCCCTGATCGTGTATGATGACCTGTCCAAGCAGGCCGTCGCATACCGTCAGATGTCGCTGCTGCTGCGTCGTCCGCCGGGACGTGAAGCGTATCCGGGTGACGTGTTCTACCTGCATTCACGCCTGCTGGAGCGCGCGGCGAAGATGTCCGACAAGTATGGCGCAGGTTCCCTGACCGCCCTGCCGGTGATCGAGACGCAGTCTGGCGACGTGTCCGCCTACATCCCGACCAACGTGATTTCCATCACCGATGGTCAGGTCTTCCTTGAAACTGACCTGTTCTACCGTGGCATCCGCCCCGCCGTGAACGTCGGTGGTTCCGTGTCCCGTGTTGGTTCGGCGGCGCAGATCAAGGCGATGAAGCAGGTGGCCGGCAAGATCAAGCTGGAACTGGCGCAGTATCGTGAAATGGCGGCGTTCTCGCAGTTCGCATCCGATCTGGATCCGGCCACGCAGAAGCAGCTGGCCCGTGGCGCGCGTCTGGTCGAGCTGCTGAAGCAGCCCGAAACGTCGCCCCTGTCGGTTGAAGAGCAGGTTGTCGTCCTGTTTGCCGGCACACGTGGCTATATCGATGCCGTGCCGGTCGATCAGGTGACGACTTACGAAAAGCGCCTGCTGGACGATGTCCGCACGTCGGGCAAGGACATTCTGGAATCGATCCGTACCCAGCGTCAGCTGACGAAGGATATCGAAAGCCGTCTGAATGATTTCCTGACGACGTTCGGCCGTCAGTTCGCCAACTGAGGAAGATCGGGCAACCATGGCTTCCCTGAAGGAACTGCGCGCACGGATCGGCAGCGTCAAATCGACGCGAAAGATCACCAGCGCGATGAAGATGGTGGCGGCGGCAAAGCTGCGTCGGGCGGAAGCCCGCGCGGCGGCCGCACGGCCCTATGCTGATGCAATGCGCCGCATGCTGGCCGAAGTGGGTCGCAGCGTGGCGGGCGAAGGCGGGCAGCCTGCGCTGCTGACCGGAACAGGTCAGGACAAGGTGCATCTGCTTGTCCCCATGTCCAGCGACCGTGGTCTGGCCGGTGCATTCAATTCCAACATCAACCGTACGACCCGTAACCTGGTGCTCAGGCTCCAGGCGGAAGGCAAGACGGTCAAGATCCTGCCGGTCGGGCGCAAGACGTATGATTTCCTGTCACGAGATTTCGCTGACCTCATCATCGGTCACCGTCATCTGTCCGGCAGCAAGGAAATCCCCTTTTCGTCCGCGACGGAACTGGGTGAACAGATTACGTCCCTGCTGGAAAAGGGTGAATTCGACGTCTGCACGCTGGTTTACAACCAGTTCCGCAACGTCATGACCCAGACGCCGACGGAAATGCAGCTTGTACCGCTGGCGCTGCCGGAAAACGACAACGCGGAAAATTCCGACGTCGCCAGCTATGAGTTCGAGCCGGACGAAGGCACGATGCTGTCCAGCCTGCTGCCCCGCAACCTGCAGGTCCAGCTGTACGCGACCATGCTGGAAACTGCGGCGGGTGAAAACGGCGCGCGGATGACCGCGATGGATAACGCGACCCGGAACGCTGGCAAGGCCATCGACCGTCTGACCCTGACCTACAACCGTACGCGTCAGACCAATATTACCAATGAACTGATCGAGATCATCTCGGGCGCCCAGGCTGTCTGAGGATCGATCTTCACGCTCACAGGAGCTGTCCCATGTCGGAAACCACAACTCAAGAGGCTCCTGTCTCCACGCAGGCGCAGAAAAGCAATGTCGTTGGTCGCGTGACGCAGGTCCGCGGCGCCGTTGTTGACGTTCAGTTCGAGGGTACGCTGCCGCATATCCTCGAAGCACTGCACGTTCAGCTGAACGGCCAGACCTTGGTGCTGGAAGTGGCGCAGGAAATCGGCGAACACGAAGTCCGCTGCATTGCCATGGATACCACTGACGGCCTGAGCCGCGGCGCGGAAGTGTCCGCCACCGGCAGCCAGATCACCGTGCCGGTCGGACCGGGCACGCTGGGTCGTATCCTGAACGTGATCGGCGAACCGATCGATGACCGTGGCCCGGTGCAGTGCAAGGGTCGCGCGCCGATCCACCGCGCCGCCCCGGCATTTGACGAGCAGGCCGCCGCAACCGAAATCCTGCCCACGGGCATCAAGGTGGTTGACCTGCTGTGCCCGTACCTCAAGGGCGGTAAGGTCGGTCTGTTCGGTGGTGCCGGCGTGGGCAAGACCGTCATCATTCAGGAACTGATCAACAACATCGCCAAGGCGCATGGCGGCGTGTCGGTCTTTGCCGGTGTCGGTGAACGTACCCGTGAAGGTAACGACCTGTATTACGAAATGCAGGATGCGGGCGTCATCAAGCTTGATGGTGATTCGACCGAAGGGTCCAAGGTGGCGCTGGTCTATGGCCAGATGAACGAGCCGCCGGGTGCGCGTGCCCGTGTTGCCCTGTCCGGTGTGACGGTTGCGGAATACTTCCGTGATGTCGAAGGCCAGGACGTGCTGTTCTTCGTCGATAACATCTTCCGTTTCACGCAGGCTGGCGCTGAAGTGTCCGCGCTGCTGGGCCGTATTCCCTCCGCCGTGGGCTACCAGCCGACACTGGCGACGGAAATGGGTGCGCTGCAGGAACGCATCACCTCGACCAAGAAGGGTTCGATCACTTCGGTGCAGGCCGTTTACGTCCCTGCCGATGACCTGACCGATCCGGCACCTGCCGCGACCTTCGCCCATCTTGACGCGACCACGGTGCTGAACCGTTCCATCGCGGAAATGGGCATCTATCCGGCTGTTGACCCGCTGGATTCCACGTCCCGCTCGCTCGATCCGAAGATCGTTGGTGACGAGCACTATCAGGTAGCGCGTGACGTGCAGCGTATCCTGCAGACCTACAAGTCCCTGCAGGACATCATCGCCATCCTGGGCATGGATGAACTGTCGGAAGACGACAAGCTGATCGTGGCACGTGCACGTCGTATCCAGCGCTTCCTGTCCCAGCCGTTCCACGTGGCCGAAGTGTTCACGGGTGCGCCGGGCAAGCTGGTGTCGCTGGAAGATACGGTGCGTTCGTTCAAGGCGATCGTGGCTGGTGAATATGACCACCTGCCCGAAGGCGCTTTCTACATGGTCGGTGCGATCGAGGAAGCGGTGGCCAAGGCCGAGAAAATGAAGGAATCGGCCTGAACCCCGACCCACTGACGCAAGGAAGATAGACCATGTCCATTAAGGTCAAGATTGTCAGTCCGGAGAAGGTGCTGTTCGCGCATGACGCCGATATGGTCGTCATGCCGGGGTCGGAAGGTGACATCGCGGCAATGCCGGAACACGCACCGCTTATGCTGACACTGCGCGGTGGTGTGGTTGATGTGTATGAAGGTGATGTCGTGATGCATCGCTTCTTCGTGGCGGGTGGGTTTGCCGATATCGCGCCGACCCACTGCACCATCCTTGCCGACCGGGCGCTCAAGGTGGAAGACCTGTCGGTTGATGATGCGGAAGCACGTCTGGCCGCGCTGGAAAAATCCTATGAGGAAGCGGACAAGATGAACGTGCCTGCGCTTGATATCCTCATGGACAAGATCCAGTCGGCCCGTGCCGAGATCGAAGCCGGACAGTCCGCCGTTCCGGCCATGTCCATCTAATGGTCTATTCCGCCCCGTAACCGGGGCGGGATCATGACGGACCTGCGAAAAAGCGCCCCATGCAGGGGCGCTTTTTTTATGCCTGTCTTTCAGGGGGATTTGAAAACGATCCCTTGATAAAAATACAGACATGCCCGGATATCGTCTTTTTTAACGGCGACGTTTTTCAGATCCCTGTAAAAAATGGCACCAAAAGCCCCCGGTATCTTCGGGCTGTTTCATATGAAGCTCTGTGAAATAGCTACCTACAAAACAGTCTGGGAGACTGTTTGAAAAGTCAGCCCAGAAAACAGCCAGCAATCATAAAAAGCTTTTGAAAATGCCGCCTTTTTGAAAAAAGGTGGCATCCAGCAACTTTTATTTCTGTAACAATATTATTTTTTAACAGGCTGTTAGCCGCGACCGCGATAGCCGGGTACGTCCTGTGCCGGGATCCACACCCCTTCGGGTGGTGCGCCGGTCTGCCAGAACACATCAATCGGCATGCCGCCACGCGGATACCAGTACGCCCCGATCCGCAGCCATACAGGCTTCAGCAGGTCCACCAGTGTCGTCGCAATCTGTACCGAGCACTTTTCATGGAAGGCGCCATGGTTGCGGAAGCTGGTCAGGAACAGCTTGAGCGATTTGCTTTCCACAATCCATTCATCGGGAATGTAGTCGATGACGATATGCGCGAAATCCGGCTGTCCTGTAACCGGGCAGAGCGATGTGAATTCCGGCGCGGTAAAGCGCACGACATAGTTCCGCCCGCGTTCTGGCGCGGGCACACGCTCCAGCCGGGCTTCTTCAGGGCTGTTGGGCTGGCGGGTATTCTGGCCCAGCTGGGTCAGGAACTGGCTGCCATCATCGGTGGTGGGGCGGGTGTTCATCTGGGGTCCGTCAGGAATGAAAAAAGGGATATGTGGCTGATGCCGGAAGGGATGGGGCACCGTCAACGGAAATGCAGGGGGGCGTCATGCGGTTTTCCCCGCTTTCGCAACAGGGCACAGGCATGATAACTGCACCGCATGGCACGTGTATCCCGACCCGAATTTTCCGCCCCTGTGCTGGTGACCACCACAGCGGAGCTTGAGGCTGTAACCGCGCGACTGCGGCATGAGCCATTTGTGACGATCGACACCGAATTCGTGCGCGAGCGGACTTACTGGCCCGAGCTGTGTCTGGTGCAGCTGGCCGGGGAAAAAGACGTGGTGGTGATCGATACGACCGCCCCGGGCATCGACCTGTCTCCCCTCGGGGCATTGCTGGATGATGCCAGCGTGGTCAAGGTGTTCCATGCCGCGCGGCAGGATCTGGAAATCTTCCTGCATCTGTTTGACCGCCTGCCGGCCGCCCTGTTTGATACGCAGGTCGCGGCCATGGTGGCGGGATATGGTGATCAGGTGGGGTATGACAACCTCGTCTCCTCCCTGCTGGGGGTGCAGATTGACAAGTCACACCGTTTTTCCGACTGGGCGGCGCGTCCGCTTTCCCCGGCCCAGATCGGGTATGCGGCGGCGGATGTCACCTATTTGCGGCTGGTTTATGAAAAGCTGCTGGTCCAGCTGGAACGTGAAGGGCGTCTGGACTGGGTCGCGGCAGAACTGGATATCCTGAACAATCCCACCACATTCCGTCCTGACCCGCTGACATTGTGGGAAAAGATGCGCCCGCGCACCAACAACCGGCGGATGCTGGGCATATTGCGTGCCGTCGCTGCGTGGCGCGAGGGGGAGGCCCAGCGCGTCAACGTGCCACGCCAGAGGCTGCTCAAGGATGAAAGCCTGATGGAAATCGCGGCGACAGTGCCCGGTACGGTCGATGCGCTGGCCCGGGTGCGTGGTGTTTCACGTGGTTTTGCCGAAGGACGCAGCGGTCAGGCCCTGCTGGAAACCGTGGCGCAGGCGGCCATGGAACCGGAAGCGGACCTGCCGCGCTTACCCAAAGGGCGGGCAAAGGATGCGCAGCGTCCTTCACCGGCCCTGATCGCGCTGCTCAAGGTGCTGCTGGCCACCTGTTGTGAGACGCATCGTGTCGCACCCAAGCTGGTGGCCTCGTCCGAGGACCTGGACCGTTTCGCGCTGGATGACGCGGCGGATATTCCAGCCTTTCATGGCTGGCGGAACGAGGTATTTGGCAAGCTGGCGCGTGAACTCAAGGCAGGTCATCTGACCATGAGGGTTGAAGGTGGGAAGATCAGGCTGATCCACGCCTGACCTGATTTGGTACCCCCAGTCGTGTTTTACCGGGGTTGCAAACAGGTTATGCGCAGAACTGTCCACAAGATTCTGTATTATGGCAGTTGAGCCGGGCACAGTATAAGCCTAATTTCCCACCATTCCGCGTAAGGAGTGCAGAACGATGGCGATGGAATGGACCGAGGAGACGATCGCGCGCCTGCGTGATCTGTGGCAGCAGGGCTTATCGACCGCAGAAATCGGCCGTCAGCTATCTGTTACCAAGAACGCGGTGGTTGGCAAGGCGCACCGTCTGGGCCTCAAGCCGCGTCCATCGCCCATCCGGCGTGCGGCAAAGGCGGCCCCTGCACCAGCCGCCACGACAGCGGAAGCCACGGCGGCCCCACCCGCTGTCGAAAATACGCCAGCCGCCCCAAAACCCGAAGTGACGGCAACTCCGGTTACATCCGCCGCCCCAGCATCGGAAAAGGCTCCCGCCAAGGCGCAGGCGGTCCCGACGCCCGCACCGCAGCCCAAGCCCGCGGGGGCAACCCCGGTGGCAGAGGATGCGGCCCCCGCACCTCGTGCCACCCGCGCACAGCCCCGTGCCGCGGCGAAAGCCGCCCTGCGTCCGGTCAGTGAGCCGCGTCGGCGCAGCAGTCAGTCCTGCTGCTGGCCGCTGGGTGACCCGGGTACGCCGGGCTTCCATTTCTGTGGGGCCACCCCGTTGCCGGGCAAGCCGTACTGCGCGGAACATGCGCAGCTTGCCTATGTCAAACTGCGTGATCGTCGCGATAACGTGGCCTGAGCCGTTTTCCCTCAGAAATTTCTAAAGACGTCATGAAAGTTTCTGGGTGTCGCCTTTTTTCAAAAAGGCGGGGTTCCCTGAAGCTTTCTGGGAAAAGCTTCATCACTGTTTCAAATGGCGTCTTGGGAATTGCATTAAAAAACGCCAGGGCATGACTGCCACTGGCGTTTTTTTGTATCCGCCCGACAGGATGCGGGCGGATCGGACCACTTATTCCGCAGCCGGGCGCGGCGGCGCGGCGGGGGCAGCAGGTGCCGCAGGGGCGGCCGGCGCGCCGGGGGTGGTGATCATTTCAAGCTGGCCAGTGACCTGACCACCATCTTCCACCTTCAGGCGACGGCACTTTGCCTTGCCCAGCAGGCGACCGGTCGAACGGATGGTCAGGCTGCCACGCACCGTCAGCGTGCCATCGATCGTTCCCGCCAGTTCAGCGTCCTCAACCTCAACTTCGCCCTTGAACACGCCGCCCTGCGCGATCTGGAGTTCGGATGCGTTGATCAGGGAAGATTCAACCGTTCCTTCCACAACCAGGCGCTCGGCGTCCTGGATGGTCCCCTGCACGCTGATGCCACGACCCACGACCAGGGTGCGACGGTCATTTTCCTTTTTGGCGGCCGTAGCCCCCGGTGCACCGGGACGTGCCCCGCCAGGTGCGGGAGGGG